>DATDCV010000260.1:0-28963 GCA_036524155.1 Verrucomicrobiia bacterium
CACCGCGTCCCATTCTCGCTAAAACAGGTGTTGGGGACGCGGTGGAACGCGTCCCTACCGCGCTTGACTGAGGGGTTACCGGCCGAGGAGTGCCGAAGTCGACTGCACTGAGGTGTTTAGTTGATAGTCCCCTTCCGCCCCAGCCAACTGCGTCCGAGCGCCTCGAGACTTTCCGGCTTGAGAGTCTTTTCCAGCAGGGGGAACACCTCTCGTTCCTCGAGCTGGAAATGTTCGCGGGAAGCGGCGATGGCGGCCTTCAGCAGGCGGCGTCCTTCGGAGCAATTCCCGGTTTCATGGACCTTCATCAGCCGCTCGTCGATTTCCTTGTGTTCGTGGTGCATGCGCTCGAGTTTTCCCTTGTGGGCCAGCGCGTGGTCGAGCGCGAGGTAAGCCAGGTTGTTTTCGTCGAGCGCGTGGGGTTGCAGGATGCGGGTAATAATGCCAGCCATGGTCTGGAGCTCGGAGGGGGTCGTCAAACTCGGCAGGACGCGTTCGATCTCGTCGAACACGCCGAGGTAGATGGCGTGCTCAGCTATGAGGGCATCAGTAATCTTCATGTCGATATTAGTTTTGCGTGAGTGAGAGGGCGCCGCAAGTGGAAACGACCACCGATCGTAACCCCCGCAGTCATTTGTGCAGGCCGGCCGTCGGGGCGTGGTCGGCGCGCGGACTTCAGTCCGCAGCAACGCACGAAGGCGGCCATTGCTGCGGACTGAAGTCCGCGCGCCGGATGCCTGGCGCCCCGCAACTGATCCATCACCACCAATCTCTTGCCCTGGGGTACCGCACTTGGCAGATTTGAGAGACATGCGTGAGCGGTTTCGAGCATGGATGGAGAACAGCCAGACCTTTGCGCTGGAGGTCATCCTGGAAGAGCGGCGCGGCGCGCGGGCGGCGATGCTGCGGGCCGCGTTGTATGGCTGCTCGAAGCTGTTTCAAGTGGCGGTGATCGCGCGGCGTTTTCTTTACAATCGGCGCATTCTGCGGGATTCGACGCTGGGGGTGCAGGTGATCGCGATCGGGAATCTCACCGTGGGCGGGACGGGCAAGACGCCAGTCGTCGAGAAATTCGCCCGGGAGCTGAAAGATCAAGGGCGGAACGTCGCGATCCTCTCGCGCGGGTATCGCTCCAAACCGGTTCCCTTCCACCAATGGGCGGTCAAAAAGGCGCTCTTTCGAGACGACACGACGCCGCCGCGTGTGGTGTCCGACGGCCGGTCGCTGTTGCTGGATTCAGAAATGGCCGGGGACGAGCCGTATATGCTGGCTTCCAATCTGCGGGACGTGGTCGTGCTGGTGGACAAGGATCGCGTGAAGAGTGGCCGTTATGCGATCGAGAAGTTCGGATGCGACACGTTGCTGCTCGACGACGGGTTCCAGTACTGGAAGCTGCGTGGGAGGCGGCAGGACATTGTGTTGATCGACCGCCAGCAGCCCTTCGGGAACGAACGGCTGCTGCCCCGCGGCACTTTGCGCGAACCGCCCTCGCACCTGGCACGGGCCAGCACGATTTTCATCACCAAAAGCGACGGTAACACCGCCGAGCTGCGGCGGCGTATTGCGCAGGTGAACCCCGGCGCGGGCATCATCGAGTGCATCCACCATCCGCTCTATCTCGAGGACGTGTTCACGGGGCGGCGAGTGGGCATCGAATTTTTGAAGGATCGCAAGATCGCGTCGTTGAGCGGGATCGCCCAGCCTGAAAGCTTTGAAGAGAGCCTGGTGAACCTGGGCGCCGAGCTGGTGTACGCGAAGCGGTTTGCGGACCACCACCGTTTTTCGCAGCAGGAAATCCTCAACGTGATCAACCGGAGCAAGAAACGGCAGGCCGACACCATCGTGACGACGCAAAAAGACGCGGTCCGGTTCCCCAAGATCGACCGGCGGGATTTGCCGATCTACTTTATGCGGGTCGAGATTAAGATCCTGAGCGGGGCCAACGATTTCCAGGATTGCGTGCGCAAGATTTGCTTCCGCTAAGCGATGGACGCGTTTCTCTATACCGTGGCACGGCTGCTGATCGGGCTGTTGCAGAAGCTGCCGCTCCGGTGGGTCGCCCGTGTAGGCCGCGCCGGCGGCGCGCTGGCTTTTTGGCTCGATGGGCGGCACCGGAGAGTGGCGCTGGCCAATCTCGCGCTGTGCTTTGAAGGGGAGAAGTCGCCGGGGGAAATCAGGGCGCTGGCGCGGGAGAATTTCCGCCGGATTGGGGAGAACTTCGCCTGCGCGGTGAAGACGGCGGCGATGAGCGCGGAGCAGCTTCGGCCGCACGTGGAATTCATCACGCCGGCGCTGCCGCCGCCGCGCGCCGGGGAGCGGCCGGAGAAGACAGTGGCCGCAATTGGGCATTTTGGGAACTTCGAGCTTTACGCGCGGTTCGGGCAATTTGCGCCCGGCTATACCACCGCCACCACCTACCGCGGCCTGCGCCAAGCATCCTTAAACCGGCTGCTGCAGACGATGCGGACCAAGTCCGGCTGTCTTTTTTTTGAGCGCCGATTCGAGACGGCGGAGCTGAAATCGTACATGAACCAGCCCGGGGTGATCCTGGGCCTGCTGGCCGACCAGCACGGCGGCCCCCGCGGCCTGCGGCTGCCGTTCCTTGGGACCGAATGCTCGACCTCGGCCGCGCCCGCGCTGTTTGCTTTGAGATATGCCTGTAGGCTCTGCGTCGGCATCTGTTATCGGGTCGGCCTGGCGCGCTGGCGCATCGAGGCCCGGACCGAGGTCCCGACCCACCAGGAGGGGCGGCCTCGCCCGGTTATGGCAATCATGGAGGACGTGAACCACGCCTTCGAGGCCGCGATTCGCCAGGATCCCGCCAACTGGTTCTGGGTTCACAACCGGTGGAAGGGCCGGTTGGGCCAGGCTGGCGCCGGCGAAAGCCGGGACTCCACGTCCGCCCAACAACTCAGCCAGCCCGAGGCCGCAGTCGGACCGGCCCCGGCCGGGCCGCCAGAGAAATAGACCAACCGGGTGTCGGGTATGCCTGACGACAATTCATCTGCCGTTCTCGAACCGCGCCGGATCCTGGTGCGTGGTGTCAACTGGCTCGGCGACGCGGTAATGACGCTCCCGGCGTTAGCGCGGCTGCGACAACGTTTCCCGGATGCCAGCATCACACTCTTTACGAGCGAGAAGTTGGCGGACCTATGGAGCGCCTGCCGCAGCATTGACGGAGTTCTGACTTTCGTTCCGGGCGAAGGTGCGTTCCCGGCCGGCCGCCGGCTGCGCGCCGGCTCCTTCGACACCGCGCTGGTGCTGCCCAACTCGCCGCGGTCCGCACTGGAAGTCTGGCTGGCCGGCATTGGTCGGCGAATTGGCTTTGCGCGTCCCTGGCGAAACTTTTTTTTGACGGACGCAATCAGGCCGCGGCCGGGGCACCTTTCGATGCACAAGCGGAGTGCTGGCGAGGTCCAACGGCTAATCCGCACCGGAGCATTGGCCGGACCACCCGCCCGGGGCGACCTCGCAGGCACCGCCAGGACTCACCAACTGCACGAGTATCTTCACCTGGCTGCTGTTCTGGGGGCGGATCCGGAGCCACTCTCCCCGCGCCTTGAACTCAAAACGGCAGACGTGGAGGCCGCGCGGACAGAGCTTAGGGAACGCCTGGCGGGAGCACGTGGCGAGCCGGTGGCGCGCTCCGCAACCGTGTTCCTGGGCATGAGCGCCTCGGCGGCCTACGGTCCGGCCAAGCGCTGGCCGGCCGACCGATTTGCTTCGGTCGCGCGGGAGGTCTCGCGGCGGATGAAGGACGTCGCATGGCTCGGGTTTGGGGACACACGTGACCGGGATGCCTGCGAACAGATTGCCGCTCAGGCGAAAGCCCGGTTCATCAACCTCGCCGGCACAACTTCGTTGCGCGGTTTGATGCGGTTTCTGGCAGTGTCGAAGGTCCTATTGACCAACGACAGCGGGCCGATGCACGTCGCCGCTGCGCTCGGAACGCCGGTTGTCGCTCTGTTCGGCAGTACCTCGCCCGCACTCACCGGGCCGGGGCTCCCCGGCGACCCACGCCACCATTTGCTCTCGTCGCCGCCCCCTTGCTCGCCGTGTTTCCGCCGAAACTGTCCGGTCGACCTTCGCTGCCTGACCGGCATCACAGTTGAGCGGGTTCTCAACGCTGTCCTGGACTGCTTCGCTCATACCATCCGCGATGCTTGAGCAGGAGGCGCAGAGGCCGGGATTTCGGGAGAGCGCATTGCCCGCGAGGGGAAGGGGCTCGCCACAACCGAGGCATACTGGCGTATCCATGATAGCAGGAAGGTAAAGCATGATTACGCTTTCTGCAACGGACTATTACATATGATAATTGCTGCGAGCCAAGTGTTTGGCGCGCAACTAATTGGCGTCGTCCACTGGACGTCGCGTCGGCATTCCGTTCTTTCCTAGGCTCCGCGGCGGCCTAATATCGGGTCATGGTAAAACACAATCGGAGCCGCCACTTTGCGAGTGACAACTACGCGGGCATCTGCCCGGAAGCTTTTGCCGCGATGGTGGAGGCCAACCAGGGCCACGAGGTGAGCTACGGGAACGACTCCTGGACCGAGAAAGCCGCGAACCTGCTGCGCGAGGTATTCGAGACGGATTGTGAGGTGTATTTCGTATTTAACGGCACCTCGGCGAACTCGCTCTCACTGGCTTCGTTGTGCCAGTCCTACCACAGCATCCTGTGCCACGAGTTTGCGCACGTGGAAGGCTCGGAATGCGGGGCGCCGGAGTTTTTCGCGAACGGGACAAAAGTGCTGTTGCTGCCGGGAGGGGCGGGGAAGGTGGATCCCAAATCGATCGAGCGGGCGGTCAACAAGCGCACCGACATCCACTACCCGAAGCCGCGGGCGCTGAGCCTGACGCAGGTGACGGAAGTGGGGACGGCGTATTCCCTGCAGGAGCTGGGTGAGCTGGCGGCTGTGGCGCGGCATTTCGGGTTGAAGATGCAAATGGACGGCGCCCGTTTTGCCAACGCAGTGGTGTCGCTCGGGGTAACGCCGAAGGAGATCACGTGGAAGGCGGGAGTGGACGTGTTGTGTTTTGGCGGCACGAAAAATGGCCTGGCGGTTGGTGAGGCGGTTGTGTTTTTCGACCGGGAGCTGGCAAGAGAGTTCGATTACCGGTGCAAACAAGGTGGGCAACTGGCGTCCAAGATGAGGTTTCTGTCCGCGCCCTGGGTTGGTGTGCTGAGGGACGGCGCCTGGCTCCGACATGCGAGGCACTCGAATGAGATGGCCCGGCGGCTGGCTAACGGGATTAGCGGGGTGCCCGGCGTGAAGATCTCCTACGCCGTGGACAGCAATGGGGTCTTCGCCCGCATCCCGGACAGGCTGGCGGCGGCGATGCACGAGCGCGGTTGGAAGTTCTACACGCACGTCGGTGGCTGGGAAGAATCGCGCCTGATGTGCAGTTGGGACACCACCCCGGAGGACGTGGATGAATTTGCGGCGGACTTGAAGGAGTTGGCCGCGAAGTGATTCCGGACGGCTAAAGCGTGACGAAGCATGCGGCGCGCCGACTTGCAGTCGGCTTGGAAGGTGGACATGGCAGCGTGTCCATTGCCCGAACAGGATGTAAGCCGACTACAAGTCGGCGCTCCGACTCCTGAACGGGATGTAAGCCGACTGCAAGTCGGAGTTCCGGCTCCTGCACTGGACTTGGGTCTTCGGACACGTTCTAGGGATTTATCTCCACAAGCGCGACTCCCGGGGCGGGCAGATCGATTTGCAGCTTTTTGTCACTGCCGATTCTGCCTTGCGCCGTCTCCTGCCAGGACCGTTGCGAGTCAATAGTCCACACGTGGTAGCCGGAAAGGGTCTCCGCCCCCGCCAGCGACAGTTGGAGCGTTGTCGCATCGGAGTGGAAATTGCTCAAGAGCACGGCCGCCCGGCGTCCGTCGTTTTGCTTTGCCGCCAGCGCAGCCAGTTTTCCGGGAATAGGACCCTCGATGGGCACTCGCCAATCCAGCCGCGCCAGGTTGCTGAACGCGCGAAGGGCGTAGAAGACCTTATTGGGGCCGCCATATTCGTCAAAGATCCCGAATGCTCCGAGTTCCCCATGGTAGAAGTTGGAGACGTCCAGGGGCGCGGCCTGCAATTCGATCAAAGCCACTGCGACAAAGGCCGCCCCTTCGGCGCCGGACATGCGTTCGTAGAACCGGCGCCGGAATTCCGGGCTCGCGGACTTTGAGAACGCATCCCAACTGTCTCCCGGGAGGTAATTCCACTCGTTGAGATGGCTCTCGGTGGCGACGAACCCGGCGGCGTCGAGCAACCCGCGAATCGCCCGCGCTCGCGTGACCAACTCTCCCGGGTCGGCCGTGTAGCAATGCCAGGAGAAGAAATCCAGCGGCACCGAATCGCGGCGACAGGAAGCCAGGAAGTTGGTGACAAACCCGGCCGGAACAAACCGGCCGTTGTCGAAGCGGCCGGGATAGCCAGTTGCGGGACCGCCGACTTTGAGGTCGGGGAAGCGTTGCTTGATGGACCGCGCGGCGGTCCGGTAAAGCCGGAGGTAATCGTCGTCTGACCCGCTCCACATGGTGGGCCGGTTTTCCGGCTCATTCCAGATCTCCCAGTAACGGATGTTATAGCGGACACCGGCGGCCCAGCCTTCGTTGTAATGACGGATGACGCCGAGGCAAACGGCAGCCCAGCGGTCGGGATCCCGGGGCGGGTGGACGAAACGTTTGACGGGCCAATGCTCGATGCTCTCACCGAGGCGAAAAACGATTGCGGCGCCGGTCTGACGGATCGCGGCGAGGTATGAGTCCGTGAGCAGCCAATCATAGCTGTCCGGGTTCGCCGGGTCGGCGGCGGGATCGCGAAAGAGGGAGTGGAGATCGACCACGTCGGAGAACGGCCATTGGCAATCGTGCAGCCGAGTGAGTGGGGGCGCGAGTTCGCGCCAGCGGTCCGTGAGGTCAATGAGCCCGCCAGCCGCCAGCGGCCCTTTGTTGAGGCCGTGCAACCGGCGCACCGGGCCGTTGGTGCGGCTGAAATCCACACGCAAAGACGCCGGGTCGGCGGCAGCGGCCGAAATTGACAGCACGAGAGCCCATGCCAGGACGTTCAGGTTCACCGGAAACAATCTCACGTTTATGATTTCGGGTTTCAGATTTCGGACTTATACTCGCGGCCAGCAAGAAACGAAAACACCAAATGCGCGCACGAGTGAAGCACCACATAGCGGCAGCCGTAGTTTTGGGGATGCTGTCGACGCCCCAAGTCATCTTCGGCGGCGAACCGGCAGGGCTTCGGTTTTCGCCGGGTGAAAATAACGAGTTCAGTTTCGACACCGGACTGCTGCGGGGCAAGCTGCGGGCCGGCGGGCGCTCGGCGGGGCTTTCCTCGGTGGTGCACGTGCCGACCGGCACCCGCCTGGACGCCAGCATGGGCCTGTTGGGGCATTACCGGGTGTTCAGCGCCAATAAGAGGTATGGCACGGCGGCGTGGGATTGGCCGAGCGAGGCCAGGCTAGCCGCTGATGGCAGCGTGGAGGTGTGCTGGCCCGCGGCGGCGGATCGGCCGTTTGAGCTGCGCGCCAGATATCGGTGGGCCGAGCCGGAGGCCGTCGATCTCGAAACGGTCGTGGAAGCGAAAGCAAACCTGCTGAAATTTGAATCGTTCGTGGCCTCCTACTTCACCTCCGGTTTCACCAACTCGGCGGCGCATGCCGGCGGCCAGGGGACGTTCCTGGCGGCCGAAAAGGGCGAGGGTGTTTGGCAGGCATTCCCGCGCGACGCGGGCGCAGTCACGGTCATTCAGGACGGCCGCTGGAAAATAGAGCCCAACCCGGTGGACTGGGTGATCCGGCCAATGTTGGCCAGGCCGCTGGGGTTCCGGCGCTGTGAGGCCAACGGTCTGACCGCGGCACTGATGTCACCGCCGACGGATTGCTTTGCCATCCTGACACCGCACCAGGCTGAGGGGCATTACTCGATGTACTTGTGCCTTTTCGGGCGGGACGTGAAGGCCGGTGAAACGGCCCGCGCCCGCGCCCGGCTGTTCATTGCGGTCAGTCCGCCGGAGAACGCGTTGCGCCAAGCCTATTCAGCATACCTCCGGGGCCTTTCGCGGACGCCGAGCGGCGGGTAATCTAGGGTTGGTTCCATGGGGTCAGGGACGCAAAAACCATTGCCGCTCTCAGTCTGTATCATTTCGGGGGCGGAAGCCGCGCGCATCGGCCGCGCGCTCCAGAGTGTCGCCGGCTGGGCAGCGGAGATCATCGTGGTGCTCAACGCGGAGGTCACGGACGAGACGGAACAGATCGCGGCGAAGCACGGCGCAAAAGTGTTTCGTGAACCGTGGAAAGGACACATCGCGCAAAAGAACTCCGCCGCTCGCAAAGCCACCCAGGAATGGATTCTAGGGCTGGACGCGGACGAGGCGGTTTCGCAGGAACTGAAAACGGAGATCCAAGAGCTCTTCGGAGACGGAACGAGCCCGGGTCAGTTTGCGGCCTTCAGCTTTCCGCGCTTGACAAATTTTTGCGGCCGATGGATCCGGCACGGCGATTGGTATCCGGACCGCGGGATCCGGCTTTGGCGCCGGGGGTCGGCGGAGTGGGGCGGGGTGGACCCGCATGACAAGCTCCAGGTGCAGGGGCGGGTCGGCCGGTTGCGCAGCGATTTGCTGCACTATAATGCGCTGGAGATCGACGACCAACTGGCCAAAATTTCAGCGTACAGCGAGGATTTTGCCCGTGACGCGCTCAAGCAAGGGCAGAGGGCGACATGGGCGGACCTGGCATTCCGGCCGGCGTGGCGATTTGTGCGGGCGTATATTGTGCGGCTGGGTTTCTTGGATGGGTGGCAGGGTTATTACATTGCATGGATGACGGCGTTTCACTCGGTGACCCGTTATTCGAAGGTGCGCTTGGCCCAGGGCAAACCCCAGCGCACAACCTGAGGTGCGGAGCCGATGCCACCACCTGACAGCAACAGCGCCGAGCCTGGGAATGCGGCGACCGCAATCCCCGTTCGGCCCCGGATTGACCTTTCGGTCATCATCGTCACCCGCAACACCTGCTCGCTGACTCTGGCGGCCATCCGTTCGGTGTTCGAAAGTCGCGACGACCTGGAAAAGGAGGTCGTCGTAGTGGACAACGGGTCGAGCGATGGCACGCCGGAAGCAGTCCGCGCTGAGTTCCCGGAAATGCGTTTGCTGCGGCGCGAGCGAAACCTGGGGTTCGCGGCGGCCAACAACCTGGGAGCTGCCGCCACCACGGGCCAATTGCTGCTGCTGCTAAACTCGGACGCGCGGTTGAATGCGGACACCCTCTCCGAAGCGGTGGTTTGGATGCGCCAGAACCCTGGATGCGGGGTCGCGGGAGTGCAACTCCTGAACGCAGATGGCTCCCCGCAAAACTCCATCGCCAATTTCCCGTCCGCGGCAACCGAGCTGCTGAATAAGTCCCTGTTGCGCAGACTGTTCCCGCGCCGTTTTCCGGGGAAAGAATCGCGCTTGTCCGCACCGATAGAGGTCGAGTCAGTAATCGGCGCGTTCCTGCTGGTCCGGCGCAGCCTCTGGGACCTGGTAGGCGGCCTGGACGAGAGATATTTCTTCTTTCTTGAAGAGACGGATCTCTGCCTGCAGGCGAGGCGGCACGGGTGGAAGGTGTTTCATCTGCCCCAAGTGCAGGTTTGGCACGGGCAGGGCGGGAGCGCGCGGCAATGGCCGGCGGCGGCGCGCATCGAATACTGGCGCTCGCGTTACGCTTACTTTGAAAAGAACCACTCGCGTTCGGTTTGCGGGCTGGTGCGTATGGGTCTGGCGCTTCGGCTGGCGGTCGATTGGCTGGCGAGTGGTTTGCTGGCGCTACTGACATTCGGGCGGTCGCCGCGGTGGCGCGAAAAATGGCGAACCAACACGGCCCTGGGCCTGTGGCATTTGCGGGGTTGTCCGGCAGGAGCAGGTTTGCCGCGGTGAACGATATCCGCTCAGTCTTGGGGCGGAGCGCCGAGTTGTACTCGGCTTATAGGCGGTCGTCGGCTCACATAAGCCGATTAAAAATCGGCGCTCCGCCCCAAGACTGAGCGGATACGGTGAACGCGGGCTCGAACTTGAATCCAGGGCGGGGCGCAGGCACAATGCGAGGCCATGAGTGAAGGCAGCCCCGAACTGAGCCTGGTGATTCCCTGCTACAACGAGGAGGGCAACTTGCGGCAGTTGGTCGCGGCGATCCGCGAAGCGGTGGAACCGCTGGGTGTGCGCTATGAAACCGTCATCACTGACGATTGCAGCCGGGATGGCTCCTGGAACATTCTGAGGGAACTGGCCGCGGCGGACAGCCGCATTCGGGTGCAACGATTCGCATTCAACTGCGGCGAATCCGCCGCCAGTTGGGCCGGATTGAAAGCCGCCCGGGGCCGCTACCTGGTGACTCTCGACGCCGATTTACAGAACGACCCGAAGGACCTGCCGAAGTTTCTCGAGGCGCTCAAACGCTTTGATTGCGTGTGCGGCACGCGGGTGCAGACGCGCGGCCAGGGGGACAACTTCGTGCGCATTGCCTCGTCGCGGATTGCGAACTGGGTGCGGAACAAGCTTTCCGGCGAACAGATCAGCGACGCGGGCTGCACGTACCGGGCGTTCAAGCGCGAGTGTGTCGAGAACCTTAAGTTCTTCAAGGGCATGCACCGGTTCCTGCCGACGCTTTTCAAGATCGAAGGTTTTACCGTGACCGAGATCGCGGTGACCAACAACCCCCGGTTTGCGGGGCAAAGCCATTACGGGGTTTGGAACCGGCTGTTCGCTTCATTTCACGATCTGCTGGCGGTGCGCTGGATGAAGACCCGCATGTTTCGCTACCAGGTGGCGGAAAAGGTCAACTGAGGGACCGCGCTTGGGAGCTATCAAGCTGGGTGTCGTCGTTCTCGCCGCGGGCCGTTCGAGCCGGATGGGCCGGCCGAAATTAGTTTTGCCCTGGGGGAGCACCTCGGTGATTGGGCATATCGTCCGGCAGTGGACGAGCCAGGGCGCCAGCCAGGTGGCAATCGTCTGCGCGGCGGGCGATGAAGTCATGTCAGCCGAGTTGGACCGGATCGGATTCCCCGCCGCCAACCGCATCGGCAATCCGGCGCCGGAACGGGGAATGTTCAGTTCGCTGCAATGCGCCGCGGCCTGGAGCGGCTGGGGGCCTGATTTGACGCATTGGGCCATCGTGCTGGGGGACCAACCGCACTTGCGTCCGGCGACGCTGACCCGGTTGTGCGAGTTCGGCTGTTCCAATCCTGGGCGGATCTGCCAACCCTCCCTGGCCGGCCGGCCGCGCCATCCGGTGCTGATCCCGAGGCGCTTCTTTTCCAGGCTGACCGGCTCCGGGTGTGAAAACCTCAAGGAATTCCTGCAGGGACACAGGGTTGCCCTGTGCGGTCTCGATGACCCGGGGCTGGACCTCGACATCGACAACCCGGAGGATTACCGTCGCGCGCTCGGGATGCTCCCGGGAAACACATGACACCGGCCGGGCCAGGAGCGGTGGGGGCGGCTTATTTCACCAGCCAATAGAGCAGCGCGAGCTGGGCGAGAACAACGGCGACAATGACGAGCCAGGTCAGAGCTTCGCGGAGCCCCAGGCTGGTTTGCCGCGCTTCGGCCAGCCAGAACTGCAGCTCGGCGGCACCCGCCGTAACGCGATCGCCGTTGCGCAGAACGGCGCGTTGCACGGGTTCGCCATTGACGCTGGCGAGGGCTTCGCCCTGAGTGGAGAGGACACAACCTTCGTCGGGCTTAAGTCGCAGGACCAAGTGTTGATCCCATACGCCGTCTTCGTCGAGCCGCAAGTCGGAAGTGGCGGCGCGCCCGATCCGTACCGGAAAACGGCGGGCCATCCACGTGGCGCCCGCCTGTTTGCCGGACAGAATTTTCAACTGAACCATTAATAGAACGGATTTCGCCGCTCCACAAAGATCTTATCGCCGGGGAAAACTTCCAAATCGAGGCTGGGATTGGTCTGCGCCTCGACGCAGTTGACTTTTTCGACATGTCCGTTGGCGCGAGTCAGAATGACGCGTTTCTTGCGGGCAAAATCGGTGAAACCATTGGCGGAAGCGATGGCCTTGAGAACAGTTAGCCGGGAGATGTAGACCTGCCGGTCGGGTTTCTTGACTTCGCCGTCCACGTAATAGAACTGGGTGTTAAGCATCTGCTTGATCTGGACGGTCATGGTCTTGAAGTACTTGGGCACGTAGGCGTCATGGATCTCCTTCTCGAGGTCGTTGCGGGCCTTGCCGGCGGCCTTGAAAGTGAGGTTCTGAATGAGCTGGATCGTGCCGTCGTCCCGGACGCGGTCCTCAATCGGCTGCTGGGGCGAGGGCAGGTCGGTGAAGGTCACAACGAGCTGGTCGCCAATTTTGATGATATCGGGGCTGAAATCATTCGAGGCCGGTGTGGTGAGCGCCGCGGCGTTTTCCGGCTGCCCGCCTGTGACTCCGGGAACCTGGGCAAAGCGCTGATCCGGACCGCTTTGGCACCCGGCCAGGAAGAAACCCACCAAGATTGAACCACCCACCACTGCCCATCCGCGGGCGAAATTGCCAACATTCATGCTCGTCATCTTTGACCTGGGACGCTGCTAATAATTCAATTTGGTTTTATGCCTTTTTATGCTGGTCCTTGCCCGGGGCCTTCGAGCCGCCGGCCGGGACAGGCTCCTCCTCGTTCTTGGCGTAATAGTCGTGGTAGTAGCCGCTGTAGTAATAGTAGCTCTCGTCCTGAGACATGTTGATGTTGTTGAGGACGATGCCGGCCAGGTTGCCGCCGACCTTTTCGATGAGCTGCTTCGCGCGAATGTTCATCGGCTGCGGATACCGGCGGTATTGGATGACCTGGACGGTCAGGTCCACTTCGCTGGCGAGAATCGAGGCATCGCTGACGCCCATGACGGGCGGGGAATCGAAGAAAATAAAGTCGTAATGTTGCTTGAGCTCAGTGATGAGTTCGCGCATTTGGGAGGAGCTGAGGATGCCGAGCGAGCTGCTGGGGAGCTTGCCGCTGGGCATGAAATCCATCGTGGGGAGGCTGGTGGTTTGAATGACCTCTTCGAGGGAGTTCTGCTTGAGCAGATAATTGGTCAGGCCGATGCTGTTGGAGACCTTGAGCATTTTGTGCAACGTCGGGCGCCGGAGGTCCGAATCCACCACCAGCACGCGCTGACCGCTCTGGGCAAACACCGCCGCGAGGTTGAACACGGTGGTGGATTTGCCTTCGCCGGCGCCGGCGCTGACAACCGCAACGGTGTTGAGCTTGTCGTCCTTGCGCGAGAACAGCAAGTTCGTGCGGAGCACACGATAGGCCTCGGCGTGGGGGCTTTCGGCGCCTTCGTCGATTAGGATCCCGACATTTTGCGGGATGACGCCCAGGACGGGCGAGCCGAGGGCGCGCTCGACATCGTCGATGGTCTTAACGCTGGTATCGAGATACTCGATAAAGAAGGCGAGGCCGACGCCGACCACCAGGCCGATAATGACGCCCAGGGTGATGTTAAGCGCGCGCCTGGGAGTAAAAGGAACTAACGCGGCCTTGGCAGTGTCCACGATCTCGACCATCGCGGTTTTTGGGAGTTTGAGGTCGGTGCGCTCGATTTCGACTTTCTGGTAAACGAGCCGGCGAAATTCCTGCAGCTCCCTCAGTTTGGTCTTGGCCTCAAAATAAGGCAGCGTTCGGGTGGCCTCGGCGATATCCTTGTTCCTGGCATTCTCGACCTCCGTTTCGAGGCTGGTGAGGCTTTGCTCGAGGCCCGCCACCTTGGTCTCCAGGCCCGCGAGGAACCCGGTCACGCGTTGCTTCACCTTGTTCTTCAAATCGTCCACCTGGGCGGCATACTTGAGGACCTCGGAATGAGCCGGGCCAAACTCCTGCTTGAGCGACACGAGCTTTTGCTCCGTGAGTGCCAGGTTCTCGAGATAGGAGGTGAGCAGATTGTCCATGATGCCGGTGGTGGGGATCGCTTGCGCGAGCTCGTCCGGTCTTGAGGCCATTTCCTTGAGCTGTTCAAGCAGTCTCTTCTGCCGGTCCAGCTCCGTCTTGCTCTCGATGCGGAGCTGTTCAAAACGGCGCAGGGTGTCCTGCGTCATCAGAGGCGTGGGGGCATCGTTCTGGATGATGGAATCCGGAATGTTATAGTTGGTGCGCAATCTACCGACCTCTTCCCGCTGCTTATCGACCTGCCTGTCCACCTCGGCCAAGCGTTCGCTGAGCGCGCTGATACCCCCTTCGGAGAGCCGTTTTTTCTCGTTCCGGCGGTAGGTTTGGTAGGTAAGAGCGACCGCGTTGGCGATATCCCTGGCTTCGTCGGCATTTTTGCTGGTAACGTTGATCTCGATGAGGCTGGTCATGCGGGTTTGGCGGACATCCAAAGTTCGCCGCAGCTTCAACATGCCTTCCCGATCTGATAGCGGGGTCCCCTGCGCCTCCGACCAGAAGTTCTTCAGCGAGGTGGGATTGCCCTGCCGATCCTTGAATAAGACATTGGTACTACCGTCGGCCTGGAAAAAGTTGATGGTGTTGAGCGCCGGGCCTAAAACCACCTCGGATTGTATGACCTCAAATTCGGTCATGACAAAGTAGGGGTCGAAACTGCCCCCCATGGTGCGCTCCCCGCTGAAATTCGCGACACCCGCTATATCGGACTGGTCACGCTCGACCTTAATGCGGGCGGTGCTCCGAAAGTAGGGGGGCAGCATCACGGTCACAACGGTGGCCGTGAGAACGACGAGCACGAAGACCGCCAGGATCACAGTCTTGCGGATGCGAATGATACGCCAATAATCCAGGAAATGGAGCTTGGAGTCCTGCTGCGGTTGTGCTTTCAGTTGATCCATACTTCAAATAAAAAGGGGGGCCAGATTGTTAAGTCCCAGCCCCCCGTCACTACATATATTAACGTCGATCAATAGCGGGCGGTCACACCGAGGTAAACCCGGTTGCGATCAAAGGTGCGCCCCATGTCGGATTCCAGCCGGTCGTAGTTGTAACCGACGTGCCCTGAGAGGTACTGATTAAATTTGTACTCGAGGTTCAAACCCGCCAGGTAGTATTGCTCGGACTCGTTGTTGGCGGTGCCGCCATTGTACGTCGAGTTCTGGAACTGGGCCATCGCGTTCAGGAACAGCCGCGCGTCGAGTTGGTGCGTCACGGACGCAAATATAACGGCGGACTCTGCATCCAACGCGATTACGTCGGTGGCATTGCGATCGTAAGAGAACCCGATCGACGCCGAACTCCCCGCAGCGTAGGCATACTTCAATGACGCATTCACGTAGGGCGTCCAGGAGGCATCAGCGCCGTCGTTGTTGTAATAATCCGTATAGGTGCCGCCGACGCGGACAGAGCCCGACATCTGGCGCGTGAAGTTGTGCTCAGCGCCGACGTAAACCGTATGTCCGCGGGTGTTGCGAATGTCGCTTTGAACCCAGGTACTGGGGGAGAAAGGATCCCCCGCAACAAACTCGTCACCGGTGTAATCGATCTCGCTGAACTGATACCCCAGGATGCCTTTGGTTTCCGGCCCAAGCTGGTAGAGGCCTTCGAGGTGCGCACGGTGCTCCATCCGGTCCAGAAGGCCCGAGAGGCTGGGAGAAACCACACTCCCGCCCGAGTTTTTGTAGTCGTAGAGCGAATTGTCGTAGCCGAAGCCGAGGCCGAGTTTCGGGGCGAGCTGGGCGTCCAGGCCGAGGGAGGCGCTGTTGCGGATGTTGTCGCCCGAGGCGCGGTAGAAGGTCGAGTAGGTGTTGCCGGCGCGGAGCACGTCGGGCTCCTGGCCGATGACGAAGGAATCGCTGAGCCGGAGGCGCACCTGTTCGCTGAAGGCGTGGGTGAGGCCGATGCTGAAGGTGAATACCTGGTCGGCGTGCTCGGTGAAGCGCGCCGGCATGCCGTTGGCGTAGGTCGGAATATTCTCGTAGTACCTGAGCGAGTAGAGCAAGCCGAGGTTGATGGTCGTCTGCTGCATCGACCAGGCCAGCGCAAACTCGGGGCTGACCTCGAAGCCGAAGCTGTCGCGGTCTTTCATCTTGGCGCTGTTCTCGACAGTGCCGGGGTTATCGTCATAGAACCCGCGGAGCGTGGCGGAGATGCTCCACGGTTTCGAGGTGTCCGGACCCACCACGTCCTGTGCCGACGCTATTTGTAATCCGGAAGCGCCAAGCGCGACCAAACCGACCGAGGCAACGATTTTTTTCATAGATAGTTTAGATTATGTTACACACCCAAGAGAAACGGTGCCGACGACAAATCCGGAGATGTTTTTATCGGAATTGCTGGATCACGTCAAATAAATCTTGAACTTTTTTTGGGCCTTTTTCCGGAGCAAATCCCGCGAATTTGCGGCCGGTTTTGGGGCGCAGTTCTCACCCGATTTGGAGCCAGGCGCGTCATGAGTCAAGTCATTGACTATAGGGGGGCTGGGTGTGTTCAAAAATTTTTTAGGGTATCGGGATGACCAGCACCTGGCCGACTTTCAAGCGCCGGGCATCGACCCTCGGGTTGGCTGTCAGCAGGACCTCAACCTTGAGCCCGTATTTTTTGGCGATCGCGGTGGGGGTCTCGCCTGCTTTGACAGTGTGAGTTTTGGTCGCTGGCACGGGTGGGTTGGTGGGGCCTGATGGGGTGGTTGGGGCACCGAAGTTGGTGAAGGTGGAAGGAGTCGCCGGGGCGCGAATCCGGGCTGCGGCCGCGCCGGGCTGGTTGGGGTTTCCCGCCAGGCCCGCCGCGTAGGTTTTCCATCTCTCGAGCTCATCGTTGAGGCGCTTGACTTCGCCGCCCAGTTTCTTGTTCTCGTCCAGGACCTGTTCGAATTCGCGCTGCTGGCGTTCGGTCAGCGGACCCAGGGAAACATTGCGCGCCAGTTCCTGCTTGCAGGTCATGATCCGTTGTTTCACCACGAGGCCGTTGCCGGCGTCGGGGCGGAGCTTGAGATAGCTCTGGTAATGATAGATTGCCGCCGCCGGGTCCGTTTCTCTTTGGTCGAAAAGCCAACCGAGCTCGAAGTGTGCGGCGGCGGAGCGGGGATTGATCTCGAGCGCCTTTTCAAAGGACTCAATCGCGCCGCTATAGTCGAGGGTGCTAACGCGTTTTTTCCCGGCCATGAAGTGCGGCTCTTTTTCCTCGTCGGCCTGACTCTGGGCCGACGGCACACACCCGCTCAACGCGAGGGCGGCCAAAGCCGCCAGCGCGCCGCGAAAAATGGTTGCCGGCCAGGTCATGGGCGGACCATAAACGAACGCGCGGAATGATTCAATAACAAGGCGGTGGTCAAGGGGTTTCCGAGGCGGAGTAGCAAACGGCCTGTTGGCGCATGGAGTCAACATTGAGGCAGAGCGCCGGGTCCTGGGCGGCGGGGAGAGAATCGACGACCCAGAGAGCGCCGGCCCATTCGCGGGCGGAGGGCAGGAGGTTGATGAGCTGGTTGGGGCGCTCCCGGAGGAATTGTTCGTTCATGGAGGCACCGTCTTTGCCCGGAATAATAGCCAAGTACAGGATATCCATCTCAACCAGGTCGTTGAAGAAGTGGGTGCCAAGGGAGACTTCCGGGATAAGCCCCTGGTGCATGACCGCCAATTCGCAAATGACGGAAGCCTTGCTGATTTCAGCGAACGAGACGGGCACGCCCAGCCAGGGCATTGAAGTGCCCCAGCGCCCCGGTCCGATGAGCATGGTGCTGCGGGCCGCGGGGGTGTCGTCCAGATGGATCAGCCGGCCAATGGTCCGGGCGACCGAGTAACGCTGGCTGATGCTCATCTGGCCGTAAACGGAGGGCACAACATAGATCACCCGGTCAATTGCCGTCACTACGCTGTGGCCCACCACCGGACCATGGGAAGTAAAGAGCAGCTTCGCGGGCGGGATCTCGCGGGGCAGGCGCACGTTACCGGCTTCGCCCTTGATTTTCACCTGGAAGGGCCGGCACTGGACCAAGTTGATGCGAAATTCGCCGTCCGATGAGAAGTTACCTGTGAATTCAATGTCGACGGGGTGATTGTAGGCCTCCTGGAGGGTGCGGCAGAGCTCGCGCATGACCGGGACGAACTCGGTTTCGGTGAACAAACGGTCGAAGCTGAGGTACCCCGCGAAAGAAGGCGACTCGTCGTCGCCGTTCTCCGCCAAGGCGACGTCTTCGTCCGCGACGGCGAAGAAGCCGAGCAGATGAGGGGGCATCGCGCGAGCGACCTGGCCAAAATCTTTCGTGGCAAACTTGTTGGCCTTCAGGTCCATCAGGTCGACGTGCCGCTGGGCGTACTGGCGGACCTCATCGGGAGTCGCCTCGGGCCTTCGCAACGGCGCATTGAGCGCCACCAACCGCGTGTAATCGTCCTCGGTGCGATCGACCGCCCGTGTCCCCAACCCGAAGACCAGGCGAAGCATGCCGGCTTGCGGATCGATGTCCTGGCTCCAGACGAAAGGGTTGAACGAAAAGCCGACACCCGCGACATGGGGGAAGAACCAGCCGGCCCGCATCGCGCCGGAGACCCGTTGGACCAGCAGGGCCATTTGCTCGTCGCGGTCGAGCAGGCCGTGGTGCTGGCGGTAGCGCAGGCCTTCTTCGCTGAGCGCGCTGGCGTACACAGTGCGGACGGCGTTGAGAAAGGCCTCGAGCCGTTCCTGCGGGGTGCCCTGGTTGGCGAGGAACACGCTCTCGTATTTGCCTGAAAAGGCGTTGCCATAATTGTCCTCGAGCAGACTGCTGGACCGCACGATGAGCGGTGACTGGCCGAAGTACTCGAGCATTTCCTTGAACTGATCCTGGATCGATTCAGGGAAAACACCGCCGAGAATTTTCCGGCGAGCGTCGGCGGCGTTCCGGAGGTAGAGCTCGAAATCTTTGCGCCGGTGGCGGAGCCACCAGCAGCCGTTTTGGACCAGGTATGTGTAAAACACGTCGGAGCCGACGTAGAAGGAATCGTGGCTCTCGAGCTTCTCCGCCCAGGACGGGTGCGCCTTCCGCAGAATCGCGCGGCTGAGCAGCATCCCGAGGGTCTTGCCGCCGATCAGACCCGTGCCCACCATGCGCTCCATGATCTCGACCACGTCCGCCAGGCCGAAATACTTGCGCGCGAGGGCGAGAAACCGTTCGTCGCGGGTGACCACCATTTTGAGCAATCGTTCAAGCAATTCGCCGCCGTGGGCATCCACCGTCCGTCCCTCGCGCAACGCGCTCAGGGTCTGTTGGGCGTGGTGAAACGTCCGCACCCAGATGCCGGGCCGGTAGATGGAGAACTCGAGCCAGGGCTTGGGGACGCTGGCGAGGATGTCGGTGATGGTTGCGCTGCTCGTAACAGGCTGGAAGTCGGCGCCGACCCAGCTATGCAGGGTGTACATGCCGGCGGAATACCGCTCCCAGACCTTCAACGGGTGAATGTAGAGCTGGTTGTCCTTGCGGAAGACCTCGATGATCACCTGAGCGGTGTTGGCGATCGGCTGCGTCGCGTGGAGCGAATGCTGGTTCTTGAGCAACGCGAAATAAGCCAGCGTCTCCAGCTCGTACAGATAGGGACAGGCGATCATGAAAAAGCTGCCCAGCATGCGATCGCTGAACCAGTCGGCCGCGAGATCCGATAGACAGTCGAAGACGTAAAACGCGCCGGGCCCGGACTTTTCTATGACATCCAGGATCCCGGTGAGGAAACGCTCGAAGCCTTCCTGAGGGTCGAGCACGCAAATCTCGGCGCCACTTTCCTCGCCGACCAGCGGCTCATGGCGCGCAAAGCGGAAATAGACCAGCTTCCGTTTCCGGCGGGCGGCCTCGGCGCAAAAGGGTGCCACCAGCGGCAGGTAATCGCCCACTCCGTCCACCTCCCACACGACGTTGTCCCCGGCCCTCAAACCCTGCAAGACCCGGTCCAGTCCCGGGATGCCGCTGCTCATCGAGGCGTTTTCTTTCTTCATAGTCAGAGCCTGCCGCGCCTGATGCGCGTTTCGCCCGGGCGCGGACTTTAGTCCGCCGCAGGGTTCGAATTCATCTGAATCTGAAGCCCTTCCGCTGTCGAACATTGGGTGCGGTCTATAGTCCGCACGCCGCGCTGGCAGACCCTGGCTGTATAGGCAGGCCGATAACGCCACGCTAGCATCACGACAAGGCGCCGGGAAAGCAAAAAGTCAAGCGGCGCCGTGAGTTCTTGAATTTGGGGGAGCGGATGGCAAGCTGGGGCAACGCGTGAAGCGGCCGTGGCAAATGTTGAGCGTGCCGCGGCGGTGCTGGAGAATTGAGCAATGTCTTATCGAGCCTGGTTTCAGTGCATTAATCCGCAGTGCGCGGCGACGTATCCGCTGAACTCGATCGTGTATCAGTGTGCGCGTTGCGGTTCACTGCTTGAGGTGACGCATGATGCGGCGGCGCTGGCGCGGCGGGGCGCGGCGGCGTGGATGCGGCTGTTTGAGGAGCGGTACAAGAGCAATGAATGGCCCTACGGTTCCGGGGTGTGGGGGAAGAAGGAATGGATTTTGCCAGCGATCGATAATGGCAACGTCGTTTCCCTTTACGAAGGCGGCACCAACCTGTTTTGGGCGGAACGATTCGGCAAGGTGATCGGGTTGAACGATCTCTGGATCAAACTCTGCGGCAACACGCACAGCGGTTCGTTCAAAGACCTCGGCATGACGGTGCTGGTTTCGCAAGTGAAACAGATGATCGCCGAAGGCGCCCCGATCAAGGCGGTGGTGTGCGCCTCGACAGGGGATACGTCGGCTGCGCTGGCGACGTATTGCGCGGCGGCGGGCATTCAGTCAGTCGTGCTGTTGCCGCGCGGCAAGATTTCGCTGGCGCAACTGGTGCAGCCGGTTTCCAACGGCGCATTGGTACTTTACCTCGACACCGATTTTGACGGTTGCATGCGGCTGGTGCAGGAGATCACCAAAGACCCGACGCTGTACCTCGCCAACTCGATGAATTCCCTGCGGGTGGAGGGGCAGAAGACCGTCGGGATTGAGATTGTTCAGCAATTCGACTGGGAAGCGCCCGACGTGATCATCATCCCCGGGGGAAACCTCGGGAATGTGTCGGCGCTGGGCAAGGGTTTGCTGATGATGAAAGACCTCGGTCTGATCGCGAGGCTGCCGCGCATCGTGGTGGCGCAGGCGGAAAAGGCCAACCCATTGTACAGGTCGTACCTGAAGAATTTCGAGGTTTTCGAGCCGATCCAGGCGCAAAAGACCCTCGCCAGCGCCATCCAGATAGGCAACCCGGTCAGCTTCGCGAAAGCGGTGCGGACGCTGAAGATGTTCAACGGCGTGGTGGAACAGGCGACGGAGGAGGAGCTGGCGGATGCGGCGGCGTTGGGGGACCGCACCGGCATGTTCAACTGTCCGCACACAGGGGTGGCGCTAGCGGTGCTGTTGAAGCTGCTGAAGGCCGGCCGAATCGACAAGAGCGAGCGCGTGGTGGTCATTTCCACCGCTCACGGCCTGAAGTTCGTCGAGATGAAGGTCAAGTACCACCAAAAGGAACTCGGCTTTCCCGCCCGTCACGCCAACCAACCCATCGAGTTGCCGGCCCGCCTGGACGCGGTAAAGGATGCGCTGCGGGCGGCGCTCGAGAGCCGCACCGACGTCAAGCTCCTGAATTAGCCGGACCAACTGCGCCGCCGCCAGACCGGGAGACATAAACGATTCCGGCGGCGCGATCGGCGAAAGCGGCCTGCCAGCGTGAAGTTGCCTCGCCGAGACTGATACAGAGGCCCGCCCGAAGCAGTGCGAGCTTGCCTTGAGGGGTGGCGATGTAAGAAGATGCGCCGCATCAAAGCCTCGGCAGAATGAACATCCATCACCTGGAACTCTTCTATTATGTGGCGCGGCACGGGGGCATCACGGAGGCCGTGCGAAACATCCCCTACGGAATTCAGCAGCCGGCGGTCAGCGGCCAGGTGGCGCAACTGGAGCAATACCTTGGGGTAGTATTGTTTCACCGCCGCCCCTTCGCGCTCACACCCCAGGGTGAGAAGCTGTACAAATTCATCCAGCCCTTTTTCGCGAATCTGGAGGCGATGGCGGCGGAGTTGCAGCGCGGACGGGCGTGGCAGATCAGGATTGGCGCGTCGACAATCGTCCTGCGGGATCATCTGCCTCAGTTCCTGAGCACGGTGCGCAAGAAATATCCGGCGCTGAAGGTCTACCTGCGGGAAGGATACCAGCCGGAGCTGGAAAGCTGGCTGCAAAAAGAAGAATTGGATTTGGCGGTGACGCTGATCGAGAAGCGGTCTTCGCCGGGGATCCGGTCGGAGGCGCTGATCGAGCTGCCGTTGGTGCTGCTGGTGCCCAAGGAAAGCAGCATTACCGCGCCCGAACAGCTTTGGAAGTGCGACCGGATCGAGGAGCCGCTGATCTGCATGCCGCAGCCAGAGGCGATCTCGAGGAACTTTCAAGAAGGCCTGACGCGGCTTGGGGTGGATTGGTTTCCCAGCATGGAGGTGAGCTCCATCGATCTGATTCAAACCTACGTCGCCAACGGGTTCGGAATTGGTGTCGCGGTGCTGGCACCCAAAACCGCCCCGGCGCCGCAGGTCCGGGCGTTGCGGTTGCCGGCAAGCGACTTCCGGCCCGTTGTGGTAGGCGCGTTGTGGCGGGGAAAGATCTCACCGTTGCTGCAGGTTTTCCTGGATGAGCTGCGTCTGAAGGCGAGGCAACTGAGCTGAGTCAGCGGGACGCCCGCCTCTGCGCGGCATGTTCTGAGGCAGGAATTGCCTTGGCTTTGGACAGTATCGGGGACCGTCACCCGTCAACGGCGGAGTTTTCCTATTCCCAAGGGGGTCGCGGGCAGGGCTGGCGCGCAGGTTGCTCTCTTGAGCCTGACCGGCGCGTTCGGAATGGCGCGGTCGTGGAACTCAGGAATGTTATAGGAAGAACGGATATGGCACTGCCCTTTTTAAACGGCGCCACCAGGCCAAAGGATCATCTGCTCTCGATTGACCTGGGCGGACGGACGACTAAGGCGGTCCAATTGCAGCGCAAGGGCGGCCGGTACGTGATGTCGCGCTTTGCGGTGCTGGATGCGCCTGCCAACGATCATAGTCCGTCAGCCGACCTGCTGGAGCAGCACCTGAAAGCAATCTGCCAGTCATTCGATACGAAAGCGCACTCGGTGAGCCTGGCGGTTGGAGTCCAGGATGCCATTGTGCGGCATACCGAAATGCCGCTGATGCCGGTTGCCGCCTTGCGGCACGTGCTCAAGAACAACTCGAAGAATTATCTGCAACAGGACCTGCCGGGCCACGTGTTTGACTGCTGGCTGATGGCCGGCCGGGCGGCAGCGCCGGCAGCCGAAAAATCTAAAGTCGGCAACAGCACACCCAAAGCCCGGGTGCTGGTGAGCGGAGCGCGCAAGCAGTTGGTCGAGGATATGCAAAAAGCGGTCAAGGCCGTTGGCCTGACGGCGGACCACATCGTTCCCGGCCTGATTGGGCCGGTCAACGCCTTCGAATTGGCGATGCCTGAGGTTTTTGCGCGCGATGTGGTGGCGCTGGTGGACATCGGATTCAAGAACACCACCATCTGCCTGCTGCAAGAGGGGGAGTTGATTCTGAGCCGGGTAGTGGCGATCGGCGGCGACAAGATCACCGCCGGCCTGGCCGAAACGCTTGGGATCAGTTATGTCGAAGCCGAGGGCATCAAAGTGGGAATGCCGATGGAAGTGCAGTCCAACCTGGAGGCCCTGGTAATCCCGCTGGGGCGGGAACTGAGGGCTTCAATCGATTTCTTTGAGCATCAACAAGACAAGGCGGTGAGCCAGGTGTACCTCAGCGGCGCGAGCGCTCGTTCGGAGTTGATCGTGCAAATCCTGCAGGCGGAATTGATGGTCGAATGCAAAACGTGGAACCCGCTTGCGTTCGTCGAGCTGGCGTTGCCACCCGAGCAGGCTGCGGAAATTGACCAAGTGGGACCCCAACTCGCGGTCGCCGTCGGTGCAGCGGTTGCGGCCTTCTAACGATATATGCCAATTCGCATTAATCTCCTAGCGGAAGCCCAAGCCGAGGAAGAGCAGCGGCGGAAGGACCCCGTCAAGCGCGTCATCGGGATTGGGGTCATCCTCGTGCTCGTGATGCTGGCGTGGGCCAGCTCGCTCCAGCTCAAGTCGCTGATGGCGAGGTCTGAACTCGGGCGCCTTGAACGCCAGATCGCCCAGCGGACCAACGAGTTTCAGCAGGCAACCGAGAACAGCCGGCAGCTGGCGGAAGCGACCCGCAAGCTGGAATCTCTCCACCGACTGGCCTGCAACCGACTGCTCTACGGCAGCCTGCTGGATTCGCTGCAACAAATCGCCGTTAATGACGTCCGCCTGATGCGGCTGAAGACCGAGCAAACGTATGTGATGACGGAGGCCACGAAGGCCAAAACGAACGCCACCCGTGTCATCCCCGGCAAACCCGCCACCGCGACCGAGCGGATTGTCGTGGCGCTGGACGCCAAGGACAGCGCCGTGAACCCGGGCGACCAGGTCAACAAATTCAAACAGGCCGTCATGGAGTCCGACTATTTCCAGAGCGCGCTGGGCAAGACCAACGAAGTCCGGCTAACGAGTCTTTCGCCCCCGCAAAGCACGGGCGGCAAACCGTTCGTGTTGTTTTCACTTGAATGTCGGTACCCGGAGCAGACGCGATGAACAGTCTATCCAAAGAAAAACGCCAACAGCTTATCCTGGCCGTCCTGTTGACCATACTGGCGGTCACCGGATTGTGGTTGGGGCTTATCCGTTCCCAGCAGCAGAACCTCGTCAACGTGGCCAAAAAGACGGAGGCCGCCAGGAACAAGCTGCAGTTGGTGAAACAGTCGATCGAGACGGCTGACCAAACCGAGCAGCAGTTAGGCGAAGCCAGAAAACAGCTCAACAAACACGAGGAATTGATGGCCTCGGGCGACCTGTATTCCTGGGCTATCACCACCCTGCGGACGTTCAAGCTGGGATACAAAGTGGAAATTCCGCAGTTCAGCCAGATCGATGGGCCGAAGGATGTCAACCTGCTGCCCGCGTTTCCTTACAAGCAAGTAACTTTAACGGTAGGAGGCACGACGGCGTTTCATGAGTTCGGCCGGTTCCTCGCCGATTTCGAGAATCAATTCCCGCACATGCGTCTAATGAACCTGAGTCTCGAGCCAGCCTCCAGCCAGACCGCGGGCGAATCCGATCGGCTCTCGTTCAAGATGGAAATCGCGGCCCTGGTCAAACCCAGCGCATCCTGAGGCGAGCTATGAAAGCACTATTGAGTTACTCCGCAAAATGTCTGCTGCTGGTTTCGCTGGCGCTGCTTTGGTCCGCGGACCGAACCTGGGCGGCCCAATCGAAAGGGCGCCCCGCCCCCGTCACTGTTTCAACCAACGCAGCCCGCGCCGCCACACCCGTCGAGATACCCAAATCGGTGTTTGCAGTGCCGAACAGCGCTCGGGACCTGCGCAACCCGTTCTTCCCGCAAGCTTTTGTTCAGCCGACGCCGACGCCGCAGCCGGTGCGCACCGGCCAACCGCAACCGCCGCCCAAGGTTGAGACCTCGGTGTTCGTGCTCAACGGCATCACCGCGAGCGGGCCGAAGCCCACCGCCATGATCAACAGCCACACCTTCGAAGCGGGGGAGACCGGCGAAGTCAAACTGGCCTCCGGCGCGAAAGTCCTGGTCAAGTGCGAAGAAATCCGGAACGAGTCTGTCATCATTCTGGCGGACGGACAGCGCCGCGAGTTGAAGCTCCGTTTCGGACTGTAAACGGCTTGGCCGCCCACACCGCCGCGACTGCCGCCACGCGGGGGCGGACTACGTCCACGAAGACCGTTCGGCGGCTCCTCCACACCAGCGCGGTCGTTGGGGAGTGCCTAATGCCAGTCAATGTTCACCTGCCTCCTTTTTGGCCGTCACAGGCGCTAATAGACACAGCCGGAAGGGCCATTTGTCCTGATGATGGACAATATCCGCCGCGAATGTTCATTTCGTGCACGCTTGCGAACACCCTCCAGGCCATTAGCCGGCTTGGCACCCCGGATGCTTAGAAAAACGTCAAATGAAGCAGAGCAGTTCTCTGATCAACGTCTGAACCGCTTTAAATAAATGAAACAAAAACTGTGCATCCTCACACTCGTTGGGCTGGTCGCCTGGAGTTTTGCGGCCGTGGCTCAAGACGATCCCCCTGCTGGTGAACTCCAGTCGACAAATACCAGCGTCACCACAACCAACGACGCCGCGCCGCCCGCGTCCGACGCCAAGGAAGCGACGCCAGCGGCCGAACAACAGGATGCGCCGGCCCAGGCCGCAGCCGACACCAACGTGGTGCTGATGGCGGCCAACGAAACGCCCGCCGTTGCCGCCCCGGTGACCACGGGCGCGACCGACACGAACGCTCCCGCCGATCCGGGCGCCATCATTCCGTTGATCGTCATGGACGACGTGCCGCTTACGGATGCGATCAAGAACCTCGCCCGCCAGGCCGGCCTCAATTACATCCTGGATCCGAAGGTCTCGTTTGGCCAGGTGGGGCCCGACGGCCGGGCGGTTCCGCAGCCGAGTGTTTCGATCCGCTGGGAAAACGTCACCGCGGCGCAGGCCCTGGGCGCTATGCTCGGCACCTACAATCTGCAACTGGTCGAGGATCCCAAGAGCAAGATTGCCCGGGTGACGGTCAAAGACCCCGCGGCCCCGGACCCGTTGGTCACCCGCGTAGTGCAGCTCAAATGGGCCAGCCCGACCAATATTCTGACGGCCATGAAGGAGGCGCTCGCTGCTGACAAACGCAGCAAGGTGATCGCCGACGTCCGGACCAGCCAGTTGGTGGTCCTCGCGACGGAGAAAGACATGGTGGAGATAGAGAAACTGGTGGAGAAGCTCGATCTTCAGACCAAGCAGGTGTTGATCGAAGCCCGGTTGCTGGAGACCTCGATGAATCCGAGCACCAGCAAAGGGATTGACTGGTCGGGCACCCTGGCGAACCAGCACGTCCGGTTCGGCAACAATGCCGTCAGTTCAATTCCGCCGTCCGGCGGGGGTTATGATCCGAACGGGAACTACATTCCGCCATCCGCGGGAACGCCGGGAGGCATCCTCAGCGATCCGATGCTGCTGATGAATATGGCGGCGGGCAGCGTGTTCAACCCGGCGGGGGCGTTTCTGAACGCGGACGGCGTGAGCGCCGTGCTCTCGTTCCTCAACAAGTATGCCGAGGCCAAAGTCATCTCGACTCCGCGAACGGTAACACTGGACAATGAGACGGCGAAGATCGAAGTCACGCGAGCCTCGCCCATCATCACGGTCACGCCTGGAACAGTTCAAGTCGCGGGTGGTTCTTCGATCCAATACACCAACCTGGGCGTCATCCTGAACGTGACGCCACGCATCTCCGCCAACGACTACATCAACCTGAAGGTCATCCCCGAAGTGTCGCGGATTTTTGACACAGTTAGAAAGACGGTGTCGGTTGGCTCCGGGCAAGGCGTCTACGAGGCGGACGAATACGATATCCGCCGGATTGAAACTCGCGTCATGATCCCGAGCGGCAACACTCTGGTCCTGGGCGGGTTGGTCCAGGACGACATCCGCACCGGCAACACTAAGGTGCCCGTGCTGGGTGATATTCCGGGCCTGGGCTACCTTTTCCGGAGCGACACCAAGGCGCGTCAGAAGTCGAATCTGCTGGTGTTCCTCACTCCGACCATCGTGCAGGACGAGGATTATCAGCCCACCAAGACCGACTTCCTGAAGAGCCCGGTGCCGACGCACGACACGCTCGAGGGCGATTGGACCTCTTGGGACACAGGCAAACCCAGGGATTGGAGCCAGCCGGAGCCGACTGACCCCAACAAATTCTCGAGCATCCCCGGAGTGACCGATCAGCAATAGGATTTGCGTAAGGTAATCAACCACCGATCTCCCCCGGAGATCGGTGGCCTTTTTTTGTACTGGGCGCGCGGGCTCAGGTCGGCGCGCCGTCCAGCAGGTCCGCCACCTTGCGGAGGTAATCGAAGGAGTAGATCCCGGTGGCATGCCCGTCCGCCCAAACAGGCTGCACCGCATAGGTGCCGACGGGCACAAGCCGGCGCAACTCGAAGGCAGCCGGGGTCAACGATTGCTCCGGACCTCTGTAAAGATTGCCCATGATGTCGGCCTCGCCTTTGCAGCCGGCGCAGGGGCAGGCCCGGCGCAGGCGCTCGAGACTGATAAAACTCTCCTGACCGTCTTCCCACTTGATGGCCAGTTCGCGGCCGATCTGCTGAAGGTCGACAGGTTTCATGATCTGCTCATAACAGCTCTATCAACCGCTGTAATTCGCGGTCGGTGTTGTAGAAATGCGGCGAAAGGCGGATGTATTTTTGCCCGCTCCGATCGGTCCTCAGGGAGGTGATGATTTTTGCGTCCAGGAGCTTTTGATGGAGGGCGGGCAGGTCCGTGCCGGGCTTGAAAAAGGAGGTGATTCCGCTGCTGTTTTCCGGCGGAGCATCCGCGTGGAGCACGGTGTAGCCCCTGGCCTGAAGCTGAGGCGTCAACCAGGCGCGCTTGCGTAGCAATTCGCGCCCGATCGCCTCCACGCCAAGTTCAAGCAACAGTTCAAGCCCGGCGATCAGACCTACCAAACCCAGGAGGTTATGCGTGCCCGCTTCGTATCTCGCCGCACCCGGGCGCAGGACGATCTGTTCCTGCGCGACGAAATCCGGGCAGCGCACGTTGTGCCAGCCGTAGATCGGCGGGTTGAGCTTGTCCTGCAACTCCTGCCGCACGTACATCAAACCGGCGCCGCAGGGCCCCAGCAGCCACTTGTGAGCGTCTGCCGCCAGCAGGTCCACCCGCTCGGCGTTCATAGGGAAGGCGCCGAGAGTCTGGATCGCATCGAGGCAAAAGAGAATATTCCGCTGGTGCAATTGGCTGCCAATCGCCTCGTAGTCCAGGCGATATCCGCTGACAAAATGGCAGGAGGCGAGCGCCACGAGGCGGGTGTTTTCGTCCACCTGTCCCAGCACATCCCGGGGCCGGATGAGCCCGAGGCCACG
The DNA here is from genome assembly GCA_036524155.1 of Verrucomicrobiia bacterium. GTDB lineage: Bacteria > Verrucomicrobiota > Verrucomicrobiia > Limisphaerales > UBA8199 > DATDCV01. Next base: position 28,942 of record DATDCV010000260.1, read on the forward strand.
AGCGTTCAGAAGGCGCACTTCG
>DATDCV010000261.1:0-10990 GCA_036524155.1 Verrucomicrobiia bacterium
AGTGCTCGTGGCCACCAGCCTCAGAACGCTGGAACGGAATCACGGTGACCTTTGGGATAGCGCCCGAATTGAATCCGATCAATCGATTCAACTCAAGTACCACGGGAAACCGCTGGCTTCGGAGCAGGAGTGCTTTTGGAAGGTCAGGGTCTGGGACGAAAGCGGCCGCGGCTCCGGCTGGAGCGAGCCGGCCCGCTGGAGCATGGGCCTGCTGTCGCCGCTTGATTGGAAAGCCAGGTGGATTGGCTTCGACGAAGCCGAGCCTAAAACCAAGCTCACCGGGACATCGTGGATCTGGTTTCCCGAAGGGCACCCGGAGCAGTCGGCGCCCGTCGCCGCGCGCTATTTCCGTTACCGTTTCGACATTCCGGCGGGACGGCAGATAAAATCCGCACAGTGGCTGGTCGCGGCGGACAATCAATTCGTTGCGTTCGTTAATGGCCAACAGGTTGGGACGGGCGGGAATTTCAAGGCCGCGACCAGCATGGAGGTGCGCGAGCGGTTGCATCCGGGCAAGAACGTGCTGGCGGCTGAGGTGAAGAACGTCGGGGAGGCAGCAAATCCCGCCGGTTTTCTTGGTCTGCTTCTGGTCGAATTCGAACAAGGCGAGCCGCTGGTGGTTGCCACCGACCAAAAGTGGCAAACCTCGGCTGAGGAACTGGCTGGCTGGGAGAAGGTGGATTACGACGAATCCGTCTGGCTCTCAGCGCGAAACCTGGGCCCGGTGGGAATGGAGCCCTGGGGCCAAATCTCGGGGCCCGAGGATCGCCGATTGCCCGCGCGCTGGCTGCGCAAGGAATTTTCCGCGGTGGGCAAAGTGCGCCGTGCCATGGTCTATTATTCCGGACTGGGCCTTTCCGAGCTTTATCTGAATGGGCGGAAGGTGGGTGATGAGGTGCTTTCTCCCGGGCTGACTGAATATCCCAAGCGCGTGTTTTACGTTACGCACGAGGTGACCGGCTTGGTCAAACGCGGTGGCAATTCCCTGGGCGTGGTGCTGGGCAATGGCCGCTATTTCGCTCCCCGAAGCACCGTCCCGACCGGAACTCAAACCTATGGCTTTCCCAAGCTGTTGCTGAAATTAGTCCTCGAGTTTACGGACGGCTCGACGGCGGTAGTCGCCGGCGACGAGACCTGGAAACTAACCACCTCCGGCCCCATCCGCGCCAACAATGAATACGATGGTGAGACATACGACGCGCGGATGGAGATGCCCGGATGGAGTGAGGTGGGATTTGATGACAGCCAGTGGCAGCCGGCGCAGTTGGTGGGCGGCGGCAATGGCACCCCGACGCAGATGCGCGTAGGATCGGATATCGCGCAGCTCGGGCCGATGTTTTTGTGCGCCAATATGGTGGCCCAGATGATCGAGCCGATCCGTGTGACCCAGACCATTAAACCCGTCGCCGTCACGTCCCCGAAGCCAGGCGCGTACATCTTCGACCTCGGCCAGAACATGGTAGGCTGGTGCCGCTTGCGAGTCGCCGGGCCTCGGGGGGCGACGGTGTCTTTGCGCCACGCCGAAACACTCAAGCCCGACGGCACGCTTTACCTCGACAACATTCGCTCCGCCAGGGTCACCGATACCTACACGTTGAAGGGGCGCGGCACAGAGGTTTACGAGCCCCGCTTCACTTACCATGGCTTCCGTTTCGTCGAAGTCACTGGCTATCCCGGCAAGCCGGGTCTGACCGCCATCGAGGGCCGCGTTGTGAACGATGATTTGGCGAGCGCCGGCGAGTTTTCCTGTTCGGAGCCGCTGCTGAACCACATCTATCAGAATATCCGTTGGGGGGTCCGGGGGAATTATCGGAGCCTGCCGACCGACTGCCCGCAACGCGACGAACGGCAAGGCTGGCTCGGCGACCGCTCCGCCGAGGCCAAAGGGGAAACTTACTTGTTCGACACGGCGGCGCTTTACAGCAAGTGGCTGCACGACATGGCCGACGCTCAGAAAGAAACCGGCAGCGTCCCGGATGTCTGCCCGTCCTATTGGCCGATCTATTCCGACAACGTAACGTGGCCGAGTAGCACCGTCATAATCCCCGGCGCGTTGCGGGAGCAATACGGCGACCTCGCCATCATCGAGCAACATTACGCCAGCGCGAAGAAATGGATGGATCACATGAGCGGCTTCGTCACCAACGGGATCATTGACCGCGATTCCTATGGCGACTGGTGTGTGCCACCGGAAGACCCCAAGCTGATTCATTCGACGGATCCCAAGCGGAAAACCAGCAAAACGCTGCTGGCCACCGCTTACTTGTTTCATGACGCGACCTGGATGGCCCAATATGCGAAAGAATTGGGCAAGGCAGCGGACTCCGAGCACTTCACCGGCCTGGCCAACACCCTCAAGGAAGCGTTTAACCGCACGTTTTTCAATGAACAATCCGGCCAGTATGACAACGGCTCCCAAACCTCCTGCGTGTTGCCGCTGGCCTTCGGGCTGGTTCGCGAGGCGCAACGCGAGCGCGTCTTCGCGCACCTGGTGAACAAAATCACCGGCGAAACCCACGGCCATATCGGTACCGGGCTGATCGGCGGCCAATGGCTGATGCGAGTGCTCTCCGACAATGGCCGGCCCGATCTCGCCTGGGAGATCGCCACGCAACGCAGCTATCCGAGCTGGGGCTACATGGTGGAAAAAGGCGCTACCACGATCTGGGAACTCTGGAACGGCGACACCGCCGATCCGGCGATGAACTCCGGCAACCACGTCATGCTGGTCGGCGACCTGTGCATCTGGATGCACGAGTACCTCGCGGGGATTCGCCCGGATCCTGAGCACCCGGGTTTCAAGCACATCATTTTCAGGCCGGAACTCGTCCGCGGTCTGCAATCGGCGCGGGCCACGCATCACTCGCCCTTCGGGCTAATCGCCAGCGATTGGGTGATCAAGGGCAATAAGTTCGTCTGGGACCTCGTGGTGCCCGTGAATACAACCGCGACGGTTTTCGTGCCGGGGGAAGACCTCGAAGCGGTCAAAGAAGGCCGTCGACCGGCTGCGCAAGCTGCAGGGCTGAAGTTCGTTCGAGTCGAAAAGAAACGCGCGGTATTCAAAGCGGCGCCGGGCACGTATCACTTCGAAGCGCCTGGGCCTGTGCCCTAAAACGCACACTTTCCATCCGGCCGGGTTTGACGTAATATAAAACTACAAAAATGACGCTTATGATTACTCGTCCCAATCAGCGGCACTCCAGCAACCACGGCACGCGAGGTTCAGCCCGCGGCTTTACCCTGATTGAACTGCTCGTGGTTATCGCCATCATCGCCATCCTCGCCTCGATGCTCCTGCCGGTCCTGAGCAAAGCGAAGGCGAAAGCCCAAGGCATCGGCTGCCTCAACAACACCAAACAACTGACGCTTGCCTGGAACCTTTATACCGGCGATTTCAACGATCGCGTGGCGAACAATTACGGGGTTACCGAAACCATTCAAGCGATCGACCAGGGCGTTTTTGACAACTGGGTGAACAACGTGATGAGCTGGGGGGCCAGCGCTTCGACCTCCGACCGCAGTATCACGAACACTGCCTGGGTGGCCAGCGGCGTTCTTGGCAAATACACGGCGGCCGCGATCGGAGTCTACAAATGCCCGGCGGACAGCTATCTGAGCAGACCGCAGGTGCAGGCGGGGTTTCCACGGCGCAATCGGAGTCTGTCCATGAACTCGATTTTTGGCCGTTTCAGCATCGGCAACGATGCGACGGCCCAGGGCCAAAACTGGGGCTTCACTCAATACCGGCAATTTCTAAAGCTGAGCCAGGTGCCAAAGCCGGCCAAGACCTGGTTGGTGCTCGATGAGCAGCCTGACTCAATCAACGATGGTTATTTCATCACCAGCCCCACCGACAACTTCTGGTCCGACAGGCCTGCCTCATACCACAACGGCGCGTGCGGCTTTTCGTTCGCCGACGGCCATTCCGAGATCCGGAAATGGAGGAGCGACTCCTCCAAGTACCCCGTCATGTTCTTTTACGCGGGGAACAAGTTCTTCGATGCCGCCGGGCGCGTTGACTTTGCCTGGTACCTCGAGCGAACCGGGTACACTGACTTCAGGACGGGTGCGCCCCAGTTCGGCTACTAGCTCCCTCAACTCTCTGGGGTTTCCTCGCAACGACCTTATTGGAAACGCCCCGAAATACACAGTCAGCGGCCGGAGTTTCTCCCTCTCCTCGGGGAGAGGGCCGGGGTGAGGGGGAATTTCTCTACACAGACCGCGCCGATCCAGAAAATGAGATGCTCACTTGGCCACGCTAAAACTCCCCTCAACTCTTGCACCCCGCCAAGTTCGGTTGCAGCCTCTTGCCCTCTTTAATCAGGGCGTCGAGAGTTAGTTCGGTTTTTCGGTAGGCGGCCTCCCGACCGAGGACGGCGGTCAGATTCGATCTGACCGACGGAGCCACCGTTCCGTTCGAGCAATCACCTTTGACGACCGCTTCGTGGAACTCGTTGATGTTGATCACCGCCCCGCTGGTATAAAGGTCATCCACCGTTCCGCGCACGACGGTTTCTTTCCCGCGTGCCAGCACTCCAGTGTAGTAATCCATCTCGATGAAGCCCTCGGCGCCGAACGCGCGGGCGCGAATTTGGTCCTTCACCATCGGAATGCTCTGGATACACGTGAATGACAGAACCAGGTCGTCGGGGAACCAATAGGTGACGGCGAAGTGGTCATAGATGCTGTCCGCTGGTCGCACTTTGTGGCCGCCGCAACCCCGCGCGCGGATCGGGTCGGCGTTCAGGATCCAGGTTGCCATGTCAAGCGAGTGAATGCTCTGCTCCACGATGAAGTCTCCCGATAGCGGCAGCACATAATACCAGTTCCCCAGTTGCTCCTCGGGCGAAGCGGGCGGCGACCCGCGCCCTCCGCCGGACCACGGATAACACGCTTCTGCCAAAACCAGCTTCCCAATGGCGCCCTTATGAACTTCCGCCACCGCCTGGCGCATCTCCGGGTTGGCGCGGGCCTGAAAATCCACGAGGAACACCTGCTTTTTGGCGGTGGCGCGTTTGCCGGCGGCGGCGATCGCCAGGCACCCGGGCGCATCGACGGCGATGGGCTTGGCCAGGTACACATGTTTGCCGGCCTCGACGGCGTCCGTGGCATGCTGCGGGTGAAAGTACGGCGGCGTTTCGATGACCACGGCGTCCAATTTCTGTTCCAGCAGCCGTTTGTAGCCGGAAAGCCCCGAGTGCCGCGACTCGACCTCGATCTTGAATTTGTCGCCGACCTTGTCCGCCTTGTCCTTGAAGTAGTCGGCACAGGCGACGAACCGGTATTTGCCGGAGGCGGCGAACAGGTCGGCGATCCACGTCCCGCGCCCGCCGCAACCGATGAGGCCGATAGCCAGCTTTGAGTTTTCCTCCGCGCCAAAGGCCAGGGAGGGTTTGACCAGGGTGAAGGCGCCGAGGGCGCTCGCGCCGGCCAGAAACCGGCGTCGGGGGATTTGCGAGTTTTTCATAAATTTGAGAGCCGTTCGAAAGGGGTGAGCCTTACCGGCTTCGCTTGGGAAACCCCTTCAGAACGCCTCGCATCCACGCGACGCTCTTCCGGGTGTTCTCATCGGTGCCGCTGCATTCGAGCGAAACGACACCCTCCCAGCCAGTCCGGTTGAGGTGCTCCATGCACTTTCTGATGTTATCGGCATTGACCCCGCCGCCCACAAACACTTCGGAACTGCCGATACCGGTTTCTTCGCCCCGCACCGCAGCGGCGAGAGCGGGACTCACGTCCTTGATGTGGCAATGCACTATGTACTTCCGGAGCGCCTTGAGGTAATCGAGTGGGTCATGGCCGGCGATGAAAGTGTTGCCGGTGTCGAAATTGCACCGCAGATATTCCGATTCAAAGTGTTTGAACAGGTTCTGCATGAACTCAATGTCATTGGTGTAAGGCCCGTGCGGCTCCACATTGATGACCACCTTGTAGTCCTCCGCCCAGGAAAGGCATTGCCGATAGTTGTCGCACGTCACCCGAAAAACCTCCTTGCGAGTCATCCCCGGAGTTTCAAACGCCCCATCGACCGTGTCCACCATCGGGCAGCCTAACTCCGCCGCAAACCGGATGGTCTGGGTCACGTAATGCACGCCGTAGGCGGACCCATTCGGGCCCATCATCGGATAGGAACCATCGATTTGGGACGTCCGCAAACCCAGCTTCTCGAGAAATCGGCGTATCGCCCGCGGATTTGAATCCAGCGGGACACCCGGATCGTAGCCCAGGGCCGCGATGAAGTTCTGGCCGTCGATCGCGCAGAATTCGATGTGTTTGATGCCGGCTGCGGCGATTTTCTCGCAGGCGCCCTCGAACCCAACGCTCAGGGGCCGCCAATTGTCAGTGTGAATTCCCAGGTGGATCATGCCGCCGTTGTAAACTGGCGCCGTGCAGAGGTCAAGCGGTTCTCAGACTGTAGGCGACGAGGTAACGAGTCGATGGCGAGGGACCACGTAAATCGAAGCCCCGGGAGATCATCGCGCGCCAAGAATCGACTCGTGGCCTTCTAGGGAACGGACCTCGGTTTATTTCTCGGACTCGCGCTGCCACTGCTTAGGGTTGTGAGATATAGGCCGATCATTGAGCATTGTGCATTGAGGATTTGCTACTTCTCATTGCTGGCGGCTACGATCCCAACCTTTGAGCGAATGACGGTCGAGTTGGAAAAAGCCCGTGGTCGGTCCGGGCGTTGAAAGATAGCAAACGCTCAATCCTCAATGCTCAATGATGCCGGCCGCACCCTTCGTGAGTCCCTTTTGTCCAGCAAGCGCGCCAGCGATTGAAAGCTCGTCGTCGACGAGCTCATGGCGGCTCGGGCGATTCCTGTGCCGGCGCGTTCCGCTGAAACTACTGCCGCGCGGCGGTGACCCTGACGGCCGGTTGGCCTTCAGGGAAGTGCCTGGTGAAAAAGTCCTTCATCGGCCCGGCGTATTGCGCCACGCGGATCGAGCCCCAGTCCGCCTGGTTGCCCGTGGCGTAGAATAAATAGGTGCGGCCTTCGTACTCGAACAGGTCCACGTCCGAGTTGTTGATGCCTTCGCCGCGCTCGGCTTCCAGAATGGGATTGAACGGGCTGAGCTCCCAGGCGGCCAGGTCCCGCGAACGCGCCAGGAACGAGATCCACCCCTTGTGGCCGGGGATCGCCGCATGCAGATAGATAACATAGTAATAAGGCGCGAAATATCGAACCACCGGGCAGGCGCTGTATTCGTTGTTTGCGCCGGTGAACACCAGGCCCGGGATTTTCGTCCAGTTCGAGAGGTCGGCGGAGCGTGCAAACTTAAAGCAAAACTGAACCGGCTTTTCCGATTCGTAGGCCATCAGATAGCCCCGCTCGTCGCGGCAAACTGAGCAGTTGAACAGGTGCTCGCCCGGTTCCCGCGCAATCGCCGGCGTTCGCGTCCAGTTGGTCAGGTCGCTCGATGAAAACCGGTAGATGTCGTGAAACCAATCGTTCGTCGCGCTTTCGCTGGCAAAAACGTTTAACTCCGTCCCCTGGACAAAGCCGCTGGCGAACGAATGCCCCAGCCCAAACCGGCTGAGCTCCTGCCCCGTGACCAGGTCACGGATGAACAGGCACGTCGATTCGTCGTGACAGGTGGCTTTGTCATTGCGGCGGTTGGTGACGAGCAACGGCCGCGAGTTAAATACGACCGGCGTGTTTTCCATGCCTTGGGCGTAGGCAAAGGGCAGCTTGGCCAAAACCGGACGTTCGGCTCCAGTTTGGCCCGGCGCTACCAGGCGGGCCGGGAGCAGATCGTTGAACACCTCGACCGGCCAAAAGCGCAGCCGCTCGAATCCCTTGGGCACGGGCTGCCGGTATTGGACGTAAGCGCGGTTGGTGCCGAAAGTGGAGTAGGAAAACATGGGGTCGTTGCGCACCCCAAAGACCCGGTAGCCCATTACCGTGCAATCTTCGAGGTCCACATGCAGGAACTTGCCGGCCAGGTCGCTGTAGATCGCCCCGGTGGACGGTGTGCCCTGCGGTTGCGAAAAATTCAGCACCAGGAGCCGGCAGCGCGTAAAGCGCACTCTCGAATAACCTTCGAATTTCGGATAGCCAACCTGGAGTGCATTGTCCGGCCCCACCAGAGTGCAATCCTCGAACACGGCGTCGGGAGTCTGCGGCATAGTGGGGTTATGCGCCCGCACATAAGCGGCTCCGGCATCGCCCCACACATCAAGGCACATGAAGTAGGACCGGCGAAAGACGACCGATTCTTCCGGCCGGTTGACATGGCCCATGACGCAGGCCCCGGCGAAGCGGCCCAACCCGACACAATCTTCCACGACCGCTGAAAACTCGCAGCCCGCCGCGCTGGTCATGTCCCAGCCGATGCCGCCTTCCGAGCCGGTCGAGTAAAGGCGGCGAAAAACCCAGCGGTCCCAGATCACGGCGGAGAAGGCGGGATCACACCGCCAAGGCCCCCACCAATCGACGCTCTTGAGTCCCGTCTCTCTGTCGGGGTCACCCTCGTTGAGAACCATGAACGTCGGATTCCCCGTCGGTGCTTTGGGATTTGTGCGCACTACGACGAGCGGCGCACCGGAGTCGATTACGACCCATCCGGTCGCGCCTGAACCGAGGCGCCCATCCCAATCGCCTTCTAAAGTGTTATACGCCCGCGCCGCGCCTTTGTGCGCCGGGTACAGATTAGCCTCGGAGTAGGTATCCGGCCGGACAATGACGCGGTGCCCGCCCTTATCGTCGGGTACCGCATCCAGGGCGCGCTGGATCGCATGAAAGGCTTTTTGCCAACTGCTGCCGTCCGAGTTGTCGCCCAGCTTCGATACGTAGAGCGTCACCCCCTGGCGCGGAGGTTCCGCAGGGGACGCACCACGAGCAGGCGCGGCGAGTGCCAATTGCAGCGCGGCCAATATGGCGCTGACCATTAGCAGACAGGTGCTTGCCGGATCGCGCCGACGGTCGGTGAATCTCATAGGTTTGCGGGAGCCTACCACGACCCGTCGATTTGCGCAGCCATTGTCTCCTGGACTCGTCCCAGAGCCGGACCTTGTCACCGCCGCCCGCATTCGGCGGCATTGGCTGTTTCTCGCGCTTGGCGTTATGCAACGTTATTTGCTTGTTCGTCTAAATGAGAGTTGTTAAAGAGTATCCGCTCAGTCTTGGGTCGGAGCGCCGAGTTGCACTCGGCTTGCACGCGGCCGTCGGCGCGGTTAAGCCGATTAAAAATCGGCGCTCCGACCCAAGACTGAGCAGGTACGTTAAAGAGCATCAGATGGTTTGTCAGGAAATTCGTTTTTGGCGACCTTGACACGGACGGCGGCGAGACACACCGGGCGGGCTTCTCACTTTGTCGCGCGGTGGTCAGAGAGGTTTCTGCATGACGGTCCTGAAAAAACAGTACACAAGCTACTTCGTTCTCGCGGCGGTGTTGATCTGCGGGGGCGAGACGGGCGCGGCCACGAATTCCTATTCGCTCAACTACCGGCCGGCCCCGGCTGACAATCCGCTCAAAGGCTTTTTCCCTTACGCTGGAACCTACACCACCTTCCCTCACAGCATGGAGTGGGGCTATTTGCCCTTGCGTTCCCTGATGACGGGACCGACGAACTTTGACTGGACAGCCCTGGACAACATGCTGGACGGCATCGCGCGGCGCGGGCACCAAACGGCGTTTCGCATTTACCTGGACTATCCTTCGAAACCGACTGGCATCCCGCAATACCTGCTCGATGCCGGCCTGACGACGCGCACTTACACCGACTACGGCAACGGCAACGTCAGTGTTTCCCCTGATTATGAAAACCCGCTGCTGCGCGAGGCGCTGACGAATTTCATCGACGCGTTTGGGGCGCGTTACGATGGTGATCCGCGCGTCGGCTTCATCACCGTCGGCCTCCTCGGCTTCTGGGGAGAATGGCATACCTATCCATATGATTGGTGGTTCGCGTCGCTATCAGTCCAGAATGAGGTGCTGACGGCTTATGGGCGGGCCTTCTCCCACACGAGGCTGCTGGTGCGCAAACCCGCAGGGAGCATCCCGGCGTCGCGCGCGATCGGATACCATGACGATTCGTTCGCCTACGAGACCCTGGATCCGCCGAACTGGACCTTTCTGGGTTTGCTGAAAGCCGCCGGCGAGACCAACAAGTGGCAGACCCAACCGATCGGCGGCGAGGTGCGGCCGGAGGTCCAGCTTTGCATGTGGGATACCAACCAGACATCCTGTGTGCCCGCCGGCCAGGAGTACAACACGTGCGTAGACCGGACCCACGCCTCCTGGATGCTGAACCACCGCGCTTTCGCCCCAGGCTTCAACAGCATGCAGAAGGATCTGGCGGTGGCGGGAGCGCGGCGGCTCGGGTACGAGCTCTACGTCAGCAGTGCCGAACTCTCCGCCGCCACCGAGGTGGAACCGCTCGCGGTCGCTCTCCAGATCCGCAACTGCGGCGTGGCCCCGTTTTATTACGAGTGGCTGGTGCTGCTCCGCGCGCTCAAAGGCAACGGCGTCGCCACCCAAACGTGGACCACTCCGTGGAAGCTTCCTTCGCTGCTGCCCGCGGCAACAAACACTGTGTGGAGCCTCACCCTGGCCCAGCCAGGTCTGCCCGCCGGCAGCTACACGCTGGTGCTCGGAGTCCCGAATCCGCTCACCAATGGCGTGCCACTGCGGTTCGCCAATGACACGCAGGACGCCGACGTTGCGGGATGGCTGACGCTGGGGCAATTCACGGTGCTGCCGGGCCGTGCGCAACCGCTTTTGCAGGGTCGGCGTTCCGCAGCCGGGTTCGACGTCCTCGTCGCTGGCGCGGCGCCGGGTCTTTGGAGCGTGGAGTATGCGAACCGGCTGGGCGCGTGGACGTTCCTGGCCTCCACCAACACCACAACCAGCGAGTGGACGCTCACCGATGAAATCTCTGCAGCCGCGCGGTTCTACCGGGTCGTAGGCCCCCAGGCAGCGCCGTTGAACCGATTAGCTCCGCCCGACGGTGGTGGTAGGGACGCGTTCCACCGCGTCCCATTCTC
>DATDCV010000262.1:0-5601 GCA_036524155.1 Verrucomicrobiia bacterium
GGGCGAGGCGGTTGGAATCGAGGTTTTCGTGGAGGCCGAGGCCGACGCCCCAGCCGTAGCCTTTGAGCGCGTACCAGACCAGGGCGCTGGAGCCGTCGGGGGCGCGCCAGCGGAACAGGGTGGAATCCGGCGGCCCCATGCGGGTCATCACCATGAACGGCAAACCGGATTTCTTCAGGATTTGAGGATACTGCGAGGTGTAACCGGGCAAGTCGCCGAGGTGCGACACCTGCGGATCAACGCCGAATATTTCGCGCGCATACTGTTTCCCGTAAAGGTGGTTCCGCACCTGCGCTTCGCCGCGGGGCAGATTCTGGTATATGCCGGCCCACTTCGGCGCAATCTCAATACGTCCCTCCTTGACCAGCCGCTTGAAGTTCTCCAACTCCGCTGTGCCCTGGCGCGACTGTCGGAAGTTCTCCACGAAAACATCGTCCTCGAGCAGGAAGCGAAACTCCGGGTGCTGGAGCGCAATCTGCACGGCTTTGCTGGTGATCCGGTTGCCTCGGCTGAGACACTCTTCCCGCGTCCCAGCCCAGAAAAGATCCAGATGCGAAAACGGGACGATATACACATCAGTCGGTGCAGTGGCACCCTGAGCCGCGCCGGCGACGGCGCCACCAGCCACACAGGCCATCGCCGTCAATAAGGTCACAAGTCGTTTCATAACACTCTCTCGAAGTCTGGAATTCCATTCGAACCCTGGCCAGAGGCCTGGCTGCACCGAGGGCCCATCGACTGTCGTGGCCTTTCGGGTTTCGGCCTTCGGTTTTCGGATCTCGTTACAGCCTCCGGTGCCGCTTAAAGACCTCGACCGGGTCGTCGCCGCGTTTGAAGTCCACGCGGGCGGCATCCTCGATGCCGGCGATCCGTTCGGCTTCCAGCAAGACCGGCATAATCAGCGCCTTGGGCACCACCAGCACACCGTCGATATCGCCGAAGATCATGTCACCCGGATTCACGACGACGGTTTCCGACAACTCGCCGGACATCAGGATCGGCACCTGGTGGGCCAGCGTCATGACGCGGCCAAAGGCCTCGACGGGGCTGTGATACCGCGCGAAGACCGGGAAACCCATGGAGGTCAGCATGCCGCTGTCGCGTGTGCCGCCGTCGATCAACGCGCCGACAGCGCCGTGCGCGGCCGCCGACGTCGCGCTGAGTTCGCCATAAAGCGCCACGTTGAACGGCGTCGTGCGGTCGCGAACTTCGATGCACGGATGGGTCATCTCCTTCAACGCGTTGAGCCGGCGAAACCGTACCGACTCATCCTTCACGGCGCTCGTGGTGCCCTTGAAGGTAAAGGCCGGCCCCGCCAGCTTCATTTCGGGTGAAATAGGGTGAATCTCGTGGGCCAGCGCCTGGTTGGCATAGCCGAAGTGTTCAAGAATATCAAACACCAGGCCGGCATAGAGGCGTTTGTAGCGCGCGGAGATCGCCGGCATTTCCTCTGGCGAAATGTCTCCGTTGGGCGCGTTCGCCGGACCGGCCGGCGCTAGAGTTTGAGGTGCCGGGCCGTTGGATCCGGGAGCGGCGGCGGTTGACGCGCCCGTTTCAGTTGGTTGTTTTGCTCTCATATCTTTCTTTCGGGATTTCATTCTTGGGGTTCCTTGAGCGCTCATTTTCAGTGGAATGCCTCCTTCTATAGTTTTCGCAACAGCAGGCCTCCATCGACGTAGATAGTGGCTCCCGTTACGTAATCGGATTCGGCCGAGGTCAGAAAGACCACCGCGCCGACGCAATCTTCGGTATCGCCCAAACGGTTGCACGGAATGCGGGTGAGCAACCGCGAGCGCACTTCCGGCACCGACAGCGCTGCGCTGTTCATTTCGGTCAGGATGGCTCCCGGCGAAACCGCGTTGACATTGATTCGGTGCTCCGCCAGTTCGAGCGCCAACGATTTGGTCAGCATCGCAAGGCCGCCCTTGCTGACGCTGTAAGCCGAGCGCAAGTTCAAAGGCACAGTGTCGTGGCAACTGGAGATGTTGATGATGCGGCCGCCTTTCCCGGCCTGGATCATCGCACACGCGGCTTTCTGGCTGAGAAAATAGACGCCCTTAAGGTTCACGCCCAGCGTGTGATCAAACTGCTCCTCGGTGGTGGTCAGAAACGACTCCCGATATTCCAGGCCCGCGTTGTTCACCAGGATGTCCAGCCTGCCGAAGCGCTGGAATGCGGCGTCAATGAGAAGCTGATGCTCGGCCAGGTTCCGCACGTCCGCCCGCACCGCCACCGCCCGACCGCCGCCCGCCACGATGTCCGCGACCACCCGTTCCGCCTCGGCCGCCGAGCGCGAGTAATTCACCACCACGGCCGCGCCTTCGTGCGCGAAGCCCTTGGCGAGGGCGACCCCAATGCCCCGGCCCGCGCCCGTAACGATTGCCACTCGATCTTTGAGTCTCATAGTTGTTTCTTCTCTTTGAGGAAGAAAAACAGGATCGCGCAGGCCAGCACATGCGCCGACCCCGCGATGATGAACAGCGAGGCGTAGGAGTGCCGCACGTCCACCCCGCCGCGTTCCAGCAGATAGCCCGCCAGCCACGCTATCAAAATGCCTCCAAACTGCCCTGTGCCCGCCGACAATCCCAACACCGAGCCCACGACGCGTTCGGGGAACACGTCGGACATCAATGCCGCCGTGCTAATGAACCACGTATAGCAAATGAACGCCATCATCGCGAGCAACGCGATCGACACGCCCGCCGACCCGACGTAGCCGGTCAGCATCCCCAGAGGGGCGATGGCACCCGTGACATACAGGCACGTCTTCCGCGCCTGCGCCGCCGCCATCCCGCGACGAATCAGCCAATCCGAAGCCAGCCCGCCGAACATCCCTCCCATCCCGCCGAACAGGAATGGAATCCAGCCGAACAGCGCCATTTGCTTTAGATCGAATTTCCAGACTTCCGCCAAGTATTTCGGCATCCAGGCGATATAAAAGACCCAGACTGGGTCGTTCAGCAGTCGCACACCGACTATAGCGAGGACTTTTTTATTTTTGAGCAGGTCGAGAAACGTGTGGGGCTCGGCCGCTTTTTCCGCCGGGGTAGGCGAAGCTTCCACCGCCACCCGCGGACCGTCCATGGACACCGAGGGCATCCGGTAAGCCAGGGCCCAAACAATGACCCATACTATTCCGACCAGGCCCGGCACCACAAAGGCGGAGCGCCAGCCAAAATGCAGCGCCAGAGTCGCCACGATTGGAACGGAGATCAGGCTGCCTACCGAACTGCCGGAGGACCAAATGGCAATCGGCAGGCCGCGTTCTTCCTTCGAGAACCAGCGCGCCGTGGCTCGCAGCGCGGCAGGGTAGTTGCCCGGCTCGCCAATCCCGAGGAAGAAGCGGACGACGCCGAAGCTCAAGGCGCCTCGGGCAAACGCATGCAGAATCTCCGCGATGGACCACCACACCACACAGGCCGTCATTCCGACTTTCTCACCCACCACATCGACAAACCTCCCCGCCGCTACGTACATCACTGCATACGCAAACTGGAAGGCCATGATAATACGCGCGTAGTCGGCCTGGCTGATGTCGAACTTTTCTGAAAGGGTGGGCGCGAGGATGGCCAGCGTGTTCTTGTCTACCAGGTTCAAAATGGTGGAAAGCGTCATCCAACCGATCAGGAACCAGCGAAGCCTTCGCTCGGCGTGCGTGAGCGATTCCGCGAAGGTGCGGGCGGGGGCCGCCGCCGCTCCGTTCCCGTCGGGTCGAGCGCGCTCAGGAATTCTATTCACGGGCGCTCCGCTCATTGCCGTGGAATTCCCAACGCGTCCATCAGCCCCATGATGTATCCATCGGCAAACAGCCGGCCCAGGGTTCCGTAGCCTGGTTGGTCGTTGGGTTCGCCGGCCAGCGTCGGCACGTGATCACACCGCACCGGGCCACCGAACCCGGCCGCGTGACAATCCTGCAAGGTTTCCTTCAACGCGGTCGCGGCCTCATCATGGAAAACTTCTTCAAAGCATTCCGCGGTGCCATGCACGTCTCGCAAATGGAGAAAGAACAGACGCCGCTGATTGGTGAGCCGCCGCACGCAGTCCCTCAGGTCGGCGCCCATTAGCTTGAAGTTGGCGCGGCAAAAGGTAACACCGTTGCTGGGGCTTGGCGCGAGCGCATAGGCCTTTTCGAAGCTCTCGATGGTCCCGAAGATTCGGCCGACGCCCCGAAGCGAGGGGAGCGGTGGATCGTCGGGGTGCAGCGCCATGCGAACGCCGGCCTTTTCGGCTACCGGCATGACTCTCTGAATGAAGGTGCGATAGTTTTCCCAAATCCACCTGGCCGGGACCTCGCCCGCTTCGGTCAGCGCCGCGGGCATCTCCTTGAGGTCAAATCGGGACAGCAGTGCGCCGCCCCGACCCTGAACATCATCTTTGCTCCGCCACCAGCCGATCTGGGCCATAAAGTTGTAGCACAGCAGCGGGATTCCCAGTTCGCCCATATTCCGCAGCATCTGGCAGTAGCACTTGATGTCTTCGTCGCGCCCCTCGAGACCGAGCTTGATTCGACGCATGTCAAACTGGTCCCCTTCCAGCCCATAGATTTGGAGTCCCGCTGCCGCGAACTCGCGCTGTAACTGGCGCAGAGTGTCGATCTCCCAGACCGGTTTCAGGCCCGTCCGTTCCGGCTTGGCGTTCACGATGGCCCGGCGGATGCCCATTTGCGCCGCCAACTGCCAAAGCTGGTGCGGACGCGGCGGGAGGTATTCAGTGAGGATCATCGAGTTTGGAGCCGAATGGTCAGGATCTGGTTTGGTTTGATATGGAAGCGCACAGAGTCGGAGTCGCACTTCAGGGCCTTTCCGGGGGTTTCAACGGCCGTCGCCTCGGTCGCTGACGATACTCTGAAGAGCGGCAAACGAACCGCGCCGTCGCACTCGCGGCCTCCGGTTTCGAGGACCCGCAGCACCAGGCCCCGGCCATCCTCGGCGGCCTTAAACGCGCTGACGATGATGTTCTGGGGTTCGACCAGGACAAAGCCGGCCTCAGCGGGAGGCAACCTTCCCGCGCGGCCCGGGGGTTTGTCACTGGCCTTGAGTTCAGAAATTTCGAATGGAGTGCGCGTTTCCCGGCCAAATCGGGCGGTTTCTGCGGGCGCAAAATGAGGTCCGCTGGTGATGGCATAACGGCTCGCCAGTTCCCATGATTTCTGGCCCGCCCACTTTGCCGACCAATAATTGTTCAACAGGTAGGAAAAGACCGTCGGAGAAGCATTGGTGAAATAGCAAGGCCAGCGGCCGCGGTAAATGTCGCCGAGACTGAGCAGCGGCGCGTCAACCACGCCGAGGTCCACCGAGGCCTGGCCATCTTCGACATTCACCGTCTGTTGGAGCGAGAACCACTCGCTGCACGCACCCTCGAGGAGGTTTTTGGCCGGATCGACGAAACCGTTGGCGATATCGTAGCGGAATTGGGGTTTGCTCATCGCCCAGGGGAAAGCGAAATAGGAAGCCTGCTTGGCATAGAGCAGATCGACCTGGATCGTGTTGCGCAACTCGATGCGCTTGACTCCGTCAGGCAACAGGATCTCCGTTTCGATTAGGGGCGTGTGCTCCGCGCGCGCAACCAGCCGGATCCTTCGACCCCAGGGAGTCCGCTCGT
>DATDCV010000263.1:0-10888 GCA_036524155.1 Verrucomicrobiia bacterium
GTCGTGCTTGCCGGGTTACGCCATCCACCAGGTGTCACATCTCAACGACGGCCGGTACGGGAACAGCCATAGCTGGATCGCAGCGGGCACCGGTAGCGAGTGGGCGCAGATTGAACTGCCCGCGTCAGCGCTGGTTGACAAGGTCGTCGCCTCGCGAGACCGGGAAGGACGTTTTCGGGACCGCTTGCCAACCCAGTTCGAAATCCAGCTTTCGTCGGACGGCCGGAACTGGAAAACAGCCTGCCGCGTTGGCACCCACATTCCGCTGCCGGCCACCGGGGCCTGGGATGAGTTGCTCCGCTACGCGTTCCTGTGCGAGCAGGAGACCTGGTCGCGCATCGATGCCGACTCGCCCGTGCTGCGCGTGATCAAACAAATGGAGCCGATGCTCGAACGACTCGCGGCTAAAGGAGTCGATGTGTCGCAGGAAAGAAGGGAGCTGGCGGCCTTGAGTAAAGGCCGGGCAGAACTCGCTCACAGCCCAGCGCAGGAAGATGACGCGGTGGAAGCGGCGTATCTCAAGGCCCGCACGATGAAGCGGCAGCTCTTCCTGCGCGACCCGGACCTGTCGCCGCTGCAGTGCATCCTGTTCGTGGCCCGGCACCCGTACGAACCTTCGCACAATTACAGCGATATTCTCGATGCCCAGTGGCGGGCGGGGGGCGGCATCTGCAAGCTCGAAATCCCGCGAGCCGAAGGGCGGCTGGATCCTTCCGCCGGCAAAGTGACGAAATTATTCGACGCCGGCGCAGGCGTGGCCCGCGATCCCATGGCCAGTTTCGACGCGAGGCGGGTTTATTTTGGCTATCGGCCGTCGCCGGACAGCTACTTCCACGTGCGAGCCGTGAACGCTGACGGCAGCAGCCCGCGGCAGCTTACGGACGGGCCTTTCCACGACTATTATCCGTGCCCGCTGCCGGATGGCGGCCTGGCGTTCATTTCCACCCGGTGCAAATCGCGCTTCCTCTGCTGGCGGCCCCAAGCCTTCGTGCTCTTCCGCATGGATGCGGACGGCGGGAACATGCGGCCGTTGTCCTTCGCGAACCTGAGCGAGTGGGCGCCGTCGGTGATGCGCGATGGCCGGGTGCTGTGGACACGCTCGGAGTACCTGGACAAAGGCGCGGATTTTGGCCACACGCTCTGGGCGATCCGGCCAGACGGCACGCACCCCGAGTTGGTCTTCGGCAATAACACGCTCAATTGTTACGTGAATGCTCGCGAGGTTCCGGGCACGACCGAACTATGCTGCACCCTGATCTCCCACGGCGGCGACCTCAACGGGCCGATTGCTCTGATCGACCCCAGCCGTGGCCGGTTCAACCCGGCAGCCATCGCCAATATCACTCCCGACTCCAAACCCCTGTATCATATGACCTGGGCGCAGCGGGAGTGCTTCCGTGACCCTGTGCCTATCGCCCGCGATTTCTTCCTGGTCAGTCATGCGCCGCAGAATCATTTCGCCATTTATGTCATCGACCGTTTTGGCAACCGGGAGTTGCTCTATCTGGATCCACGCATCAGCAGCATGTGTCCTTCGCTTTTGCAGCCGGCGCGGGTGCCACCAATTCTCCAGAACGCCGAGCTTGAAACCAATGAAGTGGCAACGGGACAGTTTTTCCTCGCGGATGTTTACAGGGGCCTCGAGCCGAAAGTCCGGCGCGGCACCGTCAAATACCTGCGCGTGTGCCAGGAAGTCCGCGCCGACCTGGAGCGGTTGCCGGACGGCAGCTACCGCCAGGACCATCCGCCTTTCGAAGATTTCTACGCGTCGCCAACGCACCTGGTGCGGGGTCCCAACGGTTGGCCCAGCTATGTCGCCAAGGCTTCACTGGGCCTGGTGCCGGTGGAGGAAGACGGCTCGGCTTTCTTCGACGCGCCGGCGGGCAAGGTGCTTTACTTCGAAGCCCTCGACGAAAACCTCAATGAAGTCCAGCGGATGCGCAGCGTGGTCCAGCTTCAGCCGGGCGAGCGGCGCAGTTGTGTAGGCTGCCACGAGGACCGGGCCATGGCCGCGCCCTCGCTTACCGCACTTGCCTCGCGCCGGGGCGCAAGCCACGCCGAGGCGCCGTCGTGGGGCGCGGTGCCCTTTTCCTATGAGAAGGTGGTCCAACCCGTTTGGGACGCCCTATGCATCCGCTGCCACGACGCCAATGACAAGCAGAAGCTGGATCTTACAGGAACGCTCGGCGCGGACCGCGTTCCAAGTTCCTACCGCACGCTCATCACGCAAGGCTGGGTCCACTACTTTGACTACACGTGGGGCCAGGAGCACCGCAAGGCGGAGCCGCTATCGTTCGGCTCCGTGCAAAGCCGGCTCTGGAAGGTGCTCGATCCCGGGCACTATGATGTCAAGCTAACCCGCGATGAGATGCACCGCGTAAAATGCTGGATCGATTTGAACTGCCCGCTCTGGCCAGATTACATCCAGCGGGACCTTCGCCCCGGCCGGGTCTCACAGGCCTCCCGTGCGCCGGACAGTGAAGGCCTCCTTCCATCGGCCTTCACCGGGAAACCATACTGGACGCGGTGATCGGGATCAGATTAATTGCGGGAATGAACCAAAGCCACCCTTCCTTGCGTCTGTCGCGCGTCCTGCCACTGCTGCTCTGCGCCGGTGTCTTGCTGGCCGAGGAAGCGCAACAGCCGTTTGTCTTCGAGGCTGACGTGATGATTCCCATGCGCGACGGAACGAAGCTCGCCGCCAACGTCTTCCGGCCTAAGGGGGATGGCCGGTTCCCGGTGATTTTAATGCGCACTCCTTACGGCAAACCGGACGAGAAATGGGGTGACGCGAAGCGCTACCTCCCCGCCGGATACGCCATGGTGGTGCAGGACTGCCGCGGGCGTGGCAAGTCTGAGGGTGCGTGGGACCCGTTCCGTTATGACGTCGAGGACGGATTCGATACGCACGAGTGGGTGGGCAAACAAACCTGGTGCAACGGCGACATTGGCACCGCCGGCGGCTCTTACGTTGGCTGGACGCAGTGGGCTGCGGCGCCAAACGGAAGCCGCTATCTCAAGGCGATGGTCCCGGTGGTGCCCTTTGGCAACGCCTACGATTTGGCGTACGTCGGCGGTGCGTTTCAGCTCGCCCTTCTGATGGGGTGGGGGGCGGCGGTCGGCGGCGTCGCCCTCAGTCCCGATAAGCTGGACCTTGCTTACCGACATCTGCCCCTCCGCGATTTCGGCGACCAGTTCGAAAAGAAAGTGCCTTATCTGAACGATTGGGTCCGGCATGCGGACTACGATGATTACTGGAAGCAACGGGGGATCGATTATCGTTACGCGGACGTTTCGGTGCCGGCTCTGAATATCGGCGGATGGTATGACATCTTTTCCAAAACCACCATCGACCTGGTCAACCAGGTCCACGCCGCCTCGCGCGACCGCGCCGCGCGGCGCAATCAGTTCGTCGTCATGGGCCCGTGGGCGCATGGCGCCGGAACCCGCAAGGTCGGCGAACTGGACTTCGGCCCGGAGGCCGCCTTGAACCTCGGCGACCTCCAGTTCCAGTGGTTCGAGTATTGGCTCAAGGGCCGTGAGACCGGCGTTCAGGACTGGCCGGCCTGCTACCTCTTTATCATGGGCGAAAACCGCTGGCGCGGCGAAAACGAATGGCCCCTCAAACGCACCCGGTTTGCCTCTTATTTTCTTCGCGGAAGCGGCCACGCCAACTCAGCAAAAGGCGACGGCACTCTCAGCACGACTGCGCCGGGCGAGGAAAACCCCGACCAGTTCACCTACACCCCCACCAATCCGGTGCCAAGCATTGGCGGCAATAACCTCGTTGGAGCCACAGCCGGCCCTTATGACCAAGGCAAGGTGGAGGCGCGGGACGATGTCCTTGTCTATTCCACGCCGCCGCTGGAGCAGGACCTCGAAGTTACGGGACCCGTGAAACTGACTCTCTGGGCCTCCTCCAGCGCTCCCGATACGGACTTCACCGCGAAGCTCGTCGACGTGCACCCTGATGACAAAGCATACAACCTGTGCGACGGCATTCTCCGTGCCCGCTATCGCAAAGGACCTGGAAAGCCCGTCCTGCTCGAACCGGGTCACGCAGAGCAGTTCGACATCGATCTTTGGGTCACCAGCAATCTTTTCAAGCGCGGCCACCGTATACGGCTTGAAGTTTCCAGCAGCAACTTCCCGCGGTTCGATCGCAATCCCAACACGGGAGGCCGCTTCGGTTCCGACACGGAACTCCTGGCCGCCAAACAAACGGTTTACCATGACGGAGCGCATCCGTCGCACCTGCTGTTGCCGGTGATTCCTCGTTGACGCTCGACGCTGCGGGCTCGGGCCGCTAACGTCCTGCCATGTCTATGCGGCTGGTTAGCGTGCTGGGCCTGGTGTGTTTTGTCGGGCTTGCCTGGGCCATTTCGGCCAACCGAAAGCTGTTCCCCTGGCGCACCGTCCTTTGGGGAATTGGCCTGCAGTTCACCTTCGCGTTGTTGATCCTGAAGACCCCCTGGGGTGCAGCCGTGTTCTCTTTCGTTGGCGCGGCCATCCAACAGCTCATTCGGTTTTCGAATGTCGGAACCCGGTTCGTTTTCGGCCCGCTCGGGGATGACGCCGCTATGGGTGCGGCGTTTCCGGGAAACCCGCTCGTGTTCGCAGTCCTGGTGACTGGCACAATCATCATTGTCTCCTGCTTATCCTCGGTGCTCTATCACTGGGGCCTGCTGCAGAGGGTCGTGCGAGCCATCGCGTGGGTGATGCGCAAGGCGATGGGGAC
Organism: Verrucomicrobiia bacterium; assembly: GCA_036524155.1. Taxonomy (GTDB): domain Bacteria; phylum Verrucomicrobiota; class Verrucomicrobiia; order Limisphaerales; family UBA8199; genus DATDCV01. The sequence goes on from DATDCV010000263.1 coordinate 4,739, forward strand.
CAGCGGCAGCGAAACTCTTTCCGCCGCGGCGAACATTTTCATGGGCCAGACCGAAGCGCCGCTGTTGATCAAACCATACTTGGCGCGAATGACCCGGAGTGAATTGCAGTGCATGATGGTGGGCGGCATGGCGACAATTGCGGGCGGCGTGGCGGCTGTGTACACCAAGCTGGGGGTGGATGCCGGGCATGCGGATATGGCCGGTCATCTGCTCACGGCCTCCGTGATGAACGCTCCCGCCGCCTTGCTGATCTCGAAAGTGCTGCTGCCCGAAACCGAACCAAGCGAAACCCGCGGCGTTGCGCCCCGCGACCCTCCCCGAACGACGGTTAACAGCATTGACGCCCTCTGCCGAGGCGCGGGTGACGGAATGCTGCTGGCCATCAATGTGTTGGCAATGCTGATCGGCTTCATGGCGGTGGTCGCCCTGTCCAATTACCTGCTGGCGTTGCCGCAAACAGCCCTGGGCGTCTCCCAACCGGCCACCTTCCAGAACCTGTTCGGCTGGGTGAACGCCCCGTTCGCCTGGCTGATGGGCGTGCCGGCTAAGGACTGTGTCGCCATTGGCCAGGTCCTCGGTGAGAGGATCGTGCTCAATGAGTTCATCGGTTACGTTTCCTTGACCGGTTCCCACACCGCCGTCGATCCCCGCAGCTTCGTCATCGCGACCTATGCGTTGTGTGGCTTCGCCAATTTCTCGAGTATCGCCATCCAGGTGGGGGGCATCGGTTCCCTGGCCCCTGAGCGGCGGACCGAGATGGCCAAGCTCGGCGTGCGGGCGATGGTGGGTGGCTTGCTGGCGACTTATGTCAGCGCCGCAATCGCCGGCGTGCTCCTATGAACGCCAGGAGGTCTGCCCGGGCTTAATCGACCCGTTGAGGATACGGCCAGGACTCTTGAACCGTTCGGCGCACATCTGCCGGCCCGTTCCAATTCTGGAAACAGGACCTCTCGGGTGGCTGCACAGTAACCGCTCGCACCGCCCGTTCAGCCAGGCAGGCCTCCGCAAATTCCCTCACCGCCCGGCGCATGCTAGCCAGGAGCCCGCGAGCGATCACATGACAACGCGTGGGGTAAATCGCCGCCAGCGGCTCCAACCGCCCTGCCAGCTTCGGAACTGCCCCCGTTAGCCGGTCGCATTCCCCCGTGAGTCTCTCCAAAAACTCGGTTCGCATGCCGGGCAGGTCTACCGCGAGCACAAGCAGCAGCGAGTTCCGGGCCTCGTGCAAACCTCGCTCAATCCCGCTCAGCGGCCCGAGCCCGGGCTCCAGGTCGAATAATACCGGGCACCCAAGGCTCGAGTAATCCCCACCCGCTCGACCGGAAACAAAGACCTCATCGACCCCCGCGCTCCGGACAATGCGGACCGCGCGGCGAATTAGCGCTTCGCCACCAGTCTCGAGCCAGGCTTTGTCGAAGCCCATCCGGCGGGACTCACCGCCGGCAAGAATGACCGCACTCAAGTCCATACGTCACGTCGGAGCACGCCATCGCTTAAAATCCGGGCGCGCAGCCCGCCCCGTCCCTGCAGCCAGCTTTCCGCGCCAGCGCCAAGGGCTGAGTTCATCCAGTAACATGGCTTGCACTGCTCGGCCCCGGCAAATCGCACACCCTGCAGCTCGAATTCGGCGCCCACGAGCGAATTTAAATCCATCCCGCGCACAAAAACATTCCGGCGTGTGGCGGAGCGGTGAGCCAGGGGCAATCCGAGTTCGCGCCGAAGTGCGTCGAAGACCTCCGTTGAAAAGAACGTAATCTGGCCCTTGTAGTTTTCCTTGAAATCGAAGAAACGGTCGCCCCGGATACCCCGACCGGCGACACACTCGACTTGGTCGACTTCGAGGATGGGGTTTCGGCCGGCGGGCTGCCCGTGGTGGCCAAAAAAGTTGTGGCCCGGCGAAGTGAACAACTGGCAGACCTGGATCATACACGTAGCATGACCGGCAAGCGTTTGGCACGGTAGATTTCAGAGCAACGACCGCAAACCCCTTGCTCGGGAACCCACTGCGGAAACTCTGAACGAATCGCCGCCACTGTGTGATCGGCCAGGTTGGCGGCGGTTGCCCAGGCGAACGTTGGAAAACCGCACAACGGGCACGGGGATCCCGGGTGGGGGGCGTCGGCTATCTGAAGCAGGCTGGGATCGCACGTCAACTCCTCCAACATGCGGTGCGTGGGAGCGGGGCTTGTCCAGAGGGCCCGGAAGACCTCCTCCCGCCTGGTCTGCGTCCAGAAAACGAAAGCCCCGGAAAACTCGAGCCAGCGCTGCTCTTTCGTGATGATCGTATCACGCCCGGAACGGGCCAGCCGCCCGTCAATCGTAATGTCCCAGAGTCGCTGATATCGCTCGCGTGCGAGCCGATGTTGGTTCAGGGACGGTCCCGTGACCGGAAGTTCAGGCCGGTAGCCAAAGCCCGGGTCCACCATGTCCTGCAAATGAGTCAGTTCGTGCCGCAAAAACGCCGCCAACCCGAGTTCTCGTTTCAGGCGCTCTGGTTGTATTGCCACCACTCCGCTTCGCTCACCAGCCTCGTTGACGTAAAGCTCAGCGCCCTCGTCAGCCTTTGTCCGGGATTTGCGGAACGCCAATAGCCTTAAGCCCTCCCGAAGGAGGGAAAACTCCTTGAGCGGAACGGTCAGGAGTTGTTCCAGTCCCCACTCCCGGAACCACTCCAGGTGGAGCCGGAAGAAAGCCGCATTGCGCCCGTCCGGGTCAATGATGTCATACAACCTCTCGCGCTCGCGGTTGAAGCGCACAATTTGCAGGGAAGGTATGCGGGGGTGCCGCCCCGCCACGCAGAGGAACACAGCCGCTTCTACAAGATCTTCGTCGTAACGGAGGTGCATGTTCGGGCTTCGGATTTCGGCATTCGGATTTCGGATTTATTCAGGCCGGGGACTGGGACACCCCGCAGGAACTGCACATGCTCTCGGCGGCTGCGTCTACAGGTCTCAGTAAGAGATCCTCGCCGCCGGGAGACACCCCCGCGCTGGCGCACTCAGCCTCAATGAACGCGCGGGTAAGCCCCGCCAGAGCGGCGAGCGCTGTGTCGCCAGCCAGCCGTTCGAGACGCCGGGTGAAAGCGGGTACCCACCTGCCTAGATGTTCGCGAAGGAACCGTTTTTGCGCGTCGCGGCAGCAGTCCAGGTCCGCACGGTCAGATTGATGTTCCAGAGCGTAGGCCTCCTTTGCGGCGAGCACACACATGAACTCCAACTCCAGGCAGAGGTGATCGTGGCGCTCGCCGGCATCTTCGGCAACCTCGAGGCCAAAAGCGCGATAGAACGCGGCGAGGTCGGCCAGGCGGTGCGGTTGAAAGAGAGGGTCGGCTTTGAGGTCGCCGTATTCGATTTCGTTGAGCGGGCATCGGCCGCGCGCCGCATGGCCGAAAGCGGCCAGGTAAGACGACAGGAAAGACTCGAACTGCTCCGGTTTGAGTCGGTGATGGAATGCGACGGTGGTATCGGCAAGCGCCGGCGCGGTCGCCGCCACGGTGCCCACGGCCGACTCGACGATTTGCTGGAAGCCGGGGTCGGACAGCTTGTTCCAGCTTTCTTCGGTGGGATCCTCGAAGGCGTGTGCCAGGAATCGATACATAAAGGACCGGGCAATCGCGCCGTTGATGGCAGATTGGAGCGAGGGTTCGGAATCCTGAGCGTGTGCACGCGAGTCAGACCGCGCGACCGTAGGCGCCTCTGACGAGATTGCGGAAATCTGAGCCTGCGAGCGGTAGTTCCCAAACACTGATCGGGCCGGCAGCTTGGCCCGGGCAGCCCAGTCCGACTCAAGCCTCTGGACCCCAGACATTGAATTTTGGACTCCCTCAGATTGAGTTGGCATGTTTGTCGGGGCGGAGGTGGAAGGGCTCCTCAACGCTCGTTTCGATGATCTTCGTGCCGTCCCTGGCGTAGCCGATTATGGTGTCGTTATAGAGCTCGAACTTCTGGCCACGCACTTGGGTCTCAAACACCTTAGGTCCTTCCTTGATTTCGTATCGGAAACAAATGCGATGGTCCTTGCCAAAGAGTTGCAGCACTGCCAACAGCTCGCGGTCCGGCGCGGCATATTTCTCGACCGCGGCGTCGGCCCCCGGACCAAACATCTGCCGGAGGTAAGAGCGGGGCACCCAGCGGGGCGGGATATAATACCCGTTGGGTTCGGTGCCAAACTGCGGGTACAGCGGCAACGCGACTTGGGCAATGTGCACCAGGTAGTAAAGAGGACTGTGACGGTTCTCTTTCCAGGTGCCGTCCGGGTTCATTTCGATCAACCCCTGCAAGCGGATCTGACCAATGCAGGCGGCCATGCAACGCGTCTGCATCGGCAGGCCGCCCCCGTGCTGATCGCGGCCCTCAACCCGCGGGAAGCACGCGATGCATTTCTCACTCGTCCGGGTAGTCCCCCGATAGAGGCTCTTCTTGTAGGGACAGGCCTCAACGCATTTGCGGTAGCCGCGGCAACGCTCCTGATCTATGAGCACGATGCCGTCCTCAGGCCTTTTGTAAATCGCATTGCGTGGGCACGCCGCCAGGCAGGCCGGATACGAGCAGTGATTGCAGATCCGCGCCAGGTAGAAAAACCAGGTCTTGTGCTGCGGCAGCATCTCCCCCGCCTTGAAGTACTGCCCCTTGACCCCCTTCTCGGCGCCCTGGGGATGATCCTCGAAACGGTTTGGCGCCGACCATTCCTCATCCGTCGGGAGATACCCCAGCGCCTTTTGCGCCCCCTCGGGACTGACATTCATTTTTGCGGCCTCGAAGATGGTCTTGCCGCCAAACTGGCCGTAGGGTCCCTTGGCGGTCTGGGCCTTGGTGTCCCAGGTTTGGCCACCGGGATTCGAGCGCTCGAGCAGCTCCAGGATCTTCACGTCCCAATGCTGCGGGTAGCCGCCGTACGGCTTGGTCTCGACGTTGTTCCACCACATGTTTTCCTGGCCCCGCGAAAAGGTCCACGTCGATTTGCAGGCCATCGTGCAACTTTGGCAGCCAATGCAACGGTTCAGATTGAAAACAAACGCGAACTGGTGCTCCGGCCAGGCTGCCTCATACGGGTAATCCATGTCGCGGCCGAGTTGCCAGTTGAAAACCGTGCTCATCGGAGTCAGCCTAGGCCCGGAAGCCGGCGGATTCCTTGATGCAGATCAAGAAAACCAACAGAGACAGGGCTGTTAGGCGTGGCGGGGCCTCGCTGCCACGGCGTTTCTGTTCCTGGTTTTGGATTTCAGGGCCAAGGTGGTTGGTTGACCGGCACCTGAATGGGCCTCGGCTCAGGCCTCATCCGGCTCTTTAGCGCGCTTTATTTGTTGGCGTAAGCGCATGACCTGTTCTAAGTTGCGAGGGATGACTGAGCCACATGCGATCCATGTTGTGCTCCAGAGCTGGGACGGCAAGTACCTGGCTGGGCAGACAGGAGCATGGTCCTTTTCGGACCAGATTGACCAGGCACGGGTTTTCGACTATATCGCCGACCGCATCCCGGAGCAGCTTGAAAAGCTGGAGCAGGGTCATGGGATATCCCTGGCGGTGCTGCCCCTGGATCCCCGCGCGCGGTTCGAGACCTGCGACCGTTGCGGAGAGCGCATGATGGCCTTCAGGATCTATTTTGACGGCAAGGAGTATCTCTGCCCTGAGTGCCGCCCTTGAGTCACGACCCCGTGCCCTCCGAAGCCTTGCGCGATCCCCGGTGACGTCCGCGCGGGTTTTCTGTAGCCTCTCCCCATGAAGAAGAAACGAAAGGTGCTCGTGATCCTGAGGAACCGCTGGAACCGGACTCAAAAGCCGCGGTTTCTCGAACTGGACTGCGACCCGGAAGGGAACATCCTTAAAGAACAGACCCTGCGCCGCACTCCCGTCAAACCGGTTTACGACGAGGTCTGGGAAAATGACGAGGGCAAGAATGAGTTCGCCGCCTGCCACAAGTTCAGCCGCAAGTACACGCACAAACTGCAACGGCCCAAAGGGTGATTTCGGCTCGCGCGGCGCGCCTGGTCAGGGCGCCAAACCCGCAAGGGCAGAGATTTTTAGCCAAGCATTGATTTGACGTCTGGCCCGTTTGCACCACATCTATCCCGATTTGCTACAACCATGTGTGACAAATAGAATGTGGCGGTATGGCCCCAAATCACCCCATAGTAGAACCGGCACTATTAC
>DATDCV010000264.1:0-2103 GCA_036524155.1 Verrucomicrobiia bacterium
TGATCGGCGGTCGGCGCCGGCCCGTGGAGCCGTCCATCCCGTGAACGTCGCTGCCGCAAATGCCGCACGCCTTGACCGCCACGAGCACTTCCCCCGCTTCCGGCCTGGGGTCGGCAGCGTCTTCGAAGTTGAACTTGCCGTATTCTTTTAAGACCAGTGCTTTCATGTATGAGGGCTTTTGACCACGCCGATGGTGATGAGAATGTTTGCGAACCGCCGTTCCTCGCCCGTGGCGACGACCAGCGCCGTGGTGGGCTGGCTGGCCGCGGAGTAAAAGTCGGCCCGCGGCAGCTTTCGCGTGGGCACGCCGGCCGGCAGCAGTTTGACCAGCTCGTCGTGGATGGGCGCCGGCTGGCCGTCAGGCGTCGCCATCAGCGTGGCTTGTTCGATGGGGACACTGTCCCGCAACACTTCCAAAACATCCGCCACTTGCACCAGGCCCGGGCGGAGATTCAGAAAGACCTTCGCGGCGCCGGCGGGCGAATGGGTCGAGACCGGGTAATTCCCGTCGGCAATGAGGACACAGCTTCCGTGCCCGGCGCGGCCCAGCGCGGAGAGCATCTCGGGTTGCAGCAATCGGCCCAGCATCATAACGGTGGCTTTATCATAGATTGAAGGTCATGCCAATGTTTCCCGGTGTTTAACCAGGGAATACACAGCCACAACCACGGAATACACGGAGTACACGGAAAAAAGAGAACAATGGCCTCGCCTGGTCCAGGCTGCGTTCCAGGATAAACTTACTCATCGTTCGTTTTTCTTTCCGTGTATTCCGTGGTTTACCGTCTTCCAAGCATTCCGTCGTTTATCTCCCCGGCCAATCCAGGTGCCGGTGCAGATTGGATCTCGTAACCGATAAGATGCCGTTGCCCGCGGAGATCGCTGGGAAAGCGGCAGAGGACAAGAGGACAGCCGCACTCCGCGACGCTCGCGCGACATCCGGTCTCCGGATCCGCGCTTGTCTTCGAGTGCGGCTGTCCTCTGCCGCTTTGACTGGATCGTTCATTGGCATAGCACGCGGTCACTAAAGATTTCTTATTGCTTTGTTTTTCAGCGGGAGGATCTCACCACCGGTAATACCGGTAAGGATTGTCTCCCATCGGAAAGTCGGTCCGATAATCGGGATGATAATACCCCGAAGGCATCTCGTGCTCGGGCTTGAGGTCCGGATTTGATTTCGTGCCCGGTCGCGGCCCGGTGGCTTGCGGACCCGAACGGTCGCCATTCTCGGCGATCTGCCACGCCTCATCCGGGTTAACGGTGCCCGGGTTCGCCGGGCTGAAAATCCGGGCGTCGACGGCGAAACTGGCGCCGAGGTTGGCCAGCAACTGCGCGACGGCGCGAGTGGCTCGCCAGCGCGTGTAGCGGAAATAGGTCTTGTCGTCCGCCTGGAAGCCGTCCGGGTCGAGTTGGCAAAACACCGCGACGCCTTTGCCTGCGAGCTTGCGCCCCACCAGGCCGTCCGCGCCGACTTCCGCGCCCGTGCTCAACAACCATTGGGGTTTGTCCAAGTAAGTGCGCCAGCGCAGATCGGACGCGCTCAAGCCCCTGGTCTGGGGCCATTGCGGCAAAGAGCGCGACCCGGCAAATCGGTCTGCGGCGGGCTTCAACGTTATGCCGAGCGGTCCTTCAGCCTGGGCGCGCGGCAAAAAGAACGCTTTGCCGCCTTTTTCGAGCCAGGCGTTCAGCGCGGCCGTGTCGAGGGCGGCGTCCGGTCCGATGAGCAGCAGCGCGGCGCCGGCTTTCAGCTTCTCCGAGCGCTCAAAACTCACGCCGATTTTCTCGAGCCACGCCGCGCCGGCCGCGCCGCCGAGGTAAATGACCTTGCCGGCCGCCGGCGTGAGCGGAGCGTTCAGCGCGTAATCCAGCACGCGCCCGGCCAGCCGTTGCGCTGCGGGATCCGGCGCGAAGTGGTCTTCCAGGTCCAGCGTGCAGAGGACCACTCGGCCCTGGCCATAGTCCAACTCCATGAGTGGCGTGTAGGCTAAGTCCCATTCGCATTCCAGCAAGGGTCGCCAGCCGCTGCGGTGGGGCTTCTCGACGGGCGCGCTGCTGACGCCGCCGCGGTTGCCCCAATGCCATCCGGCGTAAGGCTGTTCCCTC
>DATDCV010000265.1:0-1723 GCA_036524155.1 Verrucomicrobiia bacterium
CGCGCCGAGCACGTGATGCTGGTGGATCTCGCGCGAAATGATCTGGGCCGAGTCTGTGAATTTGGCAGCGTGAAGGTCAAAGACCTCATGATCATCGAGCGCTACAGCCACGTGATGCACATAGTTTCCCAGGTGGAAGGGCGATTGTCTTCCGACCGCACACCGTATGACCTCATGCGCGCGACTTTCCCTGCCGGCACCCTGAGCGGCGCTCCCAAGATTCGCGCCATGCAAATCATCTCCGAACTGGAACAGACCGCACGCGGTCCTTACGGCGGTTGTGTGGGTTATTTCTCGTTCAACGGCAACCTCGATTGCTGCATTACCATTCGAACCGCGTTGCTGAAGGACGGAAAAGCTTACGTGCAAGCCGGTGGTGGTTGGGTGAACGATTCAACCCCCGAAGCCGAATACCAGGAAACGGTCAACAAAGCCAAGGCCATGATCAAAGCTGTAGCCCTGGCCGAAAGCTTCGCGAAGGAGCCTAATCTCCCGTAGCAGCCGACGTGAGGAGGCTCTAACTATTTCTGCGAATACGCTACACCCTTTCTCCGGCGCGCCGCGCATAATCCCCCATCGCGCGGATGTTCTCATGCGGGGTGTCCCTCGGCACCTCACAACCGGCGCTGACGATATACCGCGCGCCAGCCTGCCGATGGCACTCGGCAATCGCCTGCGTAATCGCCGCCGGATCTGAATTTCGCAAAGCCGCCACGGGATTCAAATTTCCCAGCAACACCTGGTGCGGCCCCATCTTGGCCCGGCCTTCCTCCATGGGCGTGAGATAATCCAGATCCACAATCTCGCAGCCCAGCCGGCCCATGCCGGCGAGAATCTGCCGTGTGTTGCCGCAAATATGCAGGCGCACTTTGCCGCCCATCCCGTGGATGCCATCCACCAGTTGCTTTTCAAAGGGCCACACAAATTCTTCGTAAATTGCGGGGCCCACCAATGACGCCGCCGCGTCTCCCACACCAATGATATCGACCCCGGCCTCAAGCTGCGCGCGGGCAAACCGCAATCCCAGGTCCACCGCAAAACCAAACAAGTCCCGCACAAACTTGGGGTCGTCGAAGAAATCCATCATCAACGCATTGATCCCGCGCAGGTCCGCGGCCTCGGCGCAGGGGCCTTCCACCCAGCCCTCGATGAGATAGCGGTCGCCACAACTCTGCTTGAACAACGCCGCGGCCTGAACACGGTCCGTCATCCGTCCGCCGCCGAAGGGATCGGGGGCTTTGAGCTGGGCCAGCGTAGTTTTGTCGGTCAGGCGCGCCTGGTCCTCGACGATCGCCGGTGGCTGGTTGTCAAACCAGGCCAGTGCCGCGCCGCAATCCGCCGCCTCGCGCGCCGGGTCCGAAATGCAGGAAACAAAATCAAACCCGAACTCGTCCGCCGTCTTAATCTGAGCCGCCACCAGTTTGCGATGGTCGCGGCAATACTGACCATACGGCACGCCGGCAAGATCTCCGGCAAACATCATGGTGATCGGCATGAAAGGCAGGTGGTCAACATGTTCGCCGGCGAGATGCTTGAGGATCCGTTCTCGTGGGGTCAGGCTCATCCCGGGATGGTATGTCGCAAAATCGCGACTGTCTATTAGCAAGGGTGTCCCGTTTTCAGGATCGGCTGTGCCTCCCCGGGACACAGTCCGGCTTGCCGCCTGGGGACATTCGAGCCAAAGAGCCGAAAATTCAAGGATTTGCAGGAGATTTAAAGGGCA
>DATDCV010000266.1:0-4211 GCA_036524155.1 Verrucomicrobiia bacterium
GTCGAAGCGGAACTACAGAAGAAACTGGGCGCGCTCGCGCTCGAGCCGCCCAAAGCGCAGCCGTCCTCACCGGTGGCGGCCCGCATTTCGGGGAAGGCTTTCTCCATCCGAAAAAGCGAAGCATGCCCGCAGAGCGTCAACTTGGACTTCAGCCACCAGGGCTGCCTGTTCAAAGCCAAAGATGACAAAGGTGAGCATTCGGTCCATTGCGGGCTCGAGAAGTGGGTCGACGGCGAGACGGCGATGCCCGGCACGCCACCCAAGCTCACCCAAGGCAAGCTGCCGCCCGTCTCCAAAGTTGCGGCGAGCGGTACCTGGAAGGACGCCAACACCTTCGAAATGACCTGGCGTTATTACGAAACCCCGCACCATGACACGGTGACCTGCCGGTTCGCCGGCGAAACGATCAGAGTGGAGTTCATGGACAGCATGACGCAAATGTCTCCGGGCCGTAAGGATAAACGCCCGGCTTGGGAAGGCGATTTGGTCGCTTGAGTCTCTATGTGCGGGTCGTGACCTCCTGATGTTGCTCGCATGTATACCAATGTCCCCCTGTGGTTGAGCTGGCTTGGGCAGCGTGCCTCACTCTGCGCCACGGCTCTCGGGCTGGCATGCCAGGCTGGGGCCAGCGAGCCGCCAGCCAGTCCTGGCACCAATGCGCCTTTCCCGGTGGCTATCCGCGTGGATGCCGGTAAAGGCCTCGGACCGCTTACTCCCATCTGGCGGTTCTTTGGCGCCGATGAGCCAAATTACGCGACGATGAAAGATGGCCGGAAGTTGCTGCGGGAACTCGGCCAACTTCGCCCGAATGAAGTCTATTTTCGCGCTCACAACCTGCTCACTTCCGGCGACGGCACGCCCGCTCTTAAATGGGGCTCGACCGGGGTCTATAGCGAGGATACGCAGGGACGCGCAATCTATGACTGGACGATCCTGGACGGCATTTTCGACGCCTACGTACTGTCCAGCGTGAGACCGTATGTCGAAATCGGTTTCATGCCCAAGGACTTGTCGGTTAAACCGGACCCGTATCAGCACTATTGGACACCCGCTGCCCGGTACGAAGAGATTTATACCGGTTGGGCTTATCCGCCCAAAGATTATGGGAAGTGGCGAGAGCTCGTTTTTCAGTGGACGAAGCACGCTGTAGAACGATACGGGCGCGCTGAGGTCGAACGGTGGTACTGGGAGGTTTGGAACGAGCCCAACATCGGGTATTGGCGTGGCAGCCGCGCCGAGTTCTTCCGACTGCACGACCACGCTCTGGCCGGCGTCCGCCGAGCTTTGCCAACTGCCCGGGTGGGCGGGCCCGATGTTGCCGGAGGGCCAGGCGGCACCTTCCTGCGCGAGTTCCTCGAACACTGCCTGCACGGGACGAACTTCGCAACGGGCGCCGTCGGCACGCCGCTCGATTTTGTTGCTTTTCATGCCAAAGGCGCGCCCCGCTTTCTCGACGGTCATGTCCGCATGGGTATCGCCAACCAACTACGTGACATCGACCGTGCGTTTGCCGTCATTGCCAGTTTCCCGGAATTGAAAGCAATCCCAATTGTAATTGGGGAGTCGGATCCGGATGGTTGCGCAGCATGCCAGGGCCCGCAGCTCGGCTACCGCAACACCACGATGTATTCGAGTTATACCGCCGCCAGTTTTGCCCGCAAATTCGCGCTGGCAGATCGCCACGGCGTCAACCTCCGTGGCGCGCTCACTTGGGCATTTGAATTCGAGAGCCAGCCCTGGTTTGCCGGATTCCGCGTCCTGGCCAGCAACGGTGTTGATTTGCCGGTGCTGAATGTATTTCGCATGTTCGAAAAGATGGCCGGCACTCGCATGGTGGTCGAATCCAGCGCGGAGACGAACCTTAATTCTCTCCTTGCCAACGGAGTGCGCGAGAAGCCCGATGTCGCGGCGCTGGCGACGCTGGCCCCCGATCAGCTCGCGGTCATGCTGTGGCACTATCACGATGATGACGTGCCCGGTCCCGAAGCGTCCGTCGAGGTGCGCGTAACGGGTTTACCTTGGCCAGCCGGGCGCGTGGAATACGTGGAATACCGGGTTGACGCCGAGCACAGTAATTCCTACGAGGCCTGGAAACGCATGGGGTCGCCGCAGCCGCCGGATCCTGGCCAAGTCGTTCAGCTCGAAAAGGCCGGGCAACTCGACCAGGTCGGTCAGACGAGATCCATGACCGTAACCAACGGGCAAGGTGAGATAGCCCTACGCCTGCCGCGCCAAGGCGTGTCTTTGCTCATTCTCAAGAAGTAGGACAGGCATCTTGCCTGTCTCCGGTGTTCGAGACAGGCAAGATGCCTGTCCTACGGGATTACTTCGTTGGCAAGGTTGAGGAGATAAACCGCGCCAGGTCGCTCTTGGACTTCTTCAAGTCCGGTTGGTTGAGATACATCATGTGCCCGGCGGTATAGCTATCGAGGGTGAAGTTCGAAAGCAGCGTCGGGTCGAGGTTGAGATGAGCGACTGTGTAAAGGGTCGCAAAGAAAGGCGTGGCCAGGTCGTAAAACCCGCTCGAGACATGGACTTTCAGGAACGGGTTGCGGGTCATGGCGCTGGCGAGCGTCTCGCCGACGTCCACGTATCCGTTGCTTTGGTCCCAGTTCCATGGGCCCACCGAGGCAAGGATCTCGTATTGCAGATCGGTTTCGTACTTCAGTTCGTTCCGAACGTAATCGTTGAACGTGGACGCGAAAACGCTGGTCACCGCTTCATAGCTCGGATCCTGTTCCATGCGATTGGAAAGGCGGTCGCGCACATAACCTTTGTACCGACTATCGTAACGGCCGATCACACGGTTCTCGGAGGCCAGCAACTCTGAGGCGAACCTCCCCAGGGAAATGCGGAGGTTGGCGCGCTCCACATAGTCGGTCGAAAGGCCAGTCAGCCGCGCGTATTGCTCGATTATTTTCCGACGGTCGTCGCCGGCGAGAGAGCTGCCGGTTTGGAGCGCCCGGCTGTACTCTCCGGCGGCAAACGTCCGGGCTGTTTCGAACACTTCGGAAAGCGTCTTTTCCTGAAGGTCGGCCGGCAGTTTCTTGTGGAACCAGGCCGTCGCGGCGTAAGTCGGCAGGTAAAGGATATAGGGAAGATCATTGGCCGCGCTAAAATCGAGGGTTTGGAAATTCAGGACGGTTGAGACCAGCATAATGCCATTGACGTTCATCTTCAGCCGCTGACTCAATTCGCCGGAAAGCGCCGCCGCGCGCGTTGTCCCGTAGCTCTCGCCGATAATGAACTTGGGCGAAACCCAGCGCTTGTTACGCGTGACGTAGAGTCGGATGAATTCGGCGACGGAAGAGGCGTCCTCGCGCAACCCGTGGAACTTTTTCGCGTCCTTCGGCGGGATCGCGCGGCTATAGCCGGTGCTGACAGGATCGATGAAAACCAGATCGGTTTCATCCAGCAGCGAGAATTCGTTATCGACGAGGTGGTAGGGCGGCGGCACGGCGCCGCCGTCGTCGGCCAGGTGCACGCGGCGCGGCCCCAGCATCCCCAGGTGCATCCAAACCGAAGACGAACCCGGACCGCCATTGAACGAGAAGGTAATCGGCCGGGCGGACAGGTCTTTCACCTCATCCCGCGTGTAGGCGATGTAAAAAATGGACGCCGTCGGTTTGTCCTCTTCGTCCCGCAGCAGGATGGTGCCCGCCTTGGCGGTGTAACTGATGCCGACACCGCCGATGGTGACGGTGTGTTTGGTTTCGCTGAGTTTCTCCTCTGGTTCTTTGGCTTTCTCCTTCGGCGAGTCTTTTGCCGTATCCTTGGGGGACTCCTTGCCGGCTTCCTTCGGTGGCTCCTGGCTGGAAGAGCTGGCTGAGGCAGGCGGCCCCTTCGATGGGCGTTCAGCAGCGTAAAGTGTAGCCGCCGCCAAGGCAGCGCCCAACCCGAAGATCAATGTGTTGTGCTTGAGCATTTGCGACCAACCTGCAACCCGGAACGCAGAAATGCAACGGGAAAGCGGCGCCTCAAGTATCGCCTCAGTCTTGGGTCGGAGCGCCGATTTCTAATCGGCTTAAGCGAGCCGACGGCCTCCTGCAAGCCGATTGGAAATCGGCGCTCCGACCCAAGACTCAGGCGATACCGAGCCAATTCGGTTTCTGCTGGCGACCGCTTGGAGTTCCTGCCAGCCTTCCGCGCGCAATGAGCCTTGTTGGTCGAGCCGCGAAAAATGCTTACCTGGCTGTCCTGCGCACGGGACA
>DATDCV010000267.1:0-5254 GCA_036524155.1 Verrucomicrobiia bacterium
GCGCCACTCAGGCCGGACGTTGGGCACCGTGACCCGTCACTTTCTACCCCAAACTCACATGAGAAACGACTCTAAAGTCACCGAAGGATTCACACTCATTGAGTTGTTGGTCCTGATTGCCATCCTCGCCATCCTCGCTGCGCTGTTATTGCCGGTCTTGAGCAGTGCCAAAGCCAAATCGCGGCGAACCGTGTGCGTGAATGATTTGCACCAAATCAGCCTGGGTGTGCGGATGTATTCAGACGATTCGAGTGACGCTTCGCCCTCTTCCGGCTCGGCGGGCGTGACTTTGGCCAATGTCGAGACGCTTTATTCAGGCTACAAGGCGCTTATGAAGAATTACGTCGGCCTGAAAGGCGCGTCCTCCCCGCAAGACAAGTTGTTCGCCTGCCCGGCGGATGTCTTCAACGTCGGTGAGCTTCTCAACGACAGGGCTCACGCGCTGCAATTCGTTAAAGCGAGCATGCATGATTCACCCGCTTTTGATTATTCCAGCTATGCCTTTAATGGCGGTGACAATGTCACCCGGCACTTCGGCGAAGCGAGGCTCACGCTTCCCGGCCTCACGGGCGTCAAATTAAGCTCCGTGAACCATCCAGCCAGGACCATATTGCTGGCAGAAGTCCCCGCCCTCTTGCCCTATTCGTGGCATGATCCCTCATCTCATGGTGTCGCGTACAACAAGGGCCTGAATTACAGAGATTCCAAGAATGTTGTAAGCTTCGTGGATGGCCATGTCAGCTACCTAAAGATGTATTGCACCGATCGCATTGCCGCGTGCCTCACAAATCCTCCTGCGGGCTATGATTACCAATGGAGTCCAGATTGATTATTCACCACAGAGCGCCGCCCAACTTTGCGCTGCACTGGACCGGGAGCAGCCGGTTCAGCCTGGGTTCGATGGCCACCGCACTGGCGGCTGCTCCCGGCCAGTGAGCTTTGCGTTCGCTCAGACTCCTGCAATGACCGCCTTTCGCTTTTGCCGTGCGGTTGCTGTCCTGATGAGCTCGGTTCTGGTCTGCCCCTGTGTGGGCGTGTGTGCGCCCAATGCGGCCGGACTGCCAGAACCGCCAGCGTCTGTCGCGATGAGCCCAGGGGCAGGCGAGGGAATGGTGTTGTTTGTTGACGTCCAGACCGAAAGTGGCGAAACGCTCCCATGCGTCGTCGACACCGGATCCCCGAATACGGTTCTGCCGGCGCGTCTAGAGCCAACTCTGGGGAGCCGGCTGGGCTCACGCGTGTTCTCGACCTTGGACAGCCCTAAAGAAACTGAGCATCTCTATGCAGCTCCCAAGCTATATCTCGGAAAGACTCGACTCATGACCGACACGCAAATTGGAGCCTCAGGTAATTTGGGCATTCTCGGCATGGACTGCTTGCGGCATTATTGCATGCAACTGGACTTTGAGGCCAAGGCGGTGCGATTTTTGAACTCTGAGCAGCTTAACATTGCCGACTTGGGCAAGCCCTTTTCCCTTAGCAAATCGCGCTACGCCACGATCAAGCATCGAGGGTTCTTTCAGAAGAAAGAAACTGACCTCCTGCTTGATACGGGTTGTCCCTTCGACGGTTATCTGAACCCGCGGGCTTTCAAGCGCGCGGTGCGCGAGCAGCACGCCCAACCGCTGCCGTTTTTAAAAGACGGC
Organism: Verrucomicrobiia bacterium; assembly: GCA_036524155.1. Classification (GTDB taxonomy): domain Bacteria; phylum Verrucomicrobiota; class Verrucomicrobiia; order Limisphaerales; family UBA8199; genus DATDCV01. The sequence goes on from DATDCV010000267.1 coordinate 1,647, forward strand.
GTGGTTCAGGGTACGGCGCCGGGGATAGCCCTTTTCCCACAATGCATTTGGGACAGCGAAAGCTACACTAATCTGATCATTGGAAAGCGATTCGACTTGGTCGGCTTGAGGTTCCTAGCCCGGCATTTGGTCACATTCGATTTTCCTCGAGGGGTAGTTTACCTCAAGAGAACAAGCGGCGATGGTTTGCCAAAAAGAGTTTCGGTCAGTTCAGAATCAGCGATCCCCAATAAAGCCCGCATTTCCAAGGGTGAAAAGGAATAGAGCGAACCACACCATGCAGCGGATGCGAGCCAGCCGCCGCCGGGTTACGAACGCATGCCGACCTGACCGGCTGGCTCGCATCCGCTGCATGGTGACCGTTAAGTGAAAGGCGTCTCAGAAAGTCGAATGCGAATTGTTGGCCTATCTCGGGTTGGCTGCAGGATCATACTGCCCTTAGTCGTAATTACCCTGTTCTTGGGAGACGTTGCACAGCATTCCTTCGCACCGAAGTGGGAAACGGCTCCGTTATTCGCGCTTATACTCCTATGTGTTCTGCGTCTGTTGTGGCGAGACCGGAGGTCGTCCCAATGAGTTCACTTAACAAACGGATTGAGCCGAGGACGAGCAGCGCGGTCATGCCCGTCCCGCAATCGAGTGCCGGTGCCACGCTGCTCGCCACGGCTCATCCTCGCCGTTCGGCGACTCCCGGAAGTTCGCCTCAAACATGCGATTCACCATAAAGATAACCGGTGTCTGTCTGGCGATTCTGCTGGCCTGCGCCGTTCTGCTTTTTGTAATCCTCCCTCGGTTTGCCGGCTGGGCTTTTGTGCCACGTCCCCATAGCTCAATTCTGTTTTATGGAGCGTCCGGCACGGTCCTCGACGAGCAAACACATGCTCCCATGGCAGGCGCGAAAATATTCGTCACCAGCCATCCGAAAGTGACATGCGAGTCTGATTCGAGAGGGAGGTTTAAGCTAAAGGAAGTTCGCCAATGGCACGCCGGGGAAATTGGCGTTGCTGCTGGCGCCAGTGACTGGCCGTTCAGGCAGGATTGGGGTTGGGACCACATTACAATCTCCCACACGAACTACACGCCATGCGAGGTCGCCTGGCTTTACCCCAACGACGACGTCATTTTACTAAGGAAGGTGGGCGAGCCTTCGGGGTCTCGCCCTTGGCTGACTTTCAACAGCAACGGAGCAATCCTGCAAGACATGGGCGCCGCCCAGTACCTGAAACCGGGCGGCATTCAGATCGTCGAACACAAGAACGAGAATCCATCATCAGTCGCCGTCCCATCCAAAGTGCACATCGGATTTGGGCGCCGAGTCTATCAACCACATGTCACCCCAGTGAGCAGCTTTGCTGGTGATGATAGGGCGTTGCCCGGCGAGCCTCTCAAAGGGGAAGGGTGGGATTGGGAGTTCTCCATCTATTGGCTCTACTCGGGTAAAACCATTGATACCAAAGACTCAACTCGCGTTTATCGATTGGAGTTTATCCCATGAGCTTAAGCCCTCATATTGCGGATGATCATCCCACTACCCCGAACCCGTCACTTCAGGCAACAGCCGCCCCGCCGCGCTGTTAACCGGCTCATGAACCTTGAACATCAGCATCATTGCAGGCCACGTCCCGTTCCGGGCGGCTGTGCCTGAGTTGAGTGCTAGCCGCCACCGAGATATTCCGCGGATTGCACAGTAAAGTTTCAATGACAGACGACCTCATTATCCGCCGAGCGAGTGGTGCCGACCTCGCCGCCATCAACTCGATTTACAATTATTACGTCGCGCACTCTACCTGTGTTTGGACTACGCAGCCGTGTTCGGAAGCTGAACGCAAGGCGTGGTATGAGGAGCATGGCGACTCGATGCCCATTTTAGTGGCCGAATATAATGGACGCATCGTTGGCTGGGGTGCACTTGGTTCATTTCGAGCCGCCTATACCGCCGCAGGAGTGTTGGAAGACTCTATTTATGTGCACCATGATTTTCATCGTCGGAAGATTGGAAGCCGGTTACTGGCAGCATTGATTGAGGCGGCAAACCGAATGAGCCTTCGCTCCATTCTGGCGAACATCTCGGCGGATCAGACGCCGAGCATTCGATTGCACGAGAAATTCGGATTTGAGAAGGTGGCGCATTTGCGTCAAGTCGGCACGAAGTTCAATCAATGTTTTGACGCAGTGTATTTACAGTGCTTGCTGGCAGCTAACATGAAAGTACGATTTGATTGATAACGGGCTGATCCCTGTTTTCATTTGCCGGAAGTATCGGAACACGCATTCCTATTTCAGTTTTCATGAGGAACCCCAAGGTGCTTCCGGAAGTTCTAGCCAGCGACGGCAAGTCAGTCTTGCCGCCAGCAGACATTGACCTGGTCCGGCGGCAACAGGATGGTTGACTCCATCTTCAAGCCGCCCTATACGGGGCACATCTTCACCCCATGAACCGTTCGACAAGGGCCTCCTCTCCCCAGCCCTTGACCAATGTGACGTGACGTGATAGTGGTTAATGAATTCCCGGTTCACAAATCGTAGTCGAACGCCCTCTTGGGCGTTCACGGAAAATGAAAAGACATCGTGGGCTTCGTGCACCGGAATCGAAATACGCTAGCCGGGCAGCATTTACACTGATCGAACTGCTGGTGGTCATAGCGATCATCGCCATTCTGGCGGCGCTTCTGTTGCCGGTCTTGTCGCGGGCAAAGGCCAAGGCCCGGAGCCTGCAGTGTCTGAGCAACCTGCGCCAGATCACAATCAGCTACAAGGTGGCCATCGATGAGGATTCGGGCCAGTTGAACGGCCCGTGGTGGTGGGGTGGGCCGGTGGCTCGCTACCCTGACGGCTACGGGAATTCCGGAGTGGGTGACTGGTTTGCCAAACACTGGGGCAAGGCCAACGAAGGGTGGATTTGTCCCTCTGCGCCGGAAGGGCCGGGCGGCACCAACTTCTGGGGGATACCTGTGCCGGTACCGGGCCCCGTCCATGCCGGCACGGTCGACTCGGCCTGGCGTGCGGACGGATGGTGGTGGGGGTGGGGGTGGGGCGGCCCCCCATTCGCAGGCGACCGCACGACCCGGGTTGGAAGCTATGGCGCCAACAATTGGCTCTCCAGTTGGGGATGGTATGCGTGGGGAGGGGGGCCAACGCCAATTATCCGAGGGCCAGATTGGGTTTTCACCAAAGAGGAGCAAATCGCGCGCCCGTCTCAAACGCCGGTTTTTGCAGACAGCGTCGCGTTCTGGTGGGCCTGTCCCACGGAAACGGACCTGCCGGCGTCGAACCTACGCACGGGCCAGGGGCAGAGCGGGTTTCCCTGGGGCATCAACATGTTCACGATCCCTCGTCATGGCTCGCGCCCGAGCAGCGTCCCCACCAACCAACGACCAAAAGACAGGTTGCCCGGTGCCATCAACGTCTCCTTTTACGATGGCCACGTGGGACTTGTGAGATTGGAAGACCTGTGGCAGCTCGAGTGGCATCGCGACTATAAGCCGCCGCCCAAACGGCCCGGCTTATGACACGGCGCCCGCGGTGAGCTCCGCAAGCAGGAGCGCCGCTCATTTCGGCGCCCTTGTCCCCTCGCGGGGCCACTGATAAAGTCGGCATAAGTCCCTGTC
>DATDCV010000268.1:0-1685 GCA_036524155.1 Verrucomicrobiia bacterium
GACCTCGGAAGACGTCCGGTTCACGCAGAGAAATTCGACCTTATACGCGATTGTTTTGGGCGCGCCGACCAATGGCGTGAGCATCAAATCGCTCGGAAAGTCCGCCGGGCTTTTGGACCAGAAGATCAAAAATGTCGAATTGCTCGGCAGCAGGGAACGGCTTCAATGGGAGCAGGAACAGCATGCACTGACCATTTTCCAACCCAACACTGTTCCCAACAAGTTTGCCGTCGTGTTCAAGGTTGTCTTGTCATCGCCGGCCGGCAGCTCGTCGGCCCAGGCGGCCGACGCCAGCACGCCGATTGCGGCTCAAACTGATGTCGCCGCGTTGCCGCCGGATAACGACAGGCTCAACTTCGGCCAGGCGCTGATTCCGGACCTGGTGGCCGATCCGAGCCTTGTGGATATTGACGGCACCTTTTATTGCTACGCGACAACCGACGGTTGGGGGCAGGGCCTCAACACCTCCGGCACACCGGTGGTCTGGACCTCAAAAGACTTTCTCAACTGGAGCTTTGAAGGCTCGAGTTTCCCGTCCGATTTCGACCTGAAATATTGGGCGCCCAGCACTGTCGTTCGCAAGAACGGGCGCTACTATTCGTTTCCGACCTTGGACGGCAAAATCACGGCGGTTGTATCGGATTCGCCACTGGGGCCCTTCATGGCGCCCGATGGCCAGCACGTCACCAAGGCGACGCTCCAGCCATTTCCGATTGAACAAAAAAGCACCATTGACGCGGAGGTTTTCATAGACGACGACGGACAGGCTTACATGGTTTGGTCCCGCCGTCGCGCGGCGAAGCTCAAGGCCGACCTGCTTTCGCCGGACGGGGCAACGGTGACTATCCCCGCCAAACGCGACGGGTATTCCGAAGGACCGTTTCTGACGAAACGCAACGGCATCTACTACTACTTTTACACCCTCGGCGGCGACGAGGCCTACCAATACGCCTACATGATGAGCAGGACCTCGCCGCTCGGGCCATGGGAAGCGCCGGAGCAGGACATCATCGCGACCACGGACCGTGCCGAAAGGGTGTTTGGCCCGGGACACGGCTGCTTCATCCATCCGCAAGGCAGCGACCAATGGTATTTTGTGTACCTGGAATATGGACGCGGCGGCACGACACGGCAGATCTACGCCGACAAGATGCAGTTCAATCCGGACGGCACCATTCAGCCCATCAAGCTGACCAAGACGGGGGTGGGGGCCTTGCGACCGGCCGCCAGCCCACCCCCGAACCTGGCGCTAAACTGCCGCGCCACGGCGTCTTCCATCCACCCGAGCTACCGGGTGCGCCCGAGGAAAGACCCGGGCCTTAATCGCGTGGAGACCTACGCCCCGGCCAATGCGGTGGACAATTGCAACGGCACCCGCTGGCTGGCCGACACGGGTGACCGCAATGCGTGGTTTCAAGTGGACCTCGGCGCCCCGCGCGACCTCCGCCGCACCGAGGCGTATTTTGTCAAGCCCGCCGCTGGTCACGCCTATCGTCTGGAATGGTCGCTCGATGGGGTGAAATGGCAGCGGTATGGCGGGCATGAAGAAGTCATTCGGCGTTCCCCACATCGCGATGCGGAATCGGTTTCTGCGCGTTATCTCAAGCTGACCATCCTGGAAGGGGAACCGGGGCTTTGGGAGTTTCGCGTTTATTGAACTCGTTCAGCCGCATGCTGCTTTCCAC
>DATDCV010000269.1:0-6329 GCA_036524155.1 Verrucomicrobiia bacterium
ACGAGGCCGTCCCCACCCCTTTCATGTGTACGCGCTCGCGCACCTGCGATACGAGGCGCTTCTTGCTTGAAGATTCCGGCGGGCCTCTTATCATGGCGGCCAGGTCGGAGCGGTTGACTTATGCATCAGGGGACCGATCGACGATCGACGAGATCCCAGCCCAGCCGCCGTGCGTTGGCGATGGCGGCCTTGGCGCTGCTGCCCCGCTGCACCCCGAACGCCATCGACTACGGGCCTTCACCCCACGTCTCTCTCCCGCCGCACTGGATTATCCGGGTCCTGTTCGCCTGCATTCGCTGGTTGGCTGGCGCCCCGGAGAGACCCGGCGACGTTGCCGTTCTCGCGCTGCCATACCGTGGAAAACCCTCAGCCGGCCGGGCCTCTGACGCCCGGTTCGCCAGTATAACCCGGGCATGATGCCAATCTTCAAACGCGTTTTGTTGTCGCTGGTGCTGCTGATCGCTGCGGGCCTGGTCTTATTGTTGTCCGACCTCCGCTCGCGGCAAGGCGCGCGGAAGCCGAAGGGCAATGCGCAGTCGGCCATTCCGGTGGCCTTGCTGAAACACACCTCGACGCAGCTCACGGACGACGTGGAACGAGGGGTGTTGGAGCAACTGGCCAGGGCGGGCTACACGAATGGCGGCCGCCTGGCCCTCCAGCGCTTCAGCGCGGAGGGCGACCTGCCTACCGCCAACGCCATTGCTCAGCGGATGGCGGACGGCAGCTTTAAGATGGCGATCAGCATTAGCACGCTTTCGCTCCAGTGCGTGGCCAACGCCAACAAAGCCGGGCGCGTCATCCACGTGTTCGGTGGGGTCACCGATCCAGCCAGCGCCGGTGTCGGTATTCGGGAAATGAACTCCACGAATAAGCCGCCCTGGATGGCCGGCATCGGCACCTTTCAGCCGGTCGAGCAGATCCTGCGCGAAGCCAAACGGCTCTTTCCCGACCTCAGCGTCGTTGGGGTGGTCTGGAATCCTGCGGAGCGGAACTCTGAGGTCTGTACCCTAAAAGCCCGCGAAGCCTGCCGCGCGCTGGGCATGCAGCTTCTCGAAGCTAATGTCGAGCAGAGCAAAGATGTGCGTGAAGCGGCGGACTCGCTCATCGCCCGCGGGGTCCAGGCCTTTTGGACCGGGGCCGATGTCACCGTGCTAAACGCCTCGGCAACGCTCTGCGAGGCGGCAGTCAAAGCCAGGATACCCGTGTTCTCGAATACCAGCGGGCAAGTGCGTGAGGGTTCGCTGTTTGATCTGGGCGCCGACTATCAGGAGGTGGGCCGCTGCATCGGGGCCATTGCGACGGGCATCCTCGACGGGGCGGACCCCGCCAAACTGGCGGTCACCAACTTCATGCCGGAGCGGATCATGCTGAACAAACAGGTGCTCAAAAAGTTGCGTGATCCCTGGCGGTTCACCGATGACCTGATTGCCCGCGCCGAATTGATCATCGGCGAAAATGGGCAAGTAGAAAAAGACGTCCCCCGGCCCGGTCAGTCGCCGGTTTCCGCACCCGCTGACCGCCAGTATAGAATCGGACTGGTTTATTTCGGGCCGGAGGAAGGCACCGACAGTGCAATCGCAGGGCTGATGGACGGCTTGCGCAAGCTCGGGCTGGTCGAAGGGCGCAACCTGACCGTCGAAAAATCCCACAGCAGCGGCGAGATCAGCGGCATTCCCGCTATCCTGCAAGCGTTCGATGCCGGCTCGGTGGACGTCATTGTTCCTTTCTCGACCCCGGTGCTCACCGCCGCCTGCGCCGGGGTGCGGCAAAAACCGGTCGTGTTCACCTATTGTTCGGATCCGATCGCCGCCGGGGCGGGTCGGAGTTTTGAGGACCATCTTCCGTTCGTCACCGGGATCGGTTCGTTTCCGCCGGTGGGGGAAGCGCTGGCGGTGCTCAAGCTGATCTTCCCGAACTTCAAGAAGCTCGGCACGCTCTACAACAACGCCGAAGCCAATTCCGTCAAGGTTGTGTCGGTGCTGCGGGAGCTTTGCCGAAACCAGGGAATCGAGTTGATCGAGGTGCCGGCCAACAATACGAGCGAAGTCGTGCCTGCCGCACAGGCGCTGGTTGCCCGCGGCGTCGAGGCCGTCTACCAGCCCGGCGACAACACCGCATACCAGGCATTCGACGGCCTCGTCAGCCGACTCGCCGACGGGCGCGTGCCTTTGGTGATTGATTCCCCCGAGTTCCTCAAGCGCGGCGCGTTGGCCGTCGTCGGCGTCGGTTATTACCAGAGCGGTTTCGCCGCCGCCGAACCGCTGGCCCGAGTGCTCGCGGGGGAAAAGCCGGCGGCGATCCCGCTGCGGAATGTGACCGACAAAAAAATCCTTTTTAATCCGGAGGTGGCCCGCAAGCTCGGCATCACGATTCCGCCGGCGGTGCTGGCCATGCAGACACCGGAGACCCCCGCGCCGGCCGCTCCGGCAAAGCAGCCCGCAGTTCCGCTCGCCCGGCACTGGCGAATCGTTGAGGCTTCCTATCTCGAAACCGTCATGGTGGAAGAGGCGATGCGCGGGCTGCGCGACGGTCTGAAAGAAGCGGGCCTTAAGCCGGGCACGGATTTCAGCCTGCGGACGCTCTGCGCCCAGGGTGACATGGCCGCCCTGGGCTCCCTCTTCGATTCGGCCAAAACCGCCGGGGCCGACCTTTTTGTCGTCTACGGCACGCCCACCCTCCAGGTCGCTACCAGGCAGGTTTCCGGTACGCCGGTGGTGTTCACGGTGGTGGCGGACGGAGTTCAGGCCGGGGCAGGGAAATCAGACGAAGACCATTTGGCGAACATAACCGGCGTCTACACGCTGGGCCCTTATCGGGAAATGGCCCAGATGCTGCAACAGCACTTCCCGGAAATCAAACGGGTGGGCACCCTGTTCTGTCCCGCAGAAGCCAACTCGGTCGCCAACAAGAATCTGTTCGTGCGCGAGGCCGCCCGATGCGGGTTGACGGTCGAAGCGGTCGCCGCCAACAGCGCGAACGAACTGCCGGATGCGGCTATGGCCCTGTGCGGCCGGAGGCTCGATGCCGTTGTGCAGGTGGTCGACAACCTCTGCGTTGCTGGCTTTCCGGCCATCAGTCGCGCCGCCGCGCAGGCGCGTCTGCCCGTGTTCGGCTGCGTTGGCACCACCGCCGCCCAGGGAGCGGTGATGGCCCTGGCCCGGGACTACTACGATGCGGGACGCGAAACGGCTCTCAAAGCGGCCCGAATCATGCGGGGTGAGAACCCCGCGCAAATCCCATTCACGCCGCCGAGCAGAACACAGAAATTTGTGAACTTGAACAAGGCCCGAGAACTGGAGCTCACCATTCCGGAAACGCTGCTCCGGGACGCGAAACAGGTGACCGAAGCATCCCCAAAATAGGTCGCGCCGCCCATGGAAATCACCCGCTCAATCCGCGCCGAACAGTTCGAGCTCAAGCTCAAGGGCCGCCTGGACGCCACCTGGAGCGACCATGTGGCCGGCGCCCTCGCCGAGTGCGTCCGTTCCGGTCAGCATGATATCGTCGTGGACATGGCCGCCGTGGACTACGTCAGTTCCGCCGGCCTCCGGGTTCTGGTTCTCTACGCCCGCCAGCTCGGCGATATTCAGGGCCGCCTTGGGATCACCAATGCCTCGAGCAACGTGCGGCGGGTGCTCGAACTGGCCGGGCTGGACGATCTGCTGCTCGTCCGGGCCGGGCCGGCGGCTGCGGCGGTCCGGTCTACCGAAGGCTTGCCGGCCAAAGTCGCGCTCCCCGAGCCGGGCGCCACCGCGGAAATGTTTGACCTGGACCCCAATGCCACGCTGCGCGTTCAGTGGCCGGGAAACGCGGCCGAGTGGTTCGAGGGCCGGACCAAACCCGAAGCGTGCGCCCTGATGCAACTCCCCCTGAACGTTCTCGGCATCGGCCTGGGCGCCCTGGTTTCGGGCGATGCTTCCACCACGCAGCCTTTCGGCGAATTCCTCGCCGTCGCAGGCGCCGCCGTGTGCCAGCCGGCAGACGGCTCCAATAAACCGGATTACCTTCTCTCGCAGGGGGCGTTGCAGCCCGCGATGAAAGTCGCCTACGGCATGCTGGGACAGGGCGGCTTTCGCCGCGTCCTGCGATTCGACAAAGGCCCTCAACAGCCGAGCCTTCCCCTCAGCACAGTGGTCAAGGCTTGCCTCGAAGCCGCCGGCAGCGACGCAGCGGGACTGGCGATCGTCGCGGAGACTGCTTCGCTTGTCGGCGCCTCCCTGCAGAAGTCAACTCCTGCGCAGCCATCCGCAGGCCGGGCGCAGGATATGTTTTCCTTCCCCGAAGTCCGCGATTGGCTCAGCTTCACTGCGGAACCCGCCTTTGCCAACTCCACCTGCATTATCGTCGGCTTCGCGGCCGGAAAATCCCGCGGGCCGGACCTTCGCCTTCTCAAGCCGATGGTGCGTTCGGGGGAGCTATACGGACACTTTCACGCCGCGGCGCTTCCCTATCGGCCGCTCCGCAAAGGCAAAGTGGACCTGGCCGAAACCATCCGACCGTTGTTCGAGATCGAGCATGTGCTGGGGGTGCTTCATTTGCTCAACGACTGGCGCGACCTCAGCGGCACAGGCGAAAGCCGGTTGCTGCGTGGGGCGTGTTGGTGCGCGCCTTTAACTTTGTGAACCCGCTATGACCCTCTTACTTGGCTCACTCACCATTGGGCTCATCCTGTCGCTTTTGGCGCTCGGCATCTACATCAGCTACCGTGTGTTCGACATCGCCGACATCACGGTTGATGGTTCCATCACCTTCGGGGCTGCCATTTGCGCCGTGCTGATCGTCAAGGGAACCCACCCCTTGCCGGCCACACTGGCGGGTTTCGTCGGCGGTCTGGCCGCAGGCACGGTCACCGGCGTCCTGCAAGCCAGGTTCAAAATCAACCCGCTTTTGTCGGGGATCCTCGTCATGACCAGCCTCTATTCGGTGAACCTGCACGTGATGGGCAAAAGCAACGTGCCGCTCTTGTCGGGACGCAGTTTCACGAACTGGGCCGAAGACCTGGGCCGCCGTTGCTTCGGCAAACCCGAGGTGAATGTGTTTGGCTGGCCGGTAAGCGCGCGCGACCTGGGAACGCTGCTGGTAGCGCTGGCGCTGGTGCTGATGGTCTGCGCGGCGCTTTATTGGTTCTTCCGCACCGAGCTGGGCACAGCGATGCGGGCCTCAGGCAACAACCCCCAAATGATCCGCGCCCTCGGAGTGAATGTGGAGCGCTACCGGATCATGGGGCTGGCGCTGGCAAACGGCCTGGTCGCTCTTTCGGGCGCGTTGCTGGCGCAGTACCAGGGATTCGCCGACGCGCAGATGGGCATCGGCATGGTCGTTTGGGGGCTCGCCAGTGTGATTATCGGCGAATCGCTGGTGGGCTCGCGCAGCCTGGGCCTGGCGATCTACGGCGCCATCGCAGGCTCGGTCCTCTTCCGGCTGCTGGTCGCCATTGCGTTGCGTTGGGGCCTGAATCCGAACGACCTCAAACTGGTTACCGCCTTGTTCGTTTTCGGCGCGCTCGTGTTGCCACATTTGCTGCGGCGAAGAGCCAAACCCGCCGCCTTGGCCGCCGTCGCGCAATAACCGGGGACAGGAACCATGCTCACCGTCAGCAACGCTCAAAAGACTTTCTTCCCTGGCACCGTCAACGAGGTCCGCGCCTTGCGCGGGGTGAGCCTGGACCTCCCCGAAGGCGCCTTCCTGGTGGTTCTCGGGGGCAACGGTTCCGGCAAATCGACTCTGTTGAACGCGGTTGCAGGGACTTTTAGGCTGGACGGGGGTGAAATTCGACTCAACGGCCGGAACGTCACCCGGTGGCAGGAGCACCAGCGCGCGCGGCTCGTCGGCCGCGTGTTTCAGAACCCGTTTACCGGCACCGCGCCCGACATGTCGATCGCGGAGAACCTGGCGCTGGCCGCCCGGCGCGGCCAAAAACGTTTTCTCGGGTGGGCGCTCACGAACAAGCTCAAGGCGGAAATCCGCGAACAAGTCAGCCAGTTGAAAATGGGTTTGGAGGGTCGGCTGGGCAATCCCATCGGCACGCTTTCAGGCGGCCAGCGGCAGGCGTTGACACTGCTGATGGCGACGTGGCTAAAGCCGGCGTTGTTGCTCCTGGACGAACACACCGCGGCGCTCGACCCCAAGAGCGCCGACCAGGTTATCCACCTCACCGAACAAATCATCACTCGCCACCGCCTGACGACACTGATGGTCACCCACTCTATGCAGCAGGCCGTCCATCTTGGTGACCGCATCATCATCCTGAACAAGGGTGCGATCGTTTACCGCTACGAGGGCGCCGACAAGCAGCGCCTGCGCGTCGATGATTTGCTCGCGCGGTTCGA
>DATDCV010000270.1:0-54987 GCA_036524155.1 Verrucomicrobiia bacterium
TCCCGGAAGGTGGCGCGCCCGCCTGCCTCGGAAGCTGTGCTCGTAGTGCGCCCGGCTGGGTCGCGGTACGTGGTGGTCTGGCTGGCTGAGGCTGAGGATGTAGCCGTCCCGGTCGTGCGGCCTGACGAGTCACGGAACACAGTTCGGTTGCCCTCGATGCTCGCGGTGCCGATAGTCCGGCCCGCGCTGTCCCGGAACGTCGTCCGGGTGCCAACAGTGCTCGCGGTGCCCAGGCTACGGCCTGCTGAATCCCGCAGGACGGTCTGGGTGCCGGGCGCGGAATTGGCGGCGGTGAACCGAGTCAGGTCATCGCTGCCGGGCACCGCCATCCTGCTGGCGTCCGCAGCCAACAACGAACCGGTGGCCACGGCCAACAGGAACACAACGACGCGCTGCTTTATGGTGCCATGCGGCATATTTTGAGGTTGGGACGCCGTAGGCCGCGTCTTCATTCATTACCAGCCAGAATTACCACTGGGTCTGATGCTCCCGGCTCCGTTGCTTTCCGCAGCCAGGATGTCTAAGTGGAGCGTGCTGCTGCCCTCGCGGTCCAGGGCGTTTACGTCGGCACGTCCTCCTGGAGGTATCTTGGATGGCGTGGGAAGGAATGGTGAACCTGACGCCGTACGAGTTCATGTTCGGTCTGAAGACACTAACTTTCGTCTTTTGACCGGCCTTCTGGCTGTGGAGGAGGCGGTCGCCTGCGGCGATAAGCAACCAGAATTTCGCGCCAATTCTCACCTTCGGCAATAGCGTCACAGATAAGCTCGACCTCCACGTCTTCCAGCGTGATGTCTTTGATTAGCGCGGTCGAGACAGCTTCAATCTCGGTCCAGTGCTCGGTGGTCAGTTCTTCTGCTCTTTGTCGGAGTTCGGCTGCGGAAAGTTCGGGGTGACCTTCAAGGAGTTCGGCTGCCCGCTGGTTGTCACCGGCAGCGCCGCGCTCATCGGCGCACGGATTATTTCGTCGCTCAGCCGCAAAGCCGGAGAAGAGGGTCACAATGAAGTCAGCATCTTGGCTGCCGTCAGGCGATGGGTCTGCCCCGGTTGCGACGCCGAGCGTGCCCTTGGCATTATTGGGTTCAATCGTAGTGTAACCCAGCGCAAAACCAAGGCGGTACGAGATTACGGCATGTCCCGCTTCATGAAAGGCTGTGTCCCGCTTCCCGCTCAACCTCCGACTGACAAAGCTTTCCACTGCCGCGCCGCTCATGCTGCGGCGCTTCAGCAGTTCGTCCGCCAGCGCCTCAATCACTGACCTCAGTGTGAACACGAGCCTGCGTGCTTCCTGCCTTTGCCGCTCCAGATACTGGTCGTAGACCTCGTCGCCCACAAACGCGCAGCCAGGAATGCGAATCGAGAATTCGCGAGGCAAATTCCACGCCTCGGCCTCGTCATTTTCCCCGTGGTAGTCTGGCGCTTCAGGGTCGTAGAGCCTCTCGGCGATTAGGCCCGCGTAAAGCCCGACCACCATCTGTCTGGCCGACTGCTTCACGACTCGACGGCCATGGTGCGCGTAGAACAGCGGCGGCGCATGGGCCACGTAACCTGTCACATCTCCCTCCGCATTGATGCTCACAGCATCAACCCCCAGGCCAAAGTAGACGGCCACAACCGCGTGACCGGCCTCGTGCATCGCGGTTGCGCGCCTTGGATTGATTTGAGTCCTTTTCATTTTGGATTTCATATCGCCCTCACCGCTCTCCACCAATCAACACCGGCTCCAACCAGAGGCGCTTGTGGCAGCGGAGGAATTTCTGCCGCGTCTCCGGCGCGACCTTGTCCCAGTCGACGACGCCCCGGTCGTTTCGCGGCAGCGCGCTGGCTGGAATGAACGAGTCAGCAGTACGCGGCCCGGTGACCTGCCACGTTACGTGCCCGCGCCGGACGTGAATCCGGGGCGAGATGTGGGTGCCGTGGCGCTCCCGTGCCAGCCGATAGCCGCGCCCGATGAAATTGGCGCTCCAGAGTTCCCGTTTCCGCTCACGGGCGTGTTTAGCCCGCCGGGGCGGCTGCTGGGTGCCAGAGGCGATGAAAGAGGGGCGCATGTTCAAAATCACGAGCAGCTTGAGCATCAGCACGGACACGCGCTCCGTCAGTTCCTTGTCCGCCTGGACCTTGGTCGCTGGTTCGCCCGTGAAATCCGTGTAGGTGTAATCAGTAATCGCCTGGGCCAGTTTGTCCTTTATCAGATATGCGGAAACAAAGCACTCCGGTCTGCCGCTGGCCGTGGTCGCGTAATAAAACCAGCCGATTTTGCTGCGGCCCTCAGGAACCTCGATGACCGGCGCTCGCTCCAGCCCTTTGGGATAGTAGCTGCCCGCCGGGCAGTTGGCAGCGTAGACGTAACAGAAATCGCGCCCCGTGTATTCCTGGATGAACCTCGGTGGCCAGCCGACGACCATGCCCGATTGCGGCCAGTTCAAGTCACCAAACGTGAAGTCGCCCGGCAGTTCTGTGGCGGCCACCGCACGCGCAAATTCGTCATCCACAAAGTAGACAGGGACATCATGGTCAAGGACTCGATAGCAAAAGGTGGAACCGGTGACCTCGGTGGGTAGCACTTCGCCGACTTCCGCCGCGAGCCTCGCCTGGGTCAATAGCGCGTAGAGGCCAGCCGCTACGCACTTCGTCGAGTGATAGCCATCCGGGGTGAGGACCCGGCGCGGCTCGAACAGCGCCCGCTTAGGTTCCTGGGGAACCAGGTGCTGGTCGTAAATCCGTGCAAGGAATCGCGCCAGTGTCGTAAGGGGCATTTGGATTGGCGGGGCCGTTTCGGCGGTGGGGCTTGCTTCCGCTTCAACAATCGAGGTTCCCATAAGCTCTCCCATTTAGCCTCTCGGTGCGGGGTCTTCGCCAAAGTAGATGTTGAGAAACTTACGCTTCACAACTTCCTGCTGAAATGGTGTGAGCTTTTCCATAATGCCGGAGGTGAGCAAGCGCTGCCGCAACGCGGAAAATATCCTTTCAGTTTCGCTGACGCTCGCCTCCGTTTCTTTCAATGACTCTGTGGTCAAGATGGTCCTGTGGCACCGTAAGACGGCGATACCATAATTAAGGCAGCGCCTTTCCACCGCCAAGAAAAGCAACAAGGCCCGTTCGGCATCGTTCAAGTCAGGAAAGAGATAATGAACTTCCAACCGGGCGTACTCCACGTCCCTACCAGACTCGTCCTCTTCGGTACCAGGGGCACTGCTATTATCGAGGAACGACTTCGACAGCTTTTCTGCGGCCAGCGCAGAGTACCTCGATGGGTGCGTCTCCCAGAATTCATCAATTTCGTCCATAGAATCAGGCATAGCAGGCCAGTTGTGGGCTGGCGGAATCGAAAGGCGGCGACTTCGTTGTGTTTGAAATGAAGGGGTACTCGCGGCAGCCTAGCGCCCGAACAAGGTCGCCGCCCACGGCTATGGCAGCCGCGACCTCATCAAGAGCCAGGTACTCGTCGGACCTGTGCCAGTTGTAATAACCGCAAGACAAGTTCAGGCATGAAAAACTAAACCGTTGGCGTAGTGCCATGACATCGCTGAAAGGATGGTCCTGCCAGTGCGTCAACCCATGAGCCTTCAGGACCGGCCCGGCAGTTTGGATGAACATGCCGCCCTCCGCGAAAAGCGGAGTGCCGCCAGAGGTCCGGGAAACCAAGCCATGGCCGGGACAGTCGAACTCGATGACGCATCCGACATCTGTAAAGAAGTCAGCGCGGGCTTGAAATGCGCCCTGGCAGCCGACTTCTTCAGAGCCAAAGAGCACCACAGAAATATCATCCAGTTCCTGGAGCAGTTCGAGGCAGACGAATATGCCCGATTTGTCGTCCGCGCCGATGCCCGCCCGATGTCCATACTCGTCTCGACCGGAGAGCACACCACCGTGCTCAACGATTTTGACCGGTTTGGGACGATGCACCGTGTCGAGATGCGCTGCCAGACACGGACCACATCCCGCCTCGCCTTTGCGAATGTAGACGCTGTTCACATCATCGACGACGCAGGTGGCAGGCAGGCTGCCGCAATCGCGGCGAACGTGCTCCATCACAAACTCCACCATGCGACCTTCCTGCCCGGAGCAAGTCGGCACGGCCAGAATTTCTTTAAGCAGTTCGTTGCGCATGGTCACAGAGATTCAGGTATTACACCGACTATGATGGATAAAGTCCTGGAACAGGTCTAGTAAATTATACTGTTTATTCCTTTGCAAAATGTTTACAGAGCAGACACGGATATGAGCAAGACACGGTCAACACCAGAGCCGCCGCCCGGAATCGACCCCGTTTACAACGTTTCCAGCGTCTTTAGCGCCCAGCGTGACCTGCGACGCTACGCCAAATTCACTCTCGGTGATTCTGGCCTGAGCGTCGAGGAAGCGGACGTTTTGGTCACGTTGTACGGCCTGACCGAACTAAAGTGGACCGACTGCCCGGTCGGTGACGACGGGTTTGTGACCTCGGCGGACGTGAAGGACCTCCTGACGCATGACGCCAGTTTATACGCGAAGAGGATTAAGAAGCTGGCAGGACCAGGGTTCCGGTTGGTCGAGGTAAGGCGCGTCACGAAGAAGACAGCGCCTGCCCTCCACGGGAACACCCAGCAGATAAGGATTACCGACACGGGTATCGCTGCCGCCAAACCGATTTGGGAAAGCTTTCGGAAGCTTGCCGCCAAACTGTTCGCAACTGAGCCTCTGAAGAGCTTTTCACAGTCCGACCTTGAGGTCCACGCACGGATTAATGATGCCATGAGTCAGGCCATCCGCGACTGGCGTAACCCGGCCAAGAGACTGCTATGATGGGTTTGATAACGCCTCAGCAGCAGCACTGCCATCATACCCTAATGTTCTACAGCGTTCGTATCGCTTAAATCAGACGCCATGCCATTTAACCGACTTGAACTGGCGCAGCGGACCGCTTCCTTAGCGGCCCAGGGCGTCTACATTGGCACATCCTCCTGGAAGTACCCAGGGTGGTGCGGGATGCTCTACGACCGCGCCCGGTACGAATACCGGGGAAAGTTTGCGGAAAGCAGGTTCAAACGCGACTGCCTGCGCGAGTACGCGGAAGTTTTTAAGACTGTCTGCGTCGATGCCGCCTACTACACGTTCCCCAGCACACAGTACCTGGAGGGCATGGTCAATCAGACCCCGGATGACTTCATCTTTGGCCTGAAGGTCACCGACGCCATCACTATCAAGAAGTTCCCTAATCTGGACAGATTCGGCCAGCAGGCCGGTAAGGCAAACGAGAGTTTCCTCAACGCGGAGCTATTCGTAAAAGCGTTCCTGAAGCCCTGCGAGCCAGTCCGCTCCAATATTGGGCTGTTGATGTTCGAGTTCTCCAGGTTCTGGCCGACCGATTACGAGCATGGCAGGGATTTCATCGCCGACCTCGACAGGTTTCTCGGCCAGTTGCCGAAAGGCTGGCCGTATGGCCTGGAGATGCGCAACAGGAACTGGCTCAAGCCGGAATACTTCGAGTGCCTAGCCCGGCACGGGGTTACGCACGTGTTCAATTCGTGGGACGCCATGCCGCCGGTGAACGAGCAGATGGCGTCACCGGGTAGCCGGACAAACCCCGACTTGGTGGCTGCCCGGTTCCTGCTCAAGCCGGGCCGGAAGTACGAGCAGGCGGTGAAGGCTTTTGAGCCGTACGACAGCATCAAGGAAGAAAACCCGGAGGCGCGGGCCGCTGGCCGGGCGTTGATTGCGGAGGGTAAGGCGGCGGGACCAAAGCGCCGGACTTTCGTATTCGTAAACAACCGCCTGGAAGGAAACGCTATTTCGACGATAGCCGCGATGCTGGAGCCGGTTGAAGCCTGAAACGAGCTTGCCACTTCATCTAGGAAGACTCGCGGATGGCGCTCGTGTTTAATCTGACATGGTTCGATAGGCTCCGACGAACAGAGCCTCGGCGAAGACCGCGCAGACTTATTCGGTTTGTGGCTTCGCTGGGTCGCTGTCGCTTCTGCTGACCTCCCTCCAGAGTGTTGCAGGCAACAACCGTCTTGCCTCTGCCAACAACTCGTCGCGATAAAGGGCACTCGAAAAATGGAATGTCGCCCGGTGTCTGGCTTGCTCCCAATCTTCACGCTTGGTGCCGCCCCAAGGAATGCGAGGGTTGCCCGTCTTTTGGCAATGCTGACTCAGCGCCCGCAAGCAGCCAAGAAGGGCCAAGTCGTCGGTGTGAATGGTCACGCTGAAGTGGTACTCGTGATGTTGGCTCATGGGGTCACTTTCGTTCGACCGGACTGACCTCAAAAGGTAATCCGAAAAACTCGAATACCGCTTTGGTCCGGTCGTAAATCCGGTCCTCAAACATCTCTGCCCGCTCGCACATGAGATTCATCGGCATTAAATCCCGTTTGAGCAAGTTCAGGATTTCCATCGGGTCGCATGTCACCGCGACCTTCGTCTGTCCGTCCACCTGTAATGTATTCACTTCCGGCAGGCAGCACATGGTCATCGCCCTCAGCGTATCCACGCCGAGGTTGCAGAAAAACAACCAGTAGGGCCACGATTCGTGGAAGGCGGAGTAGAAACGCCGGATTTCCGGCACCATGTGGATTTCACGGGAGTCATCATCCCAACCCTCGATGCAAAAGACGAAGCAGTTCATCATCTCGCGGAGGCGGCGACCGGTGGGCAGCCTCTCCGGGGAGTACAGGCCCAGAAAGTGGCGGAAGTCGAGCCGCTCCACTTTGCTCCGGCTGAACTGATAAAACACTAGCTCACTGCCCATGCCGAGAATCGTAGACCAAGCGGCGCTTGGCAACAAACCTGTTCAAACCCCGGAAGGAGGCACTGGCCCGGTCAGCCCGTACCCTTCTCCATTTCAAAAAGGTGCTTCGCTTCCTCGTACTCACGGGACAGGTCGATTCCGGCATTCTGGTCTGGCGCGATGATTTTAAACCCGGTGTACATCATTGACACGAGGCGCAATCCGCTGAACTGGCCGGGCAGGCTCCGCAACGTGTACTTTTGCGCCGAGTCGTTTATGTCCAATCCGCCTCGTCCCAGCATCGCAATCTCCATCGTTACCGCACCTGCTTTGGTGCGCCCATCCCGCTCAAACATCTTGAGGGCGTCGAGGCAGTACATGACCACATCCGGGCGCAAGCCGCCGCTCACCGCTTCACGCATCGTGTCATGCGCGAGCCGTGTCCGAAGAACGCGGGCTTGTTCCGCCGTTTCGGAGAGCGGGTCTATGTCGATGCAACGCTTCAGGACGGGACCGCCTTCATCTTGGCGGCCAAGCCGAAGCAGGCACGTGCCATACCCCAGCAAAGTCTGCTGGTCGTCTGGCAGCATTTGAACGGCCTTCTTAAACAGCGGGAGAGCGTCAGCCGGGCTGGTTTCGCCGAGGATAGCCCCGGCATTGCGCAGGGCGTAAGGATTGGACGGGGCGAGTTCCAGTGCGCGTTGAAAAGCCTTGAGAGCCGCTGCCTTGTCTCCGCCGCGAGACAGCGCAACACCCAGTGCTGTCCAGCCATTGGAATGGTCCGGCGCGACTTCGACAAGGCGCGCCAGCAAACAAGAGGCGGTATCCAACCGACCCTGGTCGCTGAGCATCATACCGTAGTTGTAAAGGACCTCGGTATCGTCCGGGTAACGGGCGTGTAGGCTCTGGAGAAGCGGCTCGGCTTCACGGTAACCACCCTTTTTCAGGAGCGACAGCGCCTGCTCGAACAGGAGTTTCCGGGCCTCACCTGCCTCTGGGAACCACGAGACATGGACCGCGCCGTCAGCCACAGCCACGTTGGCCGCGCCACCCAGCTTGCGGAAAATCTGCGCGTAATACTGAGTGATGGCCTGCGCGAGCAGGTTCGCGTCTGCCCGGAGCGCATCCGCCGAGATGGGCAGGCGGCTCAGGTCGAAATCCTGAAGGCGCAGTGAAAAACTGAAGGGCTGCTCGCTCATGCCCTAGCGTTCCGGTACTCCCACGTATAGAGGGTGCGGAGTCCGATTTGTTTGGCCCATGCGTCGATTAGGCCGGTGTAGTCGTCGGTTGTTTTACCGGACTTGGTGTTGACCGCGCTCAGCAGCTTGGCGGCGGTCAGGCCAAAGCCCGCGCTCTCGTACGGGAGCATCGCTAGTGACGACCCGGACATTTCCGCCCAGTTCAAAGCGAAGGCTGAGTTCATCGAGACGTTGTCACGCCAGACTTGGTCCGGGGCAATCGAGCGGATTTTGGGCGCGAATACATCCGACAAGCGCCGGAGTTCGTACTCCACTGAGTCCGCCTGCATATCGTGCAGGTCAGGACAAAGCTCCCGGCAATCGCGAATGGTCAGGATTTCCAGCGGCATCGAGCGGACTTGGTTCAGCAAGCCTTGGGCGAAGTTCATGGCCATCTTCTGCGCCACGTCTGCGGAGGCTTGGGACAACGGCCTGCTCTTGGCAATGCGGTCGGCGAAATAGCGAACCTTGTGCACAATCGGGCTGAAAACCGGGATTCGCGTCACGTCCACCCAAGTTCGCAGAAGCATCGCGCACTGGCTCGCGACGATGTAGTCAGCAAACGTGAGCTTGGTTTTACTGACCCGAATGGTGTGGACCGGAAGCTCAGGCCGCGCCGACAGCATCTGGGCGTCCTCGCCGATGTCTTCGACTGTGTCGACAACAACCCTGTACCCTGTGGCGCGTTCCACGGTAGCTACAAGTTCTTTGGCACCAGCCGATTTCATGTCGCCGCAGCTTACTCCTGAAATACGCGATGGAGCGAGCCATTTACGGGACAACCAGCCTTGGCACCCACCGGGCATCTCGTGGAGCCGTCTGGAAGGTAATTCGTTTGCCCGGCAGACCGCGTCCGTCGGGCGCATTCAAATCCAAGCACACCGCTTAGGCTTTTAGGCAATCAGGGCTTCGGATGAAGATTTGAGCAACGCGGCGAGCTTATCAACATTCTCTCCTGCACTGGGCTTAACCATCATGTCCGAATCCCGATGCAC
Source organism: Verrucomicrobiia bacterium (assembly GCA_036524155.1). Taxonomy (GTDB): domain Bacteria; phylum Verrucomicrobiota; class Verrucomicrobiia; order Limisphaerales; family UBA8199; genus DATDCV01. The sequence continues at coordinate 8,943 of DATDCV010000270.1, forward strand.
TTGCTCGACCGCGTAACTTAGTTCTGGGTCAAGCATGCTCGGCTCTTGGAAAATGAAGCCGACACGGGCGATTTCACGTTTCTCGATGCGCTCTAGCCGGTCCTTCGCGGTGCCAAAAGTGTAAAAGCCGAACCCGATGTCCAAAGCGCGGTTTCTGATTTGGCTCTTGCTGGCGACTGATAGATTTAACCCGTCCATCAACACTAAGCGCTTTGACCCACTCAACACGCGAGAAAAATGGATGTTCTTTGCGGCAATCAGATTCAGACTCTCTTGCGACATAAAATCGGAAGGCCGCGCTCGTTTCAGCATATGGCTGGCACCCATCGACATTTTCTTGAGGGCGTTCTCTAGGAGCGTATCAACGTACTTGAGATGAGAATCCCCCGTCTTGTGTGGTCGAGTCTGCCTGCGCAGGTAAATGTCTATGAGCTTCGATTCATAGCTGGATGCCAGTTTGTCCATCAACCGTTGAGGCTCTCCTACTTGAATCTGGGCAGTTCTTGATGCGAGAAACGCGGGGGCTTCCTCCGGCGTTACATCACTCAATTCATCTTGGATTTGTTCTAACCACGACCGCAGAATCTTCGTGTCAAAGCGCGGCGAAACACATGCAAGCTTCTGAAATTCCTTGTCGGTGACCAAGCGAGCTTTCTCTTCGATGACCAGTAACGCCACGTTTACAGGCTCGTTTATCTCTGGGGTAGGCGAGAACCGGACTACCCGGAAGTGAGGTGTTAATTCCATACTTCGTGAACGAGTTTAGCTAAGTTATTTCTTCGCTTTTTGAGCACATGCGCAATGTTGTCCCTCCCATCAGCGTCGGGGTGCCCCACCGCTGCGACGCTGGCTGAAACCGCCTGCTCAATCTGACCATCCGTAATACCGTCGAACCTCTGCATGATTCCGGCGTCCCATTTCAGCGTGCTCTTGCACAGCTTGCCGAGTTCATCTCTTGGCCAAAACGCTTTCGGCGTCATGGTGGCTATCTCAATCATTGGAGCCTTTTTACGCACCGTCGCTGACTTTTCAAAATCTATTGCTATCAGTTCTATGTGGCCGTCGTCGTCTTCTGGAACCGCCCGGCCTAAAAGGTTCCCCATATTTCGGTCATTATTCGCCAACCAAACATCCAAGGCTATCACGCGAGGAAGAACATCCCAGTTCTTCACTTTCTTCTTCTTCACCCAGCCTGAAACGTCGCGGACGGCGTCTTCAACCACAGCCGACGCAAATACCGGAGCACCCTTCTTGCCAAATCTCCCGACGGCGTACTGCGGAACCGGAATCTCAACAAAACCTGCCAAAATATGGCCCAAGACTTCTGCGAGCACAATTAAGGGGTCATCCTCACCTTTAACGTAATAAAACGTGCCGTCGTCATCCCGCGCCGACAATGGGGAAGTGCTGTACACCACATTTAGTGGGCCAGCAACCGGTTGACCCTTCACAATGAGGTCCACCTCTGGGATAATCAAAGGCTGCACGGTCACGCTGGGCGGGGTTGGTGCCGTCAGGCTCTTCACGGCGGCAAGTGAAACATTTGGTCGGATTGGTGTAAAGCTGCCCGTTGGCATAGTCACACGCCCTCCACCCAGCCGATGAGCTTGGCCTCGAAGCCCCGGCTGCCGGTGGCCAGCCCACGGTGCTCAAGCTCGCGCTGGAGCATCGGCTCAAGCCAGTTGTGCAGGGCGGCGACGTTCTCCTCGGCATGGACGCCGTTTTGTGTCGCTGGTTGCGACCGCCACAGCTTCTCCGGCTGGCGCTCCCAAGCAACCAGTCGGCGGCCCTGCTTATCCACAGCCAGAGAAAGTACCACACGCTTCACTTGGCCCTTATCGCCACGAGTCTCGACGGCCCATGAGGCAAGAATGCCCGGAACGTCGTCGCCGGGCTTCACACGGATTCCCAGTTCCTCCGGGCGCACGTCGCGATACTTCTTCAGGCAACCCGCCACGAGCGGGTGGTCGAGGCCGAGCAACTGGACGTTCTCTTTTTGAAGGGAAAGCTCCCGGTCGGTGGTCAGCAGCACTTCGGACTGTGAGTCCTTGCTGAACCAAGAAAAGACTTTTTCGGCCCGGCTGGAGAACTTGTCACCTTCCGCCTGTGCCACGTCGGCTAGGAACCGCGCCAGCGCCCCCATGCCTTCCTCCGGGTTGCCCATGGCCTTGTAATCGTCCAACCGGAATCCGTCGAGGTCTTGGAACAACTCGAACACGACTTTCCGAGCCTCGACGGCATTAGACATAGCCGCCTCCAGTTCGACCCGTGTGCGCTTCAACTCCGGGTCACTCAACGCGTCGGCGTAGAGGCTGGCGTAATTCACCTGCATGGACAGTTGGCCGAGAATCTGGGTGCGCAGGTCTTCCGCAATCTGGCCGCGTTCATCCACCTTACCGAGCGCCCGTCCGATTTCCGTCAGCTTCGTATCCAGCAGCAGGAAGATGGAGCCTTCAATAGTGTCGGAGAGCACCAGATTGTAAATCTGCGCGGTGTTACGCTGGCCGTAACGGTGAATGCGACCGATGCGCTGCTCCAAATCCATCGGGTTCCACGGCAGGTCGAAATTGAAGAGAATCCGGGCGTGCTGGAGATTGATGCCCTCTCGACCGGCGGCAGTGCAGATGAGCACCTTCGGGCCATCTGGGGACTTGAACCGCTTCTCTGCCGCCACCTTTGCGCCATGGTCGCCGCCCTTGAGCACTGTGACACCCTGACCGGGGTACTGTTTGTCAATTTCAGTGCCGAGCATCTCCACGCTGCCTAGATATGTAGCGAACACCACGACGCGTTCCTGTGGGTTCTGTCGCCAGAGTACCCCCAAGGCTCCCACAAGCTTCTCAACCTTCGTTTCCCTGCGTGGTGGAAATTTGGCCAGCAGTTCTTTGATACGTCGTCGTTCCTCTGGGAGCGCCACGGCAACGCTATTGATGGCCGCGTCTTCCGCCTCCGACGCGCCGGTTTCGGAAGCATACTCGTCCGCCCCAGCACCGAGGGCTTCTTCCTCTTCGCGTTGCAGCCGCAAAATCTTGTAGCGGTAGTCGGCGAGAATCCGGTCGACTTCGGCGTCTTCCAAGCGCCCTTGCCCAATGCCGTGCAGTTCACGTATCAGCGCCCGTGATTCATCGAGGGCTGCATTGCGCTGGTCAATGTCGAGCTTTTCGTCGTGCATCACCGATTCTTGAATCGTGAGCGCGATTAGGCGGCGGCGCAGGGTGCGCTGGACGGCAGCGAAACTGGAGGCAGCAATCTTCTGGAAAATGGTCATCACGAAAGCCAGCCCCTGGCCGCGTTTGCCCTGACGCTTGGCCAACGCGAATCCGTCCTGCAAATAGGCGACCAACGCCTCGTAGAAGCCTTTCTCGTCGCCCGACATCGTGAAGGCTTCCGTTTGAACCTGCCGCCGTGCAAAAAGCGTAGAACCGTCCGGTCGGCAGGCGTCTGCCTTCGTTCGGCGGAATACGACTGTATTGAGCCGGTGCCGTTCTTCTACCATTTCACGGGCGGTGTTGAACAACGTCGGGTCCAACATCTGGATGAGCATCCAGAAGCGAAAATGGTCGCCCTGGTGCGGTGTGGCGGAGAGCAGCACCAAATCGCGGGTGTGCTCCTTCAGCATTTCCGCCAGCTTGAAATTCATGGTCTTTACCAGCCGCCCATTCTGGCGGTACGCCGTCAGATGATGCGCTTCGTCGAAGACGACCAAGTCCCACGGCGGAGCCGCCTTCAGCCGGGCCATTCGCGTACGCACCTTCAGCGTATCAATGCTGGCGATGAGAAGATGGTGCTTCTCGAAAGCGTTCGACTTGCGGTCGGTCACATCGCCCTCGCTGCCGAAGACCTCGAAGTTCAGGTGAAAGACCTCGTTAAGCTCCCGGTGCCAGTTGTTGACCAGACCTGCTGGAACCACCATCAGCGCACGGCGCAGTTCGCCCCGGCTCATTAGCTCGCGCAGGATAAGCGCCGCCTCGATGGTTTTGCCAAGACCAACTTCATCAGCAATCAAAAAGCGGCGTGGCGAGGCAGTGGCGACCCGGTGGGTCAGAACCACTTGATGCGGCAGCAAATCAATCCGAGCCGACGTTAGGGCACTCACGTTCTCCATTAACGGGAGAGCGTGCGCTTGGTAGCAGAGCCATGCTCGCAGCGCCCGCTTCGCGTCACCATTCGCGTTCAGGATAATGGCCTCTGCCCGGCTCAGCGCGGAACTCAGGCCCGCCAGGGGTACCTGCCGTTCGCCCGCTGGAAAAAAGACTCTGACGAACCCATCCGCCGGAGCGGAAAGGACCACGCCCTCCCCTAAATCCGAATGCCGGACGCGCTCGCCGGGCCGGAAACTGCGGATGGGGCCACTCTGACCCGTGTTGGAGGCTTCGCCGTTCATTTTCGCAGGCTTCAGGAGATTCGCTGCTGGTACAACCCGACGTGGATGGGCTTCTTGTCGCTGTTGGGTGCAATAATGCGCTGGGCGCTGCCCTCCGCACCGTTCCAGATGCACCGGCCAATCGGAATCTTCTGGTCGCGATGCTCCCCAGAGCAGTGCCAATGATAGGTCGCGTCGGAGGGTTGGAAGACCACACGCTTACCGTCCGCCAGCCAGAAAATCAGCGCCGCTTCGCGCCCGCCGTCAGCCACTTGCTCCTGAAAATCCAGAATCGCAGGATAGACTGTCTTCTCCAGCCAGAGCACGGCATTATCCGGGGCGAGTGTATCCATGGCTGCCTCCAATCCGGCGATGACTATGGCCCGACCGTTCGCGAGCTTCAGGGCGTCTTCCGGCCAACCGGCCTGATACAACCGAAAGAACTCGCGCAGGCTGCGAACGGTTTCTGCCGGGCAGACCCGGTTCAGCGCCTCAGCATCCCAGAGCAGGGAGATGCCACAACGCATCCAGTTGGTGTCGTGAAGGTCGGCGTTCATTTGTTCACAAATTTTTGCGGGTAGGCTGAACGACCTCGTTCAAATGTGAATCTCATAGCGTCCCTGACTACTTTCGCGATGTGGTTCTGAATTCCTTCCAGCGGAAGCGAGGTATCCTCCTTGGTAATCGCTTCAAGCGGATTTCCATGAGCAATTTTATTCCGTACATCCGAAATCTCGGTTAGGAGCTTGCCGAACTTGGTCAGGTCAACTCCGAGAAACCTGAGAAAATAGTCGAGCCGCTTTTCCATGCCTTGCCGGTCGAGTTCCTCAACTTCACGGCAAATCTGGTGCTCCTTAAACTGGTCGAACGACCCGGCAAATACTTCACCCAGAGTGGCAGTCCGCTTGCCGCTCGTGACCGCGAGCACCTTTGGGTCCGCCACCAGAATGGCAGCGTGGACGTGCTTCAAAAAATCCTCGAAAATAGTGAACCGGAACAAGATTTCCGCTGAAGCCATCCCGTCGGTGACCCACTCCGCATATTGGGTGTGTGTCTTGCTTCGGAAATTTTGCTTCACTTTCTTCAGCCTGCGGTCTTGAAAATCCTTAATCAGCGTGTCGTCCAGCACGTCTTTGAACTCGGCTCCGCTCGCGCTGAGTTTTCGTAATCTCTCCGCTGCTTCGACGACTTTTGATTGCTCGTCGAACTTGAGTGCCCGCACGAAGTCTCTCCTTTTGGCCAGCGACAGATTCTCGAAAGCGTGGAGCACAAAGTGAAAGAGAATATCCAGTTGGGTAAGCCTTAGCTCATATTGCGCCCACACAACCGGCCCTCGCTTTGTAATATTCTCTTTCGGTTTCATCTTGGCACCACTGCTCTTGGCGACCGGTCTGCTCAGGAGGCACCTTCCAAATCGAACAGCTTCATCTGTTCTTCCGCTTTTGCCCGGTTCTTCGCCAACCAATCACGGTAAATTGTGCGGGCACGCTGGGCAGCATGCTTCATTTCCTGGGAACCTCCGTGACGGCAAAGCCACTCGACCAATTCCACGGTTGCAGGGTGTGGTGCGAAGTGCGGGCTGTTGAGCGTGTCGTCCACGCGGATACCGCTCCCATCAAAGCAGCCGCCCACGAGAAACATTGTCTGGTCAAAATCACGCGCCATACCCTTTCGAGATAGCCCCTTCCACGCGCGCGCAAACTCCACCGGCGATGTAAGCGCAAAGACTTTGTTCTTTTCGGAGCACCACCCGCGCTCTTCAAAGTCGCTGGGTGCGATGCCCGTGCCACGGAGGAATTTTTGCACCTGGTCGCGTGGTACCTTTGTCGTCTCGTAGAAGATGCGAAAAAATTGCCGAGTGTACGGCTCAGCGTTGGCGGGCGGCGCTTCGGGCGCACCGACCCCGCTCGTATCGTCGTCGAGTAGTTGGTTGATGCCGACCAACGCCTCACGAATGGTGAAATCTCTGCCTTGCTCAACGAAGACCTTGCCGTAGTGCCTTGAAAAGTATTCGAGAGCCTTTCCGCGTTTGATAACCTGCAAGTCAGCAGCAGGAAGTCCCTCCTGCTGATGTTGTGAAAGGAGGTTTTTTATTCGCCTGACATCGTCAGCGATTTGACGTCTCAGTCGTGCCCAGCTTATTGGCTGTGGGTCAGACATCCTTTTCCTGCAAACGTGGATGATGTCATATTCGATTGTCTGGGAGCCGAATGTGCCAGGCTTAGCACCTTCACCCTTTGTTTCATCGCTGCGGATGGGGTAGGTCGCTTCGAGGTAGAACCCTGCGTCGAATAGACTTTCTAGGACTCCTACCCATGGCTCGTCTTCGCTGTGGTGGAAAGTAAAAGCCAAAATGCCGCCCGGTTTCAATACCCGGTACGACTCGCGCCAGCAGTCAGTCAAAATGCGTTGATAAAATGCGTCTGCATCATCGGGATTTCTTGCCACATTGGCCACGGCTTCCTGTGCCTTCGGTGTGTAATCTGCCTCAAACTCCTGTGGATACTTTTGCCGGAGAAGTAAACGAAGCCAAACGTAGAAGAAGTCCGAAAGCTCGGAATAATGCAGAAGCCCACCAAACGGTGGGTCAGTTATGACGAGGTCGAATGATTCCGTAGGAGAGTCCTTGAGTTCCGAAGCAGAACAGCAAGCAATCGCTTCGACCGGTAGCACCGGGTCGCGGGTCAGTGTTCTGACACTCTTGCCCTTACCACCCAAGTGGATGCCCTGATGGGCCAACGGCTCGGACGCAGCCAACTCGGTAGGATTCATAGACCACGCCAATGCCTCAAGCGCCCCTTCGACACAGGACAACCAACTTCCACGGCCAAGCTCCCCAAATGCACAGGTTTCCGCCGGTGTTGATTTTGGGTGATAATTGGCGTTAGAGAACATTGGTGTTATCTGGTCGGCTCCGAAGTCCCAAATTGTGAAGAGCGATTGGTTTCGGAGGTACGATTGGAAGGCTGCAAGCGCAACTTCCTTCGCCGGTTGCGAGGCATTGGCGGTATGAATGGCCTTCAAGACCTGAGCGTGACCGAGAAGCTGTATTGGCGAGAACATCTTCCACCAGTGCGTGAAGCCGTGGTTCGGAAGCCCGCCATTGTTAAGATGGGTCATGAAACCATAAGGAAGTTTGCTCTCCGGCCAGAAGCCTTTCAGGTCGGCTTCGTTGCGGGATGCCCACTCCTCCACTGCCACGTTGTATCGTTTGGCCTCGGATGGGACGGCAAAAAAGCGTCCGTTATAAGGACGTTGTTCTTTGTCGCGTTTCTTGCTATAACATTGGACTAGGTACACGGCCATCGGGCCTGTCTTTTGCGTCGCTTTGATTGCTGACAGAACGTCATTTGGTGAGCCATCGGCTCCACACGCGAATGTTGATTGCTTCGGTACCTTGCCCCCGCGCTCGTCTGTGTAGAATGTCACTTTAGTTTGTGGGCAAGTTACCTCCGGTGGAACGACTGTCAGGGTCTTGGTTTCCCCTTTCTTGGTAACCTTTGTGACGGTGACCAACCCTCGTACCTCAAGTAGGCGTAACTTAGCCGCACGGGCGTTGTTCCAGCGAATAGTGGCATCTACAGCATCGGTAGCACTCCCGCCGTACTCACGGCCTAGCTCGTCGAACTTCGGACATCCATCCAGCCACTGAGGATGCACAAGCAGCGTTAATTCAACCTTCTTGTTCTTCGCTTTTCCTAAGTCGGGCGAACTGCCCTCCTGGAACGCCTTCGTGTCCTGCCGGATTTTTCCACAACGGGGACAAGCAAACCGGCCATCATCGTCCATGATGGAAAATGGTTTTTCTTCAGGTGCAACTGATAAAGGTACATCCGGGGCCATTCGAGTGGCGTGGCGCTCTATATCGAAAACCGCTCCGCAGCTACGGCATTCCCAGTCCTGCCAAGCGTCTACTGTGAGAGTCTTAACGGAAACGACCGGGCTGGACATGATTGGGGTCCGGTGCCCGCACCCTTCTCTTTGACAAGGACCGTGTTTAGCCCAGAAGGTATAGACAATTTCTGGTCCTTCGTACCTGTAAAGCTTCCTGTCCTGCCACGGCACGGAAAAAATGTCGAAATCCGGGGGCAGTGCTTCCCATTGAATCTCGTTTTCCATCTCAGTTTGTTGCCCACCGCCAAGTTCAGGCTGTGTGAGTTTCCTCTCTCTTGCCTTAGTCCCCGCCTTCCGGAACCACTGCCCCTTTTCCCCATCCGGCCCGTCGCAAGCGTAGTATGGCATTAAAAGGGGTTTTACCTCCGCCTCAATTTCAGCGAGCAGGCGTTTAACCTCTTCAATTGGGACATGTGCCGTCGCGTTCTTCACCACAAACCATGCAACTGGATTGAGGTCGCATCCGAACATCTGCATGCCTAGCCTGGAACCCTCAAGAATGGTCGTACCTCCCCCCATAAAAGGGTCGGCTACCTTGAGATGGCGGAGAGCGCCCCGCCTTTGGTGGTTGCCGTAATAAACATCCCACACGGCTTTAGCTGCCTTGCTGTCATCTTGTGGTGCTCTCATCCCTGCGGCTAAGAGCATCGCCCGAAAAATGGTCGAGTTGCGGCGCGCCCACCACTTGGTGACCTGATACACGGGCTTTCTGGTCGAGCCGGAACTGCCCTCAATCGCTGACACCGTGTTTATAGGGATTATAGGAAAATCGACTTCAAGACACGTCTTGGGACGATTTGGGTCCGAAAAATCAACTGTTTCAACGGCAACCTCGCGACCCGCCCCAAGCGCAGCCGTGATTTGGTCTGTAAGCAATTCTTTCTTTAATTTTCCGTTCTTGCGTGGAGGCATGATTCAGTGGGGGTTAGAAATCTCCATAAAAGGAACCGCTACTTCGAGCAGGGACAGCCCACCGTGCGCCAAGGTCGGATACCCTCCGGCGCTGCGCCACTTGCGGCGTCCAAGCGCGAATTGATTTGTACCATGCGCCGTCGTGAGGCTTAGGGAAATCGGCGGTACCCAGTGGTGGGTCGCGCCGGGGCCGCACGAAAATCTGCTGCCGCCGAATTTAGTCTTGAGCCAGCCAGCTTGCTCCTTGCCCACATCCGAAAAAGTACCGGAAGCGGCGTAACCGTGGTCGCCTGTGATGACCAACCGGCGGCCAGTGGACATGCGCTCAATCATTTTCCAGAATGAGGCGGACGTTAGCTTCTCCGCTGCTTCCCGGCAGAGCTTTTGGAATCCATCCCCCGGCTCGGCCAACTGGTGAACCCGCTCGTCCGGCCAGTGATGCCAGAGGACGATGGCTGGGGCGGAACCAATCCAGTCGAGGCAATCTTCCCAAGGCACGTTGAGGCTTTCGGTTCGTGCGCCCGGCAAACGGTGAGCAGAACCGGCCCCGTTGTTATCGAGTGCAGACCGCTGGCTGAATCCCAGTGCTCTGGCGAAAGGCGTCGTGTCGCTGGGCAATTCCGCCCCGCGCACCCCGGCTTCATGGACGGCGTATCCACGCTCTTTCGCCTGTTGGAGCAGCCACGGCAATTCCCGCAGTGATAGACCGTCGAGAATTAGCACCGCTTTGCCTGAAGGTGCGGTGTCCCAGAATGAAACGACCGCTTCGGCGGTGCGAGGCACTGACGATTCAAAAGCCTGCCACAACTCCCATGCCGAACCCGACAGCACCAGTTCCAGTTCGCTCAGCGCACGCTCCCGCTCGCTAATCTCGCGCTCGACGTGCGGAAGCGAAAGCGGAGCAGAGAAGACGCTCCACAATTTCTCGAAGACAGCCTGCCACGCCTCCTCTGGGGCGGCAGTGAGCAGAGCGTCCGACGTGGAGTCGCGCCCCGATGTCATTGCGCCTCCTTGTCCAGATTGAGCGCGTAGGAGATGCCATCAGGCAGCGATTTGAGCAAATGGCTCAACTGCGCTCCAGTCATGTTGGCGACGTTGACGTTGATATTTGAGAGATTCGTTGCCGGTGTGATTCCCCACTTCTCGACTTCACCTAGCAGGTTGACGGGTGTTTTGGGCGGCGTGGCGAGTGGCTTAAAGTGCGGCCCCGTGGGCGGAGTGTTGCCACCTCCAAAGATGCTCGGCGGAGTGCCAGGGGCCGTTCCCGGCGCAGGCGTGACCGGCGGCGCGGTGATTGGCCCCAGCGGCAGCGGTAAAGTGCCTCCACTCTGCGGGACCGCGCCGGGCGGCTGCAAAATCGTCTGCTCAAGCTCCTTACCAGAACCTAGCTTGCCCTTTATGCGTATCCAGCAGGCTTCCTCCGTTTCTCCGGGCGCGGCCTGCAATAGTTCCAGACCCCGAACGTTAATAGCCAATTTCCCCGCCGCACAAAGCTTCAGCACCCGCTCTTTCGCTGTCACTTCACCGAGCCACGGGATGCAATGATTCCCGCCAATGGCGGGTTCCTGAAGCTCTCCGATGAACTTGGCCAGGGAGGCGCTGCTCTTTGCCTGCGCAACGGCCATGGCCTCGAAGTCCTCCGGCGCGAAGATTTCGTTTTCGATTTTGGTCTGGACGGCTTTCGGAATTTTATCGCCCGTGGCGCTGTGCTTCTCGATGATGAACTTGCACTGGCCAGGCTGGGCAAAATTCCAGATGTCCAGCAATGCAAACACATCAAACTTGTCCCGCAGTTTTGGCCGGAGGTGGGAGTTCTGGTATGTCTGGAATAGCGGCTTGTACGCTTCGTCGGTTTGCTTCCACTGCCCGGCCAAATATACTGCACGCGCACAGATAATCAGGTCGGGGTCAAAATAAATATTGACCTCAGTCTTGCGCGGCAGGAGGAATCGTAGCGTGTTCCGGCGTTGCGCCATATGTTGTTTCAGCCAAGCCCCGAGAATCGCTTCCACGTTTTCGGGATACTCCGGCAGCGCAATGAGCACGAGTTGATTTCCCCACTGGTCTGGTCGGTCCCTCTCCGGCAAATCGTTCCACGGGTCGCTTCGCCAGTTCTTCCGCAGCACGACCACCCGGAATTGGCGCGAAATTTCCTCCGTCCCCGCAAGCACGTAGCGGATTTCGGCGGCAAGTTGCTCAATGTCCTGCCCGTCATGTTCTCCACTTTTATCAAATAGTCGGTCATTCTTGGCGTTGGCCAGTAGCTTGCCCTCCGCGTTCTCCTCTTCTTTGAACACTAGCCGATTCCCGACCGGGTGGATGTTGAAGCTGTTTTCTCGAATGAGCGCCATCTCTGCCGCGAAGGCATTGTCGTCCACCGGCAACGCACGGGTGATATCAACCTGAAGCTCGGCGGGTACCCCGCCATTGATTTTCTCCACGCTAAGCGACCGCAACCAAAGGGCGCTAATGATTTCCGCCGCATGGGGAACGTTCTTGACAGGTTCCTTCACGGCGGTCTGCACCGCTTCGAGATTGCGCTGCGCCTTCTGGAGTAGCGTGCGGTGAAGCGGATTGGCTACCGAACTTAGTAGGGACGCTATGCAGCCCTTTTCGGCAGTGATATCGAAATCGGCTGCTGTAATCACGGGCGACTGCTCTCCCCGCGTCTTGAAGAGGTCAACGAGGATGCGAATGAGGTCACGGGTTTCTTGAGCCTGCGTTGCAACAAGCACTTGGTCTTCTAGCAACCCCATAAGCACCGGGGAATATGGCCAAGCTTCAACAAAATCGGTTACCCTTGTGTTGTGCTGTGCCGGGGCAATTTCAGCGAGTCGCAGATGTTCGGTCACGTGGGCCTTGATGAGAGATTCAATCTCTGCGGGAGGGACGTTGGTTCGGTTTTGAAATACGCGATAAAGCAGCAACCGTTGACGGTCTTTCTTTGCTTGTTTGCCTTGGAAATCAACCACAACCGGGTTTATTCGGTGAATCTGCTGGCAAGCCTCTGATTGATTATCTCGTATGGAGACAACCAAACTAAGAAGTTCAGGATGGTCATTTGCGATTTCGGACAACAGTTGAATGAAGTTGAAAGCCCAGTTGCGCCAAGGGTACTGTGGTGTATTCCTTAACCCATCGTACCAGGTTTGGAATTCATCTAAGAGCAGGGCGGTGGGTTGAGCCTTGAACATTTCCAAAAGAAGTAAATCGCTGGGCACATCCGGCTTCTTCGCGCCCATTCCTTCCCACTTTCCCTTTATGTAATTTCCATGGGGGTGTTGGTCAAAAAGGATATCCCAGAGAGCTTTGTATCGCTGCCGTTGCAGGCTTTCAGCAATCACCAGGCAATTGGTGCGGAATTTAAAAGCTGCGATTTCGGGCCGTTGCAGGTTGATAGACCAGTCGGCCAGCCAAGCCGTCGCGGCAGGGGCATCCTTCATGGCATGAAATAGAGCAGCCATCAGGTGTGATTTGCCTAACCCACGCCCGCCCAAGAGGACAATCGGGTGGCCTTTTCCAGGTTGGGCTTCTTCCAGTACCTTGAGCATGTCCACTGAAGGGTAGGTGATACCAAGGAACTCGGCGGCAGGCTTGTTCAGTGCCCCCGTCGTCTCATCTGCGGAGAAGTCGATGGTCGTGCCCTTGAGCCTGCCACCCTTGAATTCATCACGAAGTTGAAGATTTAGCATAACTTGTGTGTGAGTTCCCCAGCTTCAGCGGGGAGCGAATTGTTCCGCCTTCCGGCACGGTAATCCTCCCCCACGTTGGTCGGGACGCTTCCTTTGGAGCGCTTTCTTTTTTTGATACCACGCGCTGGAGAATGGTCCATGGTCCGAAGGAGGTTAGAGGCAATTTGATGAGCGCGAAGCCGTCGCCAGCGGCAGGGGTTACCAATGACTCGCATTGGCTCGCTGAACTGAGAACCAGCCAGCACTACGCCATCGGCGAGGTCATTGGCGGCGATGCTCACGCAACGCCTCCGGCCTTCGGATGTACATGTGCAAGGCCCGGCTGAGCGCCGCGCACACTTCTTCCGTGAATATCCAGCGTTGCGATAACCATACCGACGACATTGACGACAAGCTGGTCGAGCGTAGCAGTTTTGTCGGGTTACCAGCAAGGATGATTAAAAAATGATGTTTACCGGAACGGCTCGGTTTCAGAGGTTGATAATTGAGGCCGCTGAGGTTTCCTCCCGCTGACTTGTTGCCGAGGAAGGATGCTTCCAGCAGCGTTCCGGCCATGAATTCAAATGCAAACGAACAGGTACTGACCGCCCTCCAGCAGGTGGTCGGCGCGACGTTGAAAAGTTGGCTATACGAGAACAAGGCCGAGGTCATCCAGGCGCTGCGGGCCGCTGTGCCCACGCCCCAGGTGCCGACTCCGCCAGCCAAGACGGCGTTAGCGGCAACGAAGGCCGAACCTCAGTTCCTGAACACCGCTGACATAGCGGCCCGATGGCAGCTTCACCGTGAGAGCGTCCGACGACTCGTGCGCCAGGGGAGGCTTCCCAGGATGTTCGTCGGTCGAAGAGTCCTGGTCCCGTTGAGCGCCATCCTGGAGTACGAGCGGCAGAATACTATTTCGCGCTCGATGTGAATATTCGCCGTCAGCCGAGCAGTGCAAAACACCACGCGTTTGTATACAGTTAGACTATGACGTGGTTCAGCATCGGAGCCGCATTGGGCGGCGGCATGGCGATTGGGGATTGCCTGGGCAGCGTGGTGGGCAAGTTACTGACCGCAGGGCCATCCTACCACGACGCATATGCTCCGCTTGAAAAACGGCGCGAAGAAGCGGCACAGGAAGCCATCGCACAGTGGAAGTGGAGACAGGAAATGCTGGCCGACCCCGACCTCCTGCTCGATGAAAAAATCCGCCAATACGTCACAAATTTTCCCGACATTTCGCGCATCGAGCCTCGGCTGCGCCTTACCAGCGCGGACTTCGACCGCATGGAGCAAAAGTACCCGGAGTTCTACCATTCTCGTTTCGGCAGGCTTTAGTCTCGCCACAAGGTCCCCACGACCTGCTCGCCCAAGGACCTCGCCTGTGGAAGCGGTTCTGGATAAAACGGCTCATCCGTTATCTCTTGGCAACCTGCACGAGCACCAGCAGCGCGTCCTCCCAGTCGGATGGCCGCTGGAAAGTCTTTTGTCCAGGGCGGTCCGTGGAGTCTTGGCTCCCCTGGGCCTCACCGGTCGCCGGGTTGAACCAGCGCCACCGCATGGGAGCCGGGAAGCTGGACATCTCGATGGTGATGGCGGGATTGTCAGGCAGGTAGGCCACGGCCAAATCTCCAGCGGCGGACTTGGCCAGCACCATGCGTTTCGTCGGGTCATCCGCTTGGTTCAGAATTACGTCGTGGTGCGGTTCCAGTCTCCACCACTCCAGGCCACGGAAGAAATCGGCCAGATGCTTCATTTCGGTCGAAGACGGGCGGTTCATGGCGGAACGCCAATCCCAGAGCGTGGCCTGCGGGTCGTTATGCGTACTGGTGAGTCCCCAGTTGAACAGGCCCGCGCAGCCATACGTGTAGCCCGCGCACCCGGACAGGAAGGCCCAGTACCCGCAGCTTCGCGGCAGCCGGGGCATCTGCTTCTCGTTGAACTCGCTGTCGTAACGGGCTTCCATATTAACGACCGGCTTGGGCGGATGGTGGTTGTAAAGCGCGAGGCAACAATCGACCGCGTTGCGGGCGGCAATGTCCGCACCCAGAGGCTTCGTACCCCAGCCCGCTCCAGTTTGCACGCCGCAGAAGTCCAGATACGGCTGGTCGTAGTAGCGTTGGCTGTCGGCCACTGCCTGTGGGTGTTGGGTGATGAGATGCAGGGGAACACACTCGCGAATCGTTCTTCCCACCGCATCACCCAGGTCACGGTAGGGGCTATCGAAGCTCGGCGAGAAAATCACGAAATTGCCGGTCATCCGGGCGACCAGATACCGGGCGAACTGCTGCGCGGAGGCAGGGTCGGGGTATCGCTTGACCGGCTCCATTAGGCCCACGATGAGCACCAGCAATCCCTGTTCGTTCGCCATCTGCACCTTCTGGTCGTACTCCTGCCAGTAGGCCGGGTTCGGATGGGTGAGTCCCGCGTCCAGGAAAGGCGCGTTGCCTTCCACGTCTTTGCTACCCGCCCAGTCGCTCGCGCAGAAAACTTGCAGAATCGTGAACCCTTTGTCGCGCCGGTCGCGAAGGTAGGTCTGCCAGTCCTCCAGGCTCGCGTTCATCGGGGCCGTCCAAGGCGTGTCTCCAATCCAGAGGAACGGCGTGCTGTCGGCGTGCGCCAGAAACCGGTGGTTATCGGCTACTCGCAAGAGTCCATGCCGGTAGAGCGGGTTCGAGCCGGAGTAAGGCGTTACCTCGACCGACCCGCTGCGGTTATGCAAACCGGCGTTGCTGGAATCCGAACAGGTGGTCTGCCAAGTCCAGTGGCCGGGTTCGGGAAACAGGCAGCGGATTCGGAACGAGTTGCTCCCGTCCCAGAAGCCAAGGCCGTTCATGGTTCTCTGGTTCGGCCCAGCGTAGCTGACCTTAAGGGTCACGGTGCCCGGATTTGTATACGCGACCGTGCTGGTTAGCGGTTGTTCCCAACGCGTCCAAGTGAGAACGGCGGCCCGGCAGGACGTTGGCACCAAGAGGCAGGCCAGGAGAACGGCCTGAAGTGCGTTTGGCCCAGCCCACCCACGATGCTTCAGGGATTCCACCCATCGCCCGCCTGACCTGTTGAACCGGCTTAACATAACTGGCCTGCGTACTAAACCTCGGAGCCACCCTTGCCAATCACCAAATGCCGCAGCGCCAGCAGGAGAACAATCACACTCGACACGGCCCAGTTTACAGGGGCCACACCACTGTCGTATACATTGGCCATGAACCGTAATGAACGAATCCTGGTCTGGCTGCTGCGGCTTGGCGGCGCGGTCATGCTCACCGCCCTGGGCGCAGTGGTGTTGCCGTTCGACTGGATGAACTCGATTCACGGGCAGGTGGGGTTGGGAGAGTTGCCGCACGTCCCGATTGTCGGCTACCTGACTCGCTCGATTTCGGCGCTCTACGCGCTCCACGGCGCGCTGCTCGTGTTTCTGGCGGGCGACGTGCGCCGGTATCTGCCCGTCGTGCGTTTCCTCGCCCTGGCCGGAGTCGTGTTTGGCGTGATGATGCTCGCCATCGACTGCGCGGTAGGAATGCCGCTGTCCTGGACGGTCGGCGAAGGCCCGTTCGTGGTCGCCTTCGGCGTGGTTAACCTGTGGCTGGCGGGGCGAGTTCAACCGACAGCCGGTTGTGGTGCTGGATGACGGCGCGGGCGATGAAGAAACCAAAGGCTGAGGATGAACAGGAAGAAGCCAAGAGGCATCGTGGTGAGGTAAACGATTTTGTTGGTAGGCAATGCCCAACCCCAGACTGCTACCGGAGCGTAGGCGGCGATAGCCGTGACTGGCGCAAGTAGCAGCCACAAGCATGACCGAAGTCGGATGCGACCGACGAACGTGTCCACGAGGTCGGGACGCTGTTCGTGGATTCGATTCCGATTCAGGCCGAAGGTACAGGCGAGCAGCAGGGGAGGCAGGATGAGCGCAGAGCGCGGGGTGGCCGGTACGCGGATGGCGAGGAAGAAAACCACGACGACTGCGACCAAAATCGGCATCTCCCACTTCCCCGGTCGGAAGCAGTCCGCCGGAACAAGACCCAGCACAGCCCAAGCGAGGACCAAGAGAATCGAGCACACCGCAGTATGCGCCGCGAAGGCGGCCAGTGATGTGCTGCTTTTGTCCAGTTCCGCAGGCCACCACCCGGCCCACAGTCCCCAGCCCAACCCCACGGCGACCGAGAAGGCTGCGACGCTTGAAGCTTTCGCCGCCCTCAACACCTTGCCCTGCCAGTACCAGCCAATGCCGACGCTGATTAAGGCGTGCCACGCGAGTCCGGTAAACGAGATAGACGCGGGGAAAGGGCCGTCGGCGCTGCCGTAGAGGGTATCGACCACCACGCCCTCATCCACCCAGCCGTAGACGGCTCCCGCCAGAAACACGGCTGGAAACGACGCGATTCGGCACTGCCGGACAAGCAAGAGGACCAGCCACGCGAGCAGGCTGTAAACGAGCCAGCCCAGCACGAAGTCGGAGAGTTTGTCACCCGGTCGCAGGAACGACCAGAACACGCGCTCGGAATAGAAGAACAAGATGTAGCCGGTAGCCAGAATAATCACGAGCTTCTGAATCCAGCGGCGCATGTGACCGGCAACTTAGCGTCGAGGCCCGCATCCAGAAAGGGAAAAGCCATTGCGATGCGGACCACGACGCGCCCGCTCGAACCCGTTCCAGCATTCGAGCGACTCACGTCGCGCAACGACCGTTACGGCTTTCCTGCCACTGCCTTGAACCACGTGTAGAAGAACGCCCCTTCGTCAGTCTGGTCTACGCTGGACAAGTCAGCGATGCCTCGTTCATAAACCTCTTTGGGCACAAGATTATCGGCCAATATCTGGTGCTCGGCAGACTGCACCATCGGCACGATGATGTGGTCCACCATGCCGTCACGCAACTCAGGTTTCAGGTGGTCGGCATACAGCCAAGCCGGTTCACAGGTTCGCAGTTCAAATCCCGCCTCTGTAAGCAGCGGCGTCAGTCGGCGTCCGATGTTCGGGTCGTGGCCGATGTTCCGCTGCGCGGTGATAAGACCTTTCCAGGCGGCGATGGACTCTGGCGTTTCAGGGTGCCAGAAGCACGAACCGTGGTCCCCTTCGATGACAGTAATCGTTCCGCCCGTTTTGAGGACGCGCTTCAGTTCCATCAACGCCGCGACGGGAACATGCAGATGTTCCAGGACAAAGCAGACGAAGATGTGGTCGAACGTTTCATCCGCAAAGCTGAGCCGGGTTATGTCCTCCCGGCGGAAGGTGACATTGTCGAACCGCGCCTGCTCCTTCAGCCGGTTGGCAGTTGCCAGCGACTTCTCGGAAATGTCGATGCAGGTAAACACCGCACCAGGACTTCGCTTAACTAAAAGCCGCGTCTGGGCACCCACCCCGCACCCGGCCTCCAAGACGTTTGCCTTCTCCGGGAAATGCGTGCCGGTATGCAGGATGTCCTCCAGAATCTCCGCCTGCTCATACAGCCGCTGCGTTTCTCGCTCTGAATAGCCATGCACGTACGACATAGTTCACTTTCGGTCCTACAGGGCGCGTCATTGTAAACACTGGCGGGGAATGTGCAAATCACCACGCTGCGCGATGGGCCGCACCCCTTGGAAGCTGGCTATTTTGAGAGCATGAACATGACTTCAAACTTCACGAAGGGCAATCGTCCCATCATCAGCCTCTACCGTTTCTGCCAATGATGCTGGAATCAGTCCGGTGACCGCGCAGCGCTGGCGGAGGGCCGGACGGCTGTCTACACTAAGCATCTGCGGGCGGCAGCACGTGACCAGGGAGGCTATGCGGGCTGGAGCCAGAAGCTGTACACATCGAGCATGACCTGCTCAACTTTGTCCATTGAGTAAGCCTCGTATTGGAGCGTGCGTCGAATGTCGCCGAACGGTGGTCGGATTTGGAAGGCGGGACGCAATTTTTCCACGGCTTCGCTCAGGAGCTTTTCCTGTTGCGCCCGCTTGGCCCGTCCGAGGCGGCGGCCAAAATGGTTGTGGAGTACGGGGCTGAGCAAGGTTTGCTGAGCTTCAACGAGTGTTGCTCTCGGTAACTCATCTGTCAGTCTCATGCACTCATCGGAGGTCAGGTGCCCGGAGCGGGATAGTGCCTCGCCGAAGCGAACTACGCACTTCCACACCTCCGGTTGGTTCAGAAACCCAGCCACGTCATCTTCGAGCTTGTATTCGTATGCGCTCAACTGGTCCTTATCAAGGTGAGGGCGAAGCAGTCCCCAGATGCGCTGATAGTCAGATGAAGCCTCCACCCTGAAATGGATGCTCTCCTTTTTGCCAGCCGCCATCAACTGGGCAACATAGCCTGCCACCAGCGGATACGCGTCGAAGATGGCGCAAGGCAGGAGGTCCACATAACCACCAGGATGGCCGTTATAGTTGGCTTCCCGGATGAGCAATCCGAGATGGCGAGCAACTACAGCGTGCCCGGCTTCATGGCACGCGCCCGAAATCCTGTGAAGGTTAAACATACAGGCAAGAGAACAGAAAATCGGGAAGTTGGAGGAGTCGGCGAAGGCTCCGGCAATTGTATACAAATTGCCGGAGCGTGAACGACAACGCCCTGGTGCCCCTGCCAAACACTGTGACACGCCTACCGCGCAATGCCGACAGGTCGGCAGGCGTCATTGGGGCGTGTCGGATTAGCTTGCGCTCGCTTTAAGCTGCTCAAGTTCATTTACGAGGCCCTTGAGGGCCTTCTTTGCGGCAGCCTTATCAGCGGGGTCGGTGATGCCGAGGTCCTCAAGCGTTTCAGCACCTTGGATTTCCTGTCGCAGAACGGTGAGCCACAGTTCAAACTCGGTCCAAATCTTAGGATTGTGGTTCAAGCTCGGTACTGCCGTGGATTCCGGGCACGGCCTCGAAGCTTCTGCCATTGCATCGAGCCACAGCTTCTCCATCCGGTCGGGGATGCCGCAATTACGGGCCGCGACGATTGTGCTGCCGTTGACATGATGGTGGACAAGGACGAAGAAATCGTAGTCATCACCGCATGCCATTAATGAACGGATGCCGTCGGGCTTGGCTACGACACCGGATTCAGCAATATGGCGAGCCATACATGCCGCTGCCTGAGTGATTGTATCCGTGTGGGGTTCGCCTCTTCGGTGAATTGCTTTGCGAGTTCATTCATATTTTTACTTTATTTGTTTAACGCGCTGGCCATGTCGGATATTGGAGTGCCTGATTTAATCAGGACCACAGCACCTAACACGGCATGGCCTTTTGACCCTGCAATCGCGCAGACTGGTGAGCCGCCGCCGACGAGTTGGGGAACGATGTGAGACGGACCGCCAAGCCCGGCCAGCGGCGGCTCGAAAAACTCCTGGACTCAACGGTCTGTCTCACAGGCGCGACCATAGCACGCTGTTTTTCGGGTGGTCTTGACCACGTCGTCGCAACCTTCTACGAATTAAGGTAATAAACCTGTTGACAAGCGCGTGGCTGGACACCCCAGGCCGTAGATGACCGGCTCCTGGCCAAAGCGCCGTGAGGAGGAATTTGAGGCTTCATCCCACGCTCGTGTGAATGGTGCGCCGAGAGCGTGCTGCTCAATGAGCGTGAAACCGTCGGCACGTACCCGAGTGCATCAGAAAGGCACGGGCCAGAATCCACCATAATCATGAAATCAAAGGCAAACGAAGTGGTGCTGACCGCGCTCCAGCAGGTGGTCGGCGCGACACTGAAAAGCTGGCTGGACGAGAACAAAGCCGAGGTAATCCAGGCGGTGCGCGCAGCCGTGGCCATCCCCCAGGTGCCGCCTCCGGCGACCAGGACGACGGCGGCGGAACCAAAGCGCGAGCCGGAGTACCTGAAAGTCGCCGAGGTCGCTGCAAGGTGGAAGCTGCACCCCGAAACGGTCCGCGACATGGTACGCCAAGAGCGGCTGCCTCGAATGCGCATTGGCGGGCGCATCCTGGTCCCGATGAGCGCCATCGCAGAATGCGAAAAACAGGGCTGGGTGCCGAGCAGGAGGTGACAGGCACTGGTCAGGCCGCCGCGATACCAGCGGTACCAAGTTCAGCAACACATCCAACCTTGAGCAAAACTACTTCTTTGGGTCAGCATCTGGCGGATGGACAACGAACGAAAAAACATCCTGGTCCTGGAGGACAGCGAGACGCGCATCGGGCTGATGCGCGAGGCGCTCGGAACCTTGCCCGGCAGCTTCACGCTCCAGTGCTGGGATAACGTCTGGGCCATGCGGAAGCAGATGCCCCGCTGGCTGCCCAGCGCATACTTGATTTCCCTGGATTACGACCTGGGCGACAGCCGCACTCCGAATCCAGGCAACGGCATGGATGCGGTCCAGGCGCTCTCCGGGCACCAACCGATGTGCCCAATCATCGTCCATACCAGCCTGTCCCAGGAAGGCCGGGAGATGGTTCGCGCCCTTCGTGAGCGCGGCTGGTCGGCAGAGCAGGTGCTGTTCAATAAGCGCGAAGCGGTTCAGGAATGGCTAAACGCAGTGGAGATGTTGACTGGCTTGGACCAGCGCCATCCGTGACCGTGTCGGAAACTCGGGTAGAGCGCCGACTAGTCCGAACAAACCGCTCCCGAGAAGTCAGGTCAACGTGCCAGGTGCACCCCAAGTAAACATAAACACGCACCGCAACCGGTCGCCATCCTGCCGAAGCACGCGGAATTCGTCAGGCTTAACCTTCAGACCGGATTTCTTGAGCACCTGCCGGACCTGACGGGAAGCGAGTGCGTTGTCCTTTTCAACCGGGAACGAGCCGCGCTTGAGCCACAGGTGCCAAATGGGGTGAACTTCTTCCCGCTCGACACGACTGACTTTGAACCCGGCTTGCGACAGCACGCGCTTTACTCGTTGATGATAGTAAAGGTCGTCCCCGTGGAGCATGTCGATGACGCGGTCCATCGTCGGGTCGAAGTCAGGGTCGACGGTTTGCTTTCGCGGCACGCTGCAAAGCCTAGCCGAAACGCGAGCAGGCTTAAAGACCGGAAACGCACTCCACCAGCGATTGGGGCAGTGTGGCGCGAACACATCGCCTGCAATTTTTTCCTGACAATTCCTGACAACTTTTTCCGAGTGCTTCCCTACGTTTTTGGGATTGGCCTTTTGTATACAAAGGCGGTAACCTCTTGAGAAATGAGAACTTATGTCAGCCCGAAAACGGGCTGGCAATTTGGGGTGCTTGGGTTCGAATCCCTTCGCTCGCTCCATTTGTATTCATAGATCACCCTGATTCTAGCACGTTTTTTCAGGCTTTTTGCACTCAGAAGTTATTTTTCCTTTTTCTGTGTTCCAAGTGTCAGAAATGGTGTTTTTGGCGCTCCCGTTAGAATGACCGTTAGAACGGATTCCTGCGAATCGAAGGGGCGTCCGTCCTGCTTGGCCCTTTCAGTCTTTACTGGGACTGCCGTTCAGGAATACAACGGCTCTGGCCCATGAAGAAATATATTGAAATCAGTCCACCGGAGAAGCTGAAGCTGTTGAACGAGCATCCCATGGGAACCACATGGAAAAGCTTGGATGAAAGCAAATGGTGTTTGCACTGCGAGGCTCAATTCACAGGGCATTCCGTGCTGGTGTACAAACAGGATGGCGAGTTCTGGCTCGAATGCGGCACCCCCGATTGTGACGGCTCGCCCCTCGACTGGACTGATTGTCCGTGGTGGAATGAGAACCATCCACAGACGAAAGCCCATGATGAAGCAATGGAGAGAATTGACGAGATAACGGAATCCGGAGATCCCGAACAGAACTGAGTCCATTCGACCCGGCCCATGCCGTTGAATAGTATATGCCCGGGTTCAAAATTCTCGGTTGCCTCGGCTGAGTGCTGGGGGTGTAATCACCCAGAGCAGTCCAAAGCGGGAGTTAAACGTGACACCTCAGACTTCGAATCAGTTGCTGACAACCACAAGATCCCCGTTCTTTGTGAAACCGAAGCTCTTGGCAGTGCTTGTGGTTTTGGTCGTCCTCCCGAGCATTCCTTTTGTTCCCGGCATTATCAGCCGCCACTCCTCCCCGCCCATAACGGCTCGTTACATCAACAACAGGCGAGAGGGGAACCGTATCCTTGTTTCGCTGAACGTCACCAACCACTCCACTCGCACGTATGCCACCGGGATGAAATCGTTGGAGTTCCGCAATGGAACCAATTGGGAGACCCTATGCCAATTTCGTGTTCTTGATGGCTTTTGCCATCTCAGACCTCATGGCTCGGAACTCTGTGATTTTGACCTGACTAATTTTCCGACAGCCACGACATTGCGGCTGAAGATATGGGTGGCAAAACGAGCAAAAGGGCCTGAGGAGTTTTTTCTAAAACTGGAAACCTGCCTTAAGAACCGGACCTTATACTTTTACAAGAATCCCACTGAGACTTTCTCGAACCGTCGTGATGAGATCATTAGCGAGGAGTTCAGTCTGTGAAAAGTGAGCCTCTCTCGATTGGGCGATTGCTAACGGTATTCTGTACGGGTGTTGGTGCCCGAACGACGGCTGTCTAGTAGATCAGACCTTCGCTCTGAGCCGCCGCCTCCTTGGTCCATCTGTCGCCGTCGAAGCTGGAGAATATCGCAGCGTCAAGGATGCACGGGAAAACCTTGCTCGCCGCGCAAAGTTGTTGAACACCGTCCAACACGAAGCAGTAATACTCCTCGTCTGCCAAGGCGGTAGCGGTCAACCTAACGGGAAATCCAAAATCGTTGAGCCATTTCGTGATGCGGCTGTCGAGTGGGATTTCGAAGCGACTCAGACCACCTCTCTAAAGCGCAGGAAACTAACCAATATTTGGTGGCGTTGCTGTTAAAAAAAATAGCGGGAGAATCGTTTGATCACTGCTCCTTCCTTGACCAAGAGACCATGCTCGTAAGGAGGATTCAGGATAACCTTGCCAAGGAGTACGGGCGAAAAGTGCTCGCACAGAGAATCAACTCCGGAATCAAAATGTGTGACAATTTAGCAAAAGAAATTGCTGAACTTATTCGTCTAGCGAAAACGCCTGCCAGTGTCGCACAGGCAAAGAAGCTCGCAGAAGATTTGCAGCAATATCAGGAGGCGCTTCGGGAAATGAATCGACAATTCCCGAAAGTTCCAGAGTTGAACGTGGAACAGATGCAGGAAAATATGAGGAAAATGAAGGAGAAATACGGCGAGGGTGAGAAGTAGATTTGGGATCGCCGCAGCGGCCCCCCGGCTCAAGGCGGCGTCAATGCTCCAACAGGTTCATTAGCTGGTCAACATATCCGTACAATCGGCCACCGGGAAGAATCGTCTGATCCAAGACCTCGTCGTAAATACCCAATAAACGCCCACCGGGAGCAATCAGTTCTTTTCTGTTCCCGACCTCTTTGATGTACCCACGGACCTTGGCATTGGCCCTCGCATGAGATCTCAAGCCCCAAGGCGCGGGGCCCGCGAATTCAGAAACGTGGATTCGGTCCGGGAATCATCTGCATGAGAGCCAACGGCCGTACTGGCCCTGCCGCATGTACGGCCGCTCCGAACCGTCAGTAAGCACCTCGTAAAGCTTCGCGCCCCGCAGGCGATACCGACGGCTACACGAAAGGCACTCATACTCGATGTGCTCAGCTTCCTTGGGTTCCGTTTCTTCCTTGTCAGCCTCACCTGGTCTGAGGACGAGCCAACGCTCTTCGGCGCCACCCGGCCATTTGCTGCTGGACTGGGATTTTCCGCATCGGCAAGCGGGAAGAAGTTTGGTCGGCACTTCTCGCGTGGCCGGAATGGGATCAATTGAAGCTTTCATGATTTTTGCCGTGGTTACGCTCGCGTCTTAACACTGCACCCCGGGGGCGGAATTTCAAGCGGCAATTATGGCGCACGGGTCGCTCTAAGAAATATTGGCTCTTGCTGGTGAACCTCGCGGGACGGATGAGTCGCTTCCGGGGCCGAAGAATTCAGTTCTGTCACCGCAACAGGAAACAGCATTGCACCTTCCTGGAAACGGCGGAACACAGGTCCTGTAACGCCATCGAGCCTATCGGCGGCCGTTGCTATTTCGAAACGCACGCCGGCTGTAGTGGACAATCTCTTCTGCTGCCTCCGCAGTTCCCACTGTCGCCCAGATGAACAAACGCGCCGGATCCAGGTTGGGCATGAGGATGTCGATTTCGTGCTTCAGGTCGGCATCACCTCCGTGCCCTTGCCCGTAATAGAGTTGGACTGATTTCCCTGCCTCCTGAATCCTTTGCAGCAGATTCAACCATTTCGAGGGCAAGGGCTGACCTGCGCCCTGAATCCACTGGATGCAATCCAACCGCTCCAGGCGAAGCAGCAACGGCAGGTGCCGCAACGCACCCGGGCCGTCCAGGTGGTATAGCGCATGATCGACGTGGGCGCAGCACTCGAGGTTGTCTTGCCAACAGAACTCCTGGAACATCTGCGGACCGATCATGCAGGAGTAATCGTTCTGCCCGATGCAGAGGAACCGGTCGCTGCTCCAGCCCATCGTCCAATTCGAGGTGCCTTGCTCGCCCGGCAGGATGATGGCCGAGACGGCGTCCACCACGTATTTCCACAGGTCCGTGACCTGCCGCATGGCGCGGTGGATTGCGGCCGGGCGGGTCACCATGTCCTCCGCCAACTGTTCGGCGCCGCGGACGGCCCGCAAAGCGTCGATACCCGAATGCAGGTCCGGATAGCCCGTCACCCATCTGCCGCCGCCTGCCCGCACCGACTCGCGCAGGAGTTGGAGGTAAAGCCGCCACCACCGGTTGTCCGGATCAATCCGGAGTTCCGGATGCTCATCCCAGTCCCGCACAAATGGGTTGCTCCAGGAAGTGGATTGCCGCGGCTGGAGCAGAAGATCTGCGCCGAGCCAGCCGGCAAATTGATCCGGACCCAGCCAGGGGCAAAAAATCGGCAAGGCATCTCCAGCGTAATAGGTGCCGGACAGGGCGCTCTCGGCCGCGGCAATCACGTAATCCACGTGCGTCCACAACTCCTCCTCGGTGGCAGGCTCAGGCACTGACCGGCTCGGTCTGGCTCCCGGCGCGGTCACCCACATCAACGGGCCCTCCTCGAGTTCCCCCTTCCAGAAGGCCTGATTGCGCTGCAGCGCTCTCGACCGCTGCCCGTCATCGATGTAAATCGTTTCCATTCCCGCCGTGCTTCGGACGCTGCAAATCAGCCTGCCTGTTCGACACTTTTGTTCTTCTGTGAAGCCAGTGCAGCGGTGAACAGTCGGTGGCTAATGGCGGCCTCGGAAAGAGTCTAGCAACCGGCAAACCGTTTGACAGGCCGACCGCGCACCAGTTCTTCAATAAAAGCCGCCCACATCTGGAGAATCGAATCCGAAAACCCGAACTCGAAAATGGCGCCCGTTACAGTCTTGTACGCGGTGGCGTGGCCGACCTCAAGGGTTCCCCAGACCTGGTCGCCACCCCGGTACTCGAGCCACTTGAGCTGGTTCGGGTTGCGGGTGGTGAACCGCGCGGAGGCCTTGGTGCCGAGAATTTCGATATACCAGGTATTTTTCTGCCCGGGAGCAATTCGCTCGAACCTGAGCGTCATCGGGAATGAATGCCCGTTGAAAGGGTCAACCGTTTCGCAAAGCAGGGTGGCATTGTCCCACGTGCGGCAGGGGACACGCCCACCTTTCCCATCGGGTCTCTCGGAGACGATGTCCGAAAGGATCGCTCGGACATTCCGCGGAATCCAGCCGGCACGGAACGGGAACGCGCAGACATGCAGCCCGAGGTCGCCCATCACCCCGTATTCGCCGTTGAACTCGATCATGCGTTTCCAATTGATTGGTTTGTTTGGGTCGAGATCACTGGAGTGCAGGAAGCCGGCGTTGACCTCGATGACGCGCCCGAAAGCGCTTCGTTCGACTGCTTCGCCGATTCGTTGCGCGGCGGGGAAGAAAAGCCATTGGGTCGCGCAACGGACGATGACTTCGGGATGCTGCGCGGCGCATTCCCCGATGGCCTGGTTCGCGGCGAGATCGATTCCTACCGGCTTTTCCGCCATGAGGTGTTTGCCCGCGGAAATCGCGGCGCAGCAGACCTCCCGGTGCAGGTGGTGCGGCAGCGCCATGTAAACGGCCTCAACTTGCGGGTTGGCGAGTAGATCCCGGTAATCAGGGGTGAATTGGCGAACGGAGGAAAAATTCCCGCGAAACCAATCGAAGGCCGGAGCGCTGCGATTGCAGACGGCCACCAACTCCGGTCGCGCGGCCGGCTCAACCAGGTGGCACCAGCGTGCGACCGCACTGGCGAACTCGCGGCCCATCAGGCCGCACCCGATTAGGCCGAAGCGGATTGTTTTCATGGCGAGCGAGTGGGGCTCGGACTTTGTGTCTTCCGCGCCAGGATGGCCTGAGCCAGCCGGGCGGCGTTGTCGTGAAAAATGGCTTCAATGTCCTTCCTGGCGGTTATGCCGAGGCCCTCGCAGGCTTCCTTGATTGCCCGGAGATCTTCGTACATGAAAAGCGTGTACTTGGCCTCAATCTCGGGGGCCTCGCGCGTTTGGTTGAAATGGAAAGGATAACTGGTGCGGTTGATATAGGTGCGGTCGTGGTATTGACGGCGGCCCCGCAGGTAGAGGATCGGATTATCCGATCCGTAGATTACGCGCCCGGGGCCCAGATGCTGCAGGGCGATCCGGTGGCAGGCGGGATTGAGCACCGCGGCGGTGTCAAAGAACAGGCCTGGATCCTCAGCGAACTGCGGCAGGGCGTCCAGGGCGTGAGGCTTGGTATAGCACCGGCCCAGGTGCGCAATGACCAACGCGATGTCGGGGTAGCGGCGGCGGATCTCGCGAACTTCACGGATGTTCTCCGGGTGTCCAAGCCGCGCCGCCCGGGGGACGTGCAGCGTTACCCAGCCGTGGCGGTCGTTGACGACTTCGAGAATGTGATGCGGGAGGAAATCGAAGATGCCGGCCTCGAGGTGCGCGTCGCGGGTTTCGCGGTTGGCGCTGATGAGGGAATAATAAGGCTTAACGCCGATCACTCCGGGTGCATCCAGTAACGAAGCGATCTTGTTCTGAGACCATTGCGGCCGTATCACGGCGAGACTAAGCCAGCCTCGCTTAGGGCATTCGGCCTGCAAGTAAGCGTTGTTGGCTTCGAGATCGAAATCGAGGTCGGGCATGCCGAAGGCGAGGCAAGTCAGCTCGCGCCCCGGAAAGACCGTGCGGTAGCATCGCTCCGCCGTCTCGGCCTCGATTGGTTCGAACAGTTCGTTCACCCAATACTGCCGGCGCTTGGCATCGGTCATGGGAACGAGGCGGTGCGAAGGGAGCGCGATGTGGGTGTGGGCATCAAAGAGGCGAGCCGGAAGCCAGGCTTCCAGGTGCTCCTGCCAAAAGGCGCGATCTACCTCCGTATAGTCCCAGACGAAGTAAAGCGGAGTCATGAGGGTACCTTCTTGCTCCCCGGCTTTATCGGGACCTTTGTCGTACCTCTCTGTACCAAAGGCAGGGATTTCACGTACCGTTCGTATCGCTCTTGATAAAATGCCGCCTGTGGTCCCGGCGTGACTTCGGAGGATGCCGGGCTCATTTCTGCTGCCAGAGCAGCTAAAGATCGCTTTGGTTCCAGCAGACCGCGAGCGAGGACGACCGCACCTATGAGACTGGCATCGTTTCCCGCGAAGCAGCGCAGCGGCAGGCCCGTGAGGTCCGCCAGCATTGGCGGCGTAACACGGCTCGCAGCCGCGCCGCCGCCCATCACCAGGCGCTCGACCTGCTGGCCCGAGCCGCGCAGCAACCCGAGGTAACGGTTCAATTCGCAGCCGAGCCCTTCGACTACTGCCCTAATAATATGAGCCGCGTGGTGATGAAGTTGGAGTCCATCCAGACGTCCCCGGGTTTCCGGCGCCAGGGCGGACGCGCCGAAGGGAGTCATGAACGGCCAGAAGACGACTCCGTCACTTCCAGGTGGCGCCGAAGCGAGAAGGTCGTCAGTACGTTTGCCATCCGCCCCCGCATTGCCCGTCAGTTCCAGCGCCCACGTCAAAGCTGAGCCGCCGTTCACCATGGAAAGGATCTGCCCCCACAGGCTTTCGATCACATGGTGGCAGACAAAAGCCTGGTCGGTAGCCGGTCTGGGGAGTTGGTCGGTTACGTGCAGCAAGACCCAGGCAGTTCCGGTGCCGACCATGACGGTGCCGGTTCTGGTCGCACCCGTGGCCAGCGCCGAGGCGTATTGGTCGTGAACCGCAGGCGAAACGGGAGTCTCCGTTCGCAGACCGGTTTCACGCGAGATCGCGGCCGTCAGCCCGCCGGCCGGCACGCTCGGGGGCATCAGGATCGGCATCTGCTCCGGCAGCAGCGCGAGTCGCTTCAATAGATCCGGGTCGTAGATGCGTGCCTTGGGATTGTAAAAGAGGGTCAGGGCGCACGAGGTGCCATCGTGCGCCGCGGTGCCGCATAAACGCCCTACGATGATATCTCCTACAAAACCAATCCGATTCGGGGGATCAAACAAGGCAGGCTGCGCTTTCCGGAGGCGGAGGACCTGACCGATGGACAACCACGAGCCGCCGTGAACGATTCGCTCGAGGAACCAGGTTTTGCCAAGCTCTTGCGTGAGTGTTTCGTCGAACGTGCGCCCCCGCTGGTCCAGCCAACTGATGACGCGTCCCAGCGGCTGACCCTCTTTGTCCAACACCTGCATGGCGCCGCCCTGGCTGGACACGCCGATGGCATCGATGTCCTTCGGGTCGACTGTGCGCACGGCTTCCTTGATCGCCGAAATGGTTGCGCGCCAGATCTCGTTAATGTCCTGCTCCACCCCGCCATCCGGCAGACGGAAAAGCTGCACCGGGCAGGAACCGCGGGCGAGAGGCTTTCCAGCGGCATCCGTGACCAGCGCCTTCACGTTGGTAGTCCCCAGATCCAGGCCGAGCAGCATAGGTCAGACTTCGATGTATTCGGTGCCCAGCAAACGGGCGGCCAGACGCAGACGCGGCCGCGCGTCGCCGAAGCAGACGGCGTTGTGGTGGGGACCGCCGGCATTGGCGTAGGCGGAGAGGAAGTCGCGGACGTCTTGCGCGGGCTTCAATTTGAAATGCGGAACGCAGAAATCCGGCAGCGGCCCGAAATCCTCGACCGTGATCGGCGCGGCGATGATGCGCCATTTGCCTGCAGGGCCCAACGTGAGGGCGGCGAGGGTGGCCGGGCCGGGCTCAAGGGTCGTCACGAGCGCAAGCTGGCGGTCGCGTGTGCGCGTGATCGGCGTGGGCCGGGCGACGAGCGGCACTTTCCGGTCGCGCCGCGCCATCGCCACATTCGCCTCGCCCATGTGGCTCATGAAAATGCTGTTGCCCTGGAAATCGATCGTGAACATTTCCGAGAAGGTGGCGGGCGGCTGGAGCCAGTTGAGAAACGCCGTCATGGCGGCGCCAATCAAGTCGCCCTCTCCGCCGAAGCCGATGCCCTCGGCCATAAGGCGGCTGGCAGCCACGAACGGCACCGTCGAGGTGCGCTCGTCCTCGCCAAAGGCCAGGAACTGGTAGGAGAACGCATCAAGCCGGTGCTCGGTGACCATGCTCCGGAGGGCGAGCTCGGCGCGGGCCGTATGTTCGAGGTCGGCTTCGGTCAGATCTGGGGCAACGTCGTACGCCTCGCGATACTCTTGCACCAAATCGCTGACCTCTGCACGGGCCGCTGTCGCGGACCGGGCGATATACCCCGGGACGGACAGGTTCGTGCACGAACAGCCGAAACTGGAAACCAAATGGGTGGTATCGAGCGCAAAGTCCCCCATGCCGGGAAACGGATAGCCCATTAGTCCGAGGCGGGCCTGGCGCAAGCGTTGCACGGCGGCTGCGGCGGCGCAAAAATCCCCCAGCTGTTGAAGCCCGCGCGGCTCATCAGAGAGACTCGTAACGTAATGGAAAGGAACCCCGGCCCGCAGCAGCACATTCGCGAGGTCTTGCGTCCCATGCACACCGTGATTGTCGATCAACTGCGCCGTCGAGAACGAAGCTCCCACACTAGCCACTTCCTGCGTATTCCAAATCACAATCGGCAGGCGAGTTCGCCGCAGTGCCGCCAAAGCGAGCTGGCTGGGCGAGTAAGTCAGCAGCAACACGAGCAGAGCATGCACGTGCTGCATTTCGAACCTCGCCACGACCTGTTCGATATCTTCACGCCTGAATACCGCGGCATCAAAAACGATATCGGCCGCGGGTTCCAATGCCGGCAGAACCGCGCGGCGAATCCACTCTTCGCGCGATGCCCGCAACCCTGGCACGAGTGTTTCGTACAGCTCCAGCGTCAGCGCCAACACCCCAATTCGAGGACGCAGTGTCTTGGGTCCGGGTGCTGATTGGCTCACAAGCCGGGAAACTAGGGGTTCGCCACAGCAGAGCAAGTTCAAATCCGGCGGTGGCTTCGTTCCCGCAGGGTCAATGACGAAGTCGCCATAAGTCCGTGTCGTGTAGCGCAGATTTGTAATCTGCCGTATCGCCGATTTTCAATCGGCAGAGCACCGGAACCGCTGGGCGGCCTGCAGGTTAAAAACCTGCGATACGGCAGATTACAAATCTGCGCTACGACTTTGTCCACAGCCCTGTCGTTCCCGCTCCAGAGCGCGGGCGTAGCTTACGATGCGGCGAATGAGGCTGTTGTATTGGGAGTGAGCGTCGGTGCCGAAATGCTCCTCCAAAATGCTGTAGAGCTGGTGTTCGGGTTGTGCCACCCGGTCTGGGATCTCAAATCCCAGGCGCCGGAGCCGTGGAGCCGCCGCCAGAACCAGAAAAGAGAGAGCCGTTGGCCGGTTGTTTGCCAGGTCCGCGAGACCTTGTGTCACCAAATCCTCTCCCGGAAGCAAGCTGGTCTCATCATCAGGGATCATTTTTCTTCTTCCACAAGGAACTCTTCGATTTTGCTTTTGAACTGCCCAGGGTCGATGGCAGGATAACGCAAGAGGTTTGGCTCGATCAGCGCGAATCTCTTCTGCAACTCGTCCGCCGTCACATAGCCACCCCGCAGCAGACTACGAACGTCCTCGAGATCCTGCGCGTGCCCTCGTTCCAGTTTGGCCAGCGCCTGCAAGGAGAAGTCGTAGTGAAAAAACTGCAGCGGCCCGATGGACGCAATCTCGCGGCAATGTTCGCGCCAATCCGCGGGCGCAGGTATGAAATCGTCGGGGGAAGCAAGCTCCACGTTAATATCCAGCCGGTTCTTGAGTGCGGCGATGGCTTCAAAAACGCCGGCGGGCTCCGGGTCGAGCTTGAGATCCACGTCGATCGTCTGCTCCCGAAATCCAAGCAGCAAGGCCGTGGCACCGCCCGTGAAATAGACCTTCCCCGGGCTGCGCGCCGCTGCCGCCAGTTCGCGCATGAACAACCTGAGGGATTCAACGGTCACCTTTCGCCTCATGCGCGCGAGGATACCTTGGCCTCAGTGGCATTCAAGCGGGTAAACATTTTGGGGCTTCACTTGCCAGCAGTCTGTCCTCCGCCCGACCAACGCCATCGTCGAGGATCGCTATTGCCGCTACAGCCGCGATGAAACGCACACAATTTTACAGTCTCATTAAGTGCTCCGAACAGACCAGCAGGGTGAGACCGACCACGACTTTCATAATCCGGCTCTGGCAGAGGGAAAATGTTCAGCGGACTGGTGCTGGAGCAGGCGGCGGAGGCTTTCCAGAACGAAATCGACGATCGGTCCGTCGGCGAGCAACCCCAGCTTGGTCAGGATGGTGCTGTGGCCCTCATGGTACGCATGCACCCGGGTCCATAGGCCGGCGTCCAGCAGGCGCCGCTGGAATTGTTTGGCGTCCGCAACATTCCTGAACTTCAGACCGGCGAGATGGCCCCGCCCGCGCGCGCAAAGCAGCAGACCTGGAAATTCAGCGGCCAGGCTCTCGAAACCGTCCTGGATCTGCGTCGCGATTTTCTGAATCCGGGCAGCGTTTTGCTGGATGAGTTCGAGCGAGCAGAGCGCCACGAAGGCGGGCAGGGCGGCGGAACCGTTGGTGCTGATGGCGTCGTACTGTTCGAGCACGTCATGGCGCTCCCGGAAGAGCACTCCCGAGAGCGGGTGAAAGCCGGCGGTCATACCTTTCCCAAGCACCACAAGGTCCGGCTGCAAGCCCAGGCGTCGATACTCGAAAATCTCAGGCTGCCAAAAGCCTGTTTGAATCTCGTCGAGGCACATGAGCGCGCCGGTTTCGCGGCACCACCGCTGGGCCAGCCGCAGGTATTCGGGCTCCACCGCAATCGCTTCCCGGTTCATCATCACGGGCTCAGCCCAGAAACCCGCTACGCGCGTTCCATAGGCGCGAAAGGCCTTTTCTAAAGCGTCGCGTTCGTTCGGCTCAAGCAGGACCACTTCGCATCGTTGCACCATCCCCGGCCACATGCCTCGCATAAACTGCGGCACCATGTCCGTGCCGTGGTAATTGCCGTTCAGGACGAGAATTACCGGCGGCTTCGTGTGCTTGCGGTCGCGTTCAAAAACCTTGAGCTGAATCTTGAGGGCAGCGGCGCACGCGACCGATCCAGTGCAGACGCCGAGCAGGACGGTGTTGAGAGGGTCTTTTTCTCCGGGCGCATTCCCCAGTTCGACGAGGCGCTGCGCCAGTCTCTTCAATGGGGATTGCGGAATATTGGAGTGGTTGTCCCAGACCACCCCGGCGCGGCTGGCAGCCTGGATGGCATCGACCAACTCCGGATGATTGTAACCCCAAAGCATCTGGTAATGGCCGGAAGTGCAATCGAGATACAGCCGCTTTTGTTCTGTCACGTAGAACAGGCCGCGGCCGGCCAGGAAATCGTCACTCGGTCCTGTTTGGTTGCCGCCGAATGAGTCCTGAAGAGCCGATTTGTCGATGGGCTTCAACGGCGGGATCTCGGCGATGGTTTGGCCGACTCTGGTAAGGAGTTGCGACGTGTCCAGCCCGTCGACGAACTTGAGCCCGGCCTGCATCGCGGCCGTAATCTCCGCGCCATGCGGACCAAGGACGTTTGGTAGTGATAATCGCGCGTTCATTCGAAATGTACCGGAGCGCTACTTTACTCCTCCGGCGCCTCCGCTCGCGAGAGCCGGTGCTCCGAAATACTGGAACCAAATCACATAGCCATACAAAGCGGCCATAACCAGGATGAAAACGGCCCACCAGAAGAAGAGGTTACGGAATCCGCGGTTTCGGTCCCGTTCCGAGGCGGGCAATCGGGCCGCCCTCCAGGACCAGATGATACCTTGCAGCCGCTCTGCCGCAGGCGGGCGTGTCACCAACGAAACCAGCACCAGGAGAATCATCGAGGTGAACCAAACGACGAACGTCCGGTTCAGCCAGTTGTCGAATTGCATCAGCCAGGGCACGCGCTTGAACAGGTAATACTCCACCAGGACGGTGTAAGGAAAGGCGAAGATGAGCACGAAGGTGGCAGCGGCTGCGGTCGTCCGGCGCCACAACACGCCCAGCAGGAACACCGCCGCGATCGGCGCCGCTACCCAGGCACCGACGTTCTGGATCAGGTCAAACACTCCCAGCTTGCGACGGGTAAACCAAAGCGCCAGCAACGTCGCTATGAACAGAATCGCAAAAGCGCTGGCGCGGCCCACCGCGACCAGGTGGGATTCGGATTTCCCGCGGCCCAGGAGCGGTTTGTAGAGGTCCATTGTAAACACCGTGCTGCACGAATTGAGCACGGAACTGATGTGCGACAGCATCCCGCTGGCTAGACCCGCCATCACAATGCCACTCAGCCCGACCGGCACCAACTCACGGACCAGCGTCGGAAAGGCCTGGTCCTTGTCGGCGAGGTTGGGGTAGAGCTTAAAGGCCATGATACCGGGAATAACCACCAGCAGTGGCAGCAATATCTTCATGAACCCGGCGAATACGACGCCCATCCGCGCATCCCATTCGCTGCGGGCGCCCAGGCACCTCTGGACGATGAATTGGTTGGTGCAGTTGTACCAGATCCCGATCGAAATGAACAAAGTCCACACGCCGAACCAGGGGTAATCCTTGTCTGTGATCGGATAGATGATCTTGAATTTTTCGGGCACGGACTGCATCAGCTCGTGAAGCCCGCCCGTCCTGGAGAGGCCGATGACGGTGACCACGAGTCCCCCCAACATCATCACAATGAACTGTAGAAAATCCGTCCACGCCACCGACTTGAGCCCGCCATAGATCGTGTAACTGCCGGCCAGCACCGCGAGGCACAGAATCGTGAGGCTCTCGTCAAAACCGAACATGCCCTTCATGGCTTTGCCGCCGGCGAGCATCACCACCGCCATTTGGGCGATGATCCAAAGCACCAGCGAGCAGATCGCAAACAGGTAGCGGCAAGTCGAGTTGTAGCGCCGCTCGAGGAACTCCGGCATCGTGTAGAGCCCGCCGCGGATGTAGTAGGGCAGGAAGACCCAGATCAATGCCGAAAAAGTAAACCAATTGCCCCATTCCCATTGGGCCACGACGAACCCGACCGCGTATGCCACGCCGATCATTCCGATGAAATGCTCGGTGCTGATGTTCGCGGCAATGATCGAGCCGCCGATCGCGTACCAGGGCAAGCCGTCTCCAGCCAGAAAGTACGCCCGTGTGTCTGCGGCCTTGCGCCGTGCCACCCAAATGCCCAGCGCGATGTTCAACACCAGGTAACAGGCAAACAGAATGAAATCGAAACGGTGAGTCATGTGGTTGGTGACCCACGTTGCCGCTCAAAAGAAGTGCGTGCCAAAACGCGCATTGAACCGGGCGAACTTGAACCAATTCAAGTGATGTTTACCAGGCCTGTCAACGGGATAGGCTCGGCCCGCGTAACCCCTCAGTCAAGCGCGGTAGGGACGCGTTCCACCGCGTCCCCAACACCTGTTTTAGCGAGAATGGGACGCGGTGGAACGCGTCCCTACCTGCCTTCACTGAGGGACTACCGCGAGAGAGATTTTTGCTGTCAACCGGGTCGGTAACCGCTATTCAATGGCTATGCCTATAATCAACTGCCCTGATTGTGGAAAACCCGTGTCCGACTCCGCCCGGGCTTGTCCTGTGTGCGGATACCCGGTTGCGGAGAAACTGGCGCCCAAACCTGAGCCCGCGACGGTGGCCGGCGCGGACGCACCCGGTGAGCTGCTGGCCGAGATTCGCCCTTCCTGGTGGGGCTTTTTCTGGCACTTGTTTTTCTTCTGGTTGATCGTGCCTCCGATTGTTGCCTGGTTTCGCCGGGCCGGAACCGTGCTGCGCGTTTACCCGCATCGGATCACCCTCGAGCGGGGGATCTTCTCGAAGTGTTACCAGGACTTTAATCCAAAGGACATTCGGTCGATCGATGTTGACCAGAGTTTCTTTGCGCGGATGGTGGGGATTGGAGATATCACGCTTTCGACATCCGCGACGGTCGAGGCCGCAGAACAAATCAAATCCATTCCCGACCCGCGCGGCGTGCGTGATTTGATCCTGGCTCAGCGCGGGGCAAATTAGCCGGCGCGCGGACTTCAGTCCGCAGCGAGGTGCGAATTCACTTCAGGCTGGAGCCTTGCCGGTGCCGGGCATTGCTGCGGACTGAAGTCCGCGCGCCGGCACAATACCCTGAAAAGGATTTGCCAGGAGGCGGGGAATGGATCTCAATCGCCGCATGAAACTCGAGATAGGACTCGTTTGTACTGCAACGCTCGGCGCGCTGGTTTGTGCGTTGGGCGCCGAGCCGGTAACGAACCGCTGGAACGTGGTTGAGAACGGAGCGGCCGGCGACGGACAGGCGGATTGCACGGCGGTGTTTCAAAAGCTGCTCGAGGCCGCCGGCAAAGCCGGCGGCGGGGTCGTTGAAGTCCCGGCCGGGCGCTTCCGCATCAGCGGCAATCTGACGGTGCCCGCGAACGTGACGTTGCAGGGAATTTTTCGCGTGCCGCCCAACCCCTCGTCCTCGGCGCGGGGAAAGCTCAGCGGGTCGGTGCTGGCGGCCTATGCCGGGCGGGGTTCGGCCGATGGCCCGCCGTTTATTCGGCTGGCGGGCAACAACGCCGCCATCGACGGGCTAATCATCGCTTACCCGGAGTGGCAGCAGAGCGACGTGCCGCCCGTTCCGTACCCGCCCTGCGTGGCCTCGGAGAACACAGAAAATGTAGGCGTCCGCGACTGCTGCTTGTTGAATCCTTACGAAGGAATCCGGCTCGTGCGCGCGGCGCGCCACCTGGTGCGCAATGTGACCGGTTACCCCATCAAGCGCGGGCTGTTCGTGGATGAATGCTACGACATCGGGCATGTCGAAAATGTGCATTTTTGGCCGTTCGGCGTCGCCTACCAGCCGGAGGATCCCTTCTGCAAGTGGATTAACACGCAAGGCGTCGCGTTTGAGTTTGCGCGGACGGATTGGCATTACGTGCACAACACATTCTGTTTCGGCTACGGCGTCGGCTACAAATTCTCGAAATCGAAGCACGGCAGCACCAATGGCAATTTTCTTGGTTTGGGGGCGGACTCGTGCGAGCGGGCCGTGGTCGTGCAGCAGGCGCAGCCGCCGGGGCTGTTGATCAGCAACGGCGAGTTTGTGGGCCGTTGGAGCAGCACCAATTCGGTGTGCCTCGACATCGAGCCCGAGACCGAGGGCAAAGTGAGTCTCGTCAACTGTTCGTTCTGGGGGCCGATCGACCGTTGTGTCTGGATGCGAGCGCCCGCCGGGCAGTTCACCGCCAGCGCGTGCCATTTCGTGGATTGGGACAACCGCGGCGCCGGGTCCGCCGCGATCCAGTTGGATGCCGGCAAAGCGATCGTCCAGGGTTCGACGTTCCAACGGACCAAGCTGCATGTCGTCGTGGGGTCGAACGTCGTTTCGGCAATTCTAACGGGCAACCAGGCTGAAGGCGGTTTTCGGGTCCGTAACCTTGCCGGGAAGAGGACCCAGCTCGCCTTCAATGAAGAGGACCAGATCGAATGGCCCAAAGGAGCGCTGCTGAACTATGTCATCGACGTGGGCAAGCGCGGTGACGGCCGATACCTCGAGGGCTGGCACGATGCCGAGAGCGGACCCCCGCGGTTCAGATGGTCGACCCAGACGTCGCGCCTGCGTCTCCGCGTAGCTCCCGGTTTGCGCTACACGCTGACCCTCGAACTCAAAGCGCCCAGCCAGGCGCTGTCGCCGGATGCGGGCCTCTACTTTGAAGGCGTGCGGATCGCGCCTCTCGAAAATGCCTCGGCGCTGAAAGCGGACCTGCCGCCCTGCACCGAGGATTTCATCGAGCTGGAACTGCGCTGCCGGGGGTGGGTGCCGGCGCAAGCAATTGCGGGCTCCGGCGATAACCGCACCCTCGGGGTGCAGGCGACGAAGATCGCCATGCGCACCGCGGGAGCGGAGGCGAAGACGTTCGATGCCAACACGGGCGCGTGGGTTGCGGAAGAGAAACAATAGCAGGCGGCGAGAAACCACATAGCGCCGACTGGCGGTCGGCTGTGTCGCCGGTTGGCAACCGGCGCGACTTATGTCGGGGCGTATAGAACCAGCGGGAGCCGCCAGCCTGCTTCACGAAACGGTTGCCAAGACGCGCAGGAAAGGCGAGAGTGAATCAACAAAGGAAAAGGTTATGGAAGCAACGTTACGAGGAAACACCGAACAGGAAGAAGTCCGTTCTCGACTGGCAGCGTCGATCGAGAAAGCCAAGGAAATGTGCACGCGTCTGGAGGATCAGACGGTTGCGGCAGCAAAGGCGACCGACAAGGTTGTCCGTGAGCACCCGTACCAGGCGATCGGGATCGCGTTTGGTCTCGGGATGCTGATCGGGCTGCTGGCGGCGCGGGGGCGGCGCGAGTAAATCGCTGATCAACGATAGAGCTTAGGCTCCTTGCGCCAGTCTTTGTCGCGCTCGTGAGCGAATTGGGCGACGCGGGGACGGCGTTCGCGCAGGCGGACGGATTCGAGGCCGCAGTAATAACCGGCCGATTGCGGGTTTTTGCCGACGGACTGGAGGCGGAGGCGGTAAGTGCCCGGGTCGGGCCAGAAATCGAGCAGATGCACCTCTTCGCTGGCGAGCTTGGAGCTGTACAAATCGAACCGCCCCCCCACTTTAGTCCCATTGAGAAAGGCCTCGAACTGTCCGAAATCGTCGGATTTAGTAGCGGTTAGCAGCAGGCGCATGGGGGCTTTGTTGGTAACGGTGAAAGGGATTTCGAGCCAGGCACCATTGGTGGATGACGGGCGGTAAAGGAGCTGCGGGCGGGGGTACAAGTCCAGTTGTTGCGGGGCGGCGGAGCCTTCGCCGTGAAAGTCGCCAGCGGCAAAATCCCGGGCGTAGGCGATGATCGGGTCGAGGCCGGGCAACTTGCGTTCGCGGGCATGGGGCGCGCGCGCCTCGAAGGTCGGTTGGCCGGTCTGATACCAAAAGGCGATGCTCGCATAATCATCCTGCCGCTCGTTCCAGCTCGTGCTTTTGTATTGAGGGTTTTCGTCGGGGGAGATCCAGCCGAAGTGCTCGAAGGTGACTTTGATGCCGCTATTGAAGACGATAGGGTCGTTGAGGTGCCAGCGGTAGGCGCTGGTGTGGCCGCCGACGATGCCCCACTGGTCGAAGTAAGGCACACCGAAGTAAGGCGTGCTCGTGGTTTTCAGGCCCCACGCGGAGAGAAAATAATCCTCGGTGCCCGTGCCCCAGATGGAGGCGGTCGATTCGCCGTCGATGTAAATCTTCTCGTCGCCTTCGCCGAACCACGCCGGGCTGCGCGTTCTCACTGCGAGCACGGTACCGACATAATGTCCTTTGCCCTTGGTTTCGAGCACCACGTAGTCTTTGCCCTGTTCGGCCGGGTATTCCTGCCGGTATTGGGCATAGAAATAGGGAGTGTCTTTGGGGAGCCGGTCCTTTTTGATCCAGTCGATGTTATAGTACAGGAGACTGATTTGCTGCTCGCTTTGGTTGACGATCTCGAT
Organism: Verrucomicrobiia bacterium; assembly: GCA_036524155.1. Taxonomy (GTDB): domain Bacteria; phylum Verrucomicrobiota; class Verrucomicrobiia; order Limisphaerales; family UBA8199; genus DATDCV01. Next base: position 48,596 of record DATDCV010000270.1, read on the forward strand.
CCGGGCCGACTTGCGGAATGGCATCTGCCAAAAGCAATTGTAGGAGTCTGCGTCCTCAACAATGACCGGCAGGCTGATGACCTCCCGACGTTCGCCAAAGCAATTGGCGAAAAAATCGCCCACCGGCGCCTCGACTGCCGGGCGCGGGTTGCCATCCCAGTACATCCGCAGCAGCATCTCCTGGTGGTTGGCGGAGCCGTTTTTGGCCCAATCCTGCGGCTCAGGGCCGAGGAAGGTGATCCAGATGTGAGTGATGACGCCCGGGCCTTTGGCGTCGAGCAGAACATGCGTCTGCCCCGGCGGGACCCGAAAGTTATCCCAGTTGCTGGCTTCGTCGAGATCGCCGCGTCCCGGCGCGTTGGGGTCGAGTTTTTGCTCGCCGGTGCGGCGGACCTCGCCAACACGCATGGTGGAAGTGGCGCGCATGGACCGGCCGGATTGAGGCTTGGCCAGGTCGTCCAGTATGGCCGCGCCGCAGAGGGCGGGCAGGAAGGTAGTCAGCAGGAGGTAGCACAGCCAGCTTACCTGCTTCGAGGGTTTTGGGCTCATGGGAGTTGGCTCAGTTTTGTTTGGCATACTGATTTCTTTCGTCGAGAGCGGAGACAGGCAAGATGCCTGTTCTACGGTTTTTTCGGCGCAGCAAAGCAGGGTTCAATGGCGCCGCATTTCGCGCATTCAAGGCAGCGGATGCAACCCGAGACATTCACTTTCTGGTCCACCTTGACGCCCATGGAACAGCGGCTGCGGCAAAGGTTGCACTCGACGCATTCCTTGGCGTTGAACCGCAGATGAAAAATGCTGAACCGGTTGGCGAGGGCCAGCAGGCCGCCCAACGGACAGAACAGCCGGCACCACGGCCGATGCACGAAGAGCGCGGCGCCGAAGAAGACCGCCAGGATAACCGATTTGTACCAACTCATCGCCCAGCCCTTGCCCGCCATGAAACCTTCGACTGAGAACGGCAGCCCCGCCTCCAGCGCCCCGGCGGGACACAACCGGCATATCGACACGATCTGCTCCTCGTAAGGGATGCCTTTGAGCCCAAGCAGCAGCGGCAGCAGCAACACCAGGCCCCCCAGGACGGCATAACGTGTGTAGCCGGTCCAGGCGGGCAACGCGAATTTCGGCGTGGGAATTCTCGCCAGGAGGTCCTGCAAAAAACCAAAGGGGCACGCCCAGCCACAGACGATCGATCCCCCCAGGGCGGCGACCAGCAGCAGCACACCGATCAGCAGGTAGGGAATTTCGAACACGACTGGAACCAGGGCCGCGTAGTTCGCCATCACGCCGATGGGGCACGCAAAAGACGACAGCGGGCACGAATAACAATGAAATACGCAACCCGGAATCGAATGCAGCCATTGACCCAGCGGCGCCAGCCACACGGTCAGAAAGCCCGTCTGCACCCACGGCCGGGCGCGGGACAGTTTGCGACCGAGCGTGGTCGAATCACGCTGGACACATTGTGGAACTGGGCAGTCCATGAGATCCGGAGACGGCCACGCCGTGTGGCCGAAAATTCATTTTACTCAGGTCGGGCAAGGCGTATTCGCCGAGGTATCGATGCGGACTTTCCAATCCGGTAGAGTGGCGTGCGCGGTTTCGCGCTGCCAGCGATCGAGCGCTGCCGCGTCCGCCGCCGGGTCATTGCCCCTCGGCGGCGGCGGCGGGGGCGCCGCTTCGGGAAACTTAAGGCCGCCGGAGGAATATGCCTTCACCAACTGGGTCTCCCACGCGGCGTTGCCGTCGGTGGTTTCAATGCCCGTCAAGTGGCGCGCGCCACTAAACAGCAAGACCAGGGCGACGACGGCGACAACTAACCCCGGCCAGAAGTCGTGGCGCTCTACCGCGCGCGTTGCGGGGTTCATGGGTGGCTGGGAGATGTGCCGGGCCATGACTTGCTACAGCCTTTCAAGTGCCGGCGTCCCGCGTCCGGAGCCCGGAATGTGGCGGAGGCGGATGGGAATCGAACCCACCTGGGACTTTGTTGAATCCCACGCTGGTTTTGAAGACCAGGAGCGCCACCAGGCCGCCTGACGCCTCCCGCCGGGGTCGAAACTGAACTGGTCCACCGCAATCTGCATCGGTTGATTGAGACAGAAAATTGGGCTACGCGCAAGAGTTTCCGCATCCATACCAGTCACTCATTTTGGGATTCGCTCCACTGTCTGCCACTTGGTTGGTGAGTCCTCCTGGTTCGTAGCATTTACCTAGAAAGCGAGGGGGCAGCGTGGAACGCAAAGTAGCAGCCGGTCACAATTCGAATTGCTGACTGGCGTCCGAAGCAGGTTGACGAAGAAGGTGGTGGTGCGACACTTTGCCAAAATGCGCCCAAACTGCGTTTCGACGGCTGCTGCGATAGGGGCGGTATTCCTGCTTCCGCACGTCCTCGCGGCGCAAACGACAGTCCGCCCGCCTGAGATCCCGCTGAAAGATGTGCTGGTGATCCGGTCCGTGGCACGGCCCGGACGGTCTGTGGTGCATCTTGATGCGGTGGAGGCGCGGATCGTCGCAGGGCAGTGGCGAGCCCCGCGCGAGGGGGATGTGGTCTCAGGTGCCCGCGGGGCGGACCAACATTGGGAGGCGGCCAAAGCCAACGACCAAGGCTCGCTGGGCGGGTCCGTCGCGCGAGGCGGCTATGTTTACGTGAACGGCGAGATACGGGGAGGAGACTCCTACGGCAATGGCTACCTGAGGCTGCCGGTGCTGTTGCAGAAAGGGACCAACGATTTCCTGGTTCAAAGCGGACGCGGAGACTTAAGGGCGAAGCTGATTTCATCGCCCGAGCTGCTGAGCATTCATACAGCCGACAGCACGTTGCCCGATATCATCACAGGGGAGAACGAGCCTGTTTGGGGCGCGACAGTGCTTCTGAACGCCACCACCAATTTCATGCGCGTGTCCCTGCGCGCGCTGGAACGGGGGAGCCCGCAGAACACAGTCAGCATTCCGCCGCTGGGGATCTACAAGGCGCCCTTTCTGTTTCGTCCGCCCCGATTCAAGCAGGGAACGAACACTTGCTCCGTGGCGCTCGAAGCGGTCGACCGGTCGGGGCCGAAGCACTCACGGGTGCGCGCTCGAGTCAGTCTGCGGGTCCGTCGGCCGGACCAAACCTGTAAGCGGAGTTTCCTGAGTGAGATCGACGACAGTGTGCAGTACTATGCGGTTAACCCCGCCGCTTCCCGCCGGAATCTGGAGACAGCGCCGGCTTTGTTTTTGTCGCTTCACGGAGCGGGGGTGGAGGCGGTCGGCCAGGCGGACTCCTACTATCCCAAGAAATGGGGCCATATCGTGTGTCCCACAAACCGGCGGCCTTATGGTTTTGACTGGGAGGAGTGGGGCCGATGGGATGCCCTGGAGGTGCTCGCCTTGGCCAAGGCCCGTTACCGGCCGGACCCCGGCCGAATTTACCTGACCGGTCACTCCATGGGGGGTCATGGGACGTGGCAACTGGGCGCGCTTTTCCCGGATCAATTTGCCGCGATCGGTTCGAGTGCCGGTTGGATCAGCTTTGGGTCGTATGCGAATCCGAGCCGCTCACCTGTCACCAACGACATGCAACGAATGTTGCTGCGCGCCGCGGCTGCCAGCGACACGCTGCTGATGGCGACGAATTATCTCCAGGAAGGCGTATACATTCTGCACGGGAGCGCCGATGATAATGTCCCGGTCGCCGAAGCGCGGGAGATGCGGAGGGTGTTGGGTGAATTCCACCGGGATTTTGACTTTCACGAACAAGCCGGGGCGGGTCACTGGTGGGACGCTTCGGACGAGCCTGGCACGGATTGCGTCGACTGGGCGCCGATGTTCGACTTTTTTGCCCATCATACCATCCCGGCGGACGAGAGTCTTCGCCGAGTCAGGTTTGTTACGGTTAATCCCGCAGTTTCATCCCGGTCGCACTGGGTCAGCGTTCTGGCTCAGCAAAGGCAGTTGGAGCCAAGCGCGGTAGATGTGCGGTGTGACCCCGGAAGAAGACGGGTTGTGGGCGTTACCACCAACGTCAGCCGGCTGTGGCTCGATTTCCCGACCATCAAACCCGGGCCTGGTCTAACGATCGAGCTGGACGGTCAAAAACTTGAAGGGATTGAACTGCCGAACCCAAACGACTGCGGCGTAGCTGCGGCTGCTTTCCCAGGTCTGGTCCCCGGTCTCTGCCTGGCCCGCGCGGCGGGCCAGTGGCAGCTTGCCGACTATCCGTCGTCCGCGTTGAAGCGGCCCGATCGATCCGGGCCCTTCCGCGAGGCGTTCCGCAACCACGTGGCCCTGGTCTACGCCACCAAAGGGACACCTGAAGAAAATGCCTGGACGCTGGCCAAAGCGCGTTATGATGCCGAGACATTTTATTACCGCGGCAACGGATCAATCGAATTGATGGCCGATGTGGACGTGCTGGTGAGCGAAGGCAGGCGCAAGCACAGCGGCCGGGGGCAGCGTGCGTCCCGCAACCTGATCGTCTACGGCCACGCGGAGTGCAACGCGGCGTGGGGATACTTGCTCGGCAAGAGCCCGGTGCAGGCTCATCGCAGCCGGCTGCGCGTCGGTGACCATGAATTGGCCGGAGAGGATCTCGGCTGGCTGTTCCTGCAGCCGAACCCACACGATGAGAAAGCCCTGGTAGGGGTTGTAGGAGGCTCCGGAATGACCGGAATGCGAGTGACCGAGCGGATGCCTTACTTCCTCTCGGGAGCGGGCTTTCCGGACTGCCTGATCATCGGTGCGGAGTTGCCGGCCCAGGGAATCGACGGAGTGCGTGCGGCGGGCTTCCTCGGCGAAGATTGGCAGGTCGGCACAGGCGAGTTTGTTTGGAGGGAATAGAGCTATGCAAGGCCGGGCGGCGAACCTATTCTCTCGTCCATGAAGCCCTCCGATCCCAACAGGCAGGCGCGTCATCGGGCATTCAGCGGGCGACCAGGCAATCTCGTTTAGAAAGGCAACTTCTATGGCCATCATTATCACACGCCGGGACTTTGTGAAATGGACTCTCGGAGGCGTCGCTTGGGCTGGAGCCGGAACCTGGCCAGGGTTCGGCGCGGAAGGGACCCCGTCACCGCTCGTCAGCCCGGGTTGCCGTCGCACCAAAGTCAAAGTCGCCCGGCTCTACGTCGGTGTTCCTGAAGCCCATTATCCGAACCCAAACATCGATCTCAAAGAAGAAATCCGGGCTTACGAAGCGCGTTTTGCCGCGTTGCAGAAGGAATTCGCTGACGTGGATTGGTGTGTGACCGCCACCCTGTCCAGCCCCGACCAGATCGCCCAGCATAAGGACCAGGTCCGCGACGTGGATGGCATCCTGCTCATCCACGTCACCTTGCACACGATGCCAATTATTCGGGAGATCCTGGAATTGAAACGGCCCACGATGATCTTCTCGGCCCCTTACGCGGGGCACGAATGGTATGAGCTCGCGCAAGTCCGGCGCCAACCTTTGGGCGCTCAGATGGACTGCGTTCTATCCACCGACTACCAGCAGTTGGCGGTGGCGGTCCGTCCCTTCCGCGCTCTGCACCACCTCCGGGAGGCGCGTATTCTCAACCTGACAACCAATGCCTTCGATGCTTACGCGGAGCAGGTAAAGGCCAGGTTTGGAACCGAAATCCGCAAGGTCCCGCTGGAGCGCATGACGGCACTGCATGACTCCATCCGCGACAGCGAGGTCGCGGCGGAAACCGACCGGTGGATCAAAAACGCCGAAAAGGTGGTCGAACCCAAACGAGACGAGATCCTCGCGTCCTGCAGGCTGGCGCTGGCTTTCGAAAAACTGCTGGACGAAGAAGAGGCGACCGTTATGGCAGTGGACTGTTACGGGTCGATGTGGCGCAAGCTGCCGGCATATCCCTGCATCGGGTTCACGCGACTGAATGACATGGGCCTGGGGGGCATCTGCCAAAGCGACCTGCCCTGCGCCATCATGCACGTGCTGTATCAGGGATTGTGCGGGCGCCCCGGTTTTGTCTGCAACCCGACTTTTGACTTCGCCTCGAACTCGGCCACCCTGATTCACTGCCTGGGCACCCGAAAGATGGAAGGTCCCGCCGGCCCTGCGCACCCGTACCAGTTGCGAAGCGTGATGGAGCGGCGCGAGGGCGTCGTCCCGCAAGTGCGGATGAGTGCGGGACGTCGCGTGACCACGGGCATTCTGGACGAGACCAGCACTACGTTGCGGTATTTCGCCGGTGAAATCACCGATGCGCCCCAAACCGAGCGAGGTTGCCGCAGCCAAATTGCCGTCCGTGTGGACGGCGACGCCGAAAAGCTCTGGCGCAATTGGACGGCGGGCATCCACCGGGTTACCTGCTACGGGGATATAAAAAAGGAACTCGAATACTTCTGCCGCTTTAAGGCCATCGAACTCGTTAACGAGGCGGTGTAATCCCTTCAGTGAAGCTGGC
>DATDCV010000271.1:0-8119 GCA_036524155.1 Verrucomicrobiia bacterium
GATAGGTTCGTGAAGATGAGCACGACTGTAACGAGCAGGAAGGAGATAGCCGCTTCGGCAACAAAGGCTACTTGAATACCTGCAGAACCGGGTACCGTGGCGACATAATTGACCGAGGGGTGTGCCATGGAACTCGCCGCCACGCCCACGACCACCAAAATCCCCAGCACACCCCCGGTGAACTGAGCAGCGACGTAAAAGAAGGCATCCCAGGGCGCGACCTTACCTAGCCGAAAAAACGTGAGCGTGAATGCGGGATTCATGTGGGCGCCGGAACGCTTGCCCCACGGAGAATAGACTATCGCCACCAAGGTCAGGCCCATCGCCAGACCGGTCAACACCCGGCGGAAAAACTCGGAGGGAATTGCCTTCACTGCTGGGGATGCAGGATGATACAGCAGAATGGTGAAGAGGCTTGCGGAGATCATGAACATGGCCAACTCGGCTCCTTCCATGAGGTACTCCGGCCAGTGCTGTTTAAGTGCTTTCAGCATGCTATTGAGAATGGTCGAGCTTTGGCAGGTTCTGGTGACACTTTATGCCGATGTGTCGTAGGCAGGGGACGAACCTTACACTGCCTCTTCTCCAATGACCGAAAACTCTTTGGAGGCGATGGCGCGTTGTAAGGAATCAGGGAGTTGGTCCGACGCACCGGCATGAACGAACGACCAAATGGAAGGGAAACCCCTCCAACACGCTTTCAAGTGCCAGTGAGGTGGGACTCCGCTGAGCTCTTTTACCCTGACATCAGAATCTGCAACGAGCCTCAACATGGGAGCACTGGCCACCTCGCCTTTCTTCCTGGCAATTCGTTGTCCCGAACGGTCATCGTGCTGACAGCCATTCTGATGGCGCTTATTTTCCTGACCGGAAAACCCTGTGCGTTGGAAAGCACCGAGAATGCAAATCCTGAAGCGACGAGCGGCAAGGGAACTGCAGCGCAGTGACCGCATGAAAGACGGATTCTGAGACGGTTGCAGCCACTTGACTAAAATAGAAAAGGCGGCGCGCATGCACCTGGCGCTCCGAACAGTCGACGCTTTGTCGGCCGGGCAAAAACATTTTCGGGTTCCCGAGGTAAGAAATCTTCATCCCACCGCATCTGAATTGCGAACCCGGAATTCGGGACAAAGCAAACACCAACAAGGCAACGCTTAAACAATTTTGGTTGGTGAACGAATCACCGGCCGGAAGTGCAGTTAACCAAAATACAAAGATAGTCTTATGAAAACGAAACTAAGTCTGTTCGTCCGTCTGGAAGCAAAACCCGGAAAGGAGGCGGAAGTCGCCGCCTTCCTGATGCACGGTCTTGAACTCGCGCGACAAGAGGCAACGACCCCGGTCTGGTTCGCGCTACGTATTGGTCCGTCGACGTTTGGCGTCTTCGACTCCTTCGCCGATGAAGCTGGGCGGCAAGCCCACCTCAATGGACCGATTGCGCAGGCGCTCATGGCGCAGGCGCCGAACCTGCTCGCGTCGCCGCCGGTCATCGAACGAGTCGAGGTTCTCGGCGCGAAATTGCCATAGTCGTCTTTATCCAGAACACTCGCGAACGAGTCGGCGAGACGCCAACGCTCCCTTGCAGTATATCGTTTCCGCATCCTAGGACGCGAGGGGGCGGCGTCATCGCCACTCGTTTCGCCTGGTTCGCCATGAAACCAACAATGGTGACAGAAAGCCTTCCGGTTCCGGCTAATCGTATCGCGCTTCGGCAACGAGAGTTGGGAACTCCCGCATCCCCTGGCATGGCTGATTTCCCGCTGACATTCCGTGACCGGCTGGATAGAATATTCGATGTGCTCGAGACCGAAATCAACTGGCCGGAAGCACTGCGCGGCACGGAGAATTCCGACGCGGTAAGCGCGCTGCGCCGCATTCTGCTTGACGGTCTGCGTATCGCGCTACGCGAGCGCACAGATGTCAGCGAGGCACAATTGGAGGATTTTACTCACGAAGCGCTGCTGCGGATCCTTGAAAGGCTCGACCAATTCGCGGGCCGGAGCAGGTTCACCACCTGGGCGCACAGCATCGCAGTTAACACCGCGTTTACCGAGCTGCGTCGGAAACGCTGGCAGGACGTCTCACTTGACGTGCTTGTAGCCGACGGCCAGCAACTGAGCGAATCGGCTGTCCTGCCCGACGATGCCTTGGGTTCTGGCGAAGAGCGCACACGGTTGGTGGGGCTTTTGCGCAAGGCGGTTGCGGAGAAACTCTCAGCCAAACAGCGCACCGCCATCGTTTGCATGCTGCAGGAGATGCCAATAGATCAAATCGTCGAGTTGCTCGGTACCAGCCGCAACTCCGCTTACAAGCTACTCCATGACGCCCGTTGCGCGCTCAAAGAATATCTCATCGCCGAAGGAATTTCCTCAGAAGTCATCCGAACCGCCTTTGCCCCATGAAACGACTCACTCCCCAGCAAATTGAAGGCTTGATCCGCGCGGTTGGGCAAACCCGCGAGCATGAATTCAATTGCGCCGAATGCCAGCGCAACATCAGTGAATTTGCAGAGCGCCAAATCGCCGGACTTCCACTCGAGGGAGCCCTCGCCGGCGTGGAACAGCACTTGACCGTCTGTTCGGAATGCCGCGAAGAGTTTCTGGCGCTTGAGAAGATTTTGCGCGCGAGCTAGCGAGCCAACCCAGAGCGGAAGCCTGGCGTCAGACTTCGACTCTTACATTTCCGACTATGTGCACGAGGGAGACTGTCGTCCACGGCCAATCGTGGGCTGCCACGACAGTTCGTGGCCACGAAATTACCTGTGCGACGAGGACAAACGGCGTCATCTTGAGAAATCCTTGATTTTCCGGGGCATTCAGTGGGTTTTTGCCGGCAACCCGCCTCGTGGCACGGCCCGTGCAATATGAGCCGTCCGTATGGATGCCATTGCCAATACTGTTACGAATGAGGCGCCGGATACCGCCAATGATTGGCTCGCGGCGCATGGGGATTACCTCTTTAACCTAGCGGTGGGACAGGTGCGCGATCCGGTGGTGGCCGAAGACCTCGTTCAGGAGACTTTTCTGGCGGCGCTTAGAGCCCGCGACCGGTTCGCGGGCCGGTCATCAGACCGGACTTGGCTCGTCGGAATCCTGCGTCACAAAATCTACGATCACCTCCGGCGCCTCTGCCGCGAGCGGCCGGTCTATGCCGATAGCCAAACTGCGCGTTCAGGCCACGAAGCTTGGGACGATTCGGTGCTATGGGCGCATGAAGTGGCAGGTGAATGCCTGGAGCCGAGTCGGCGCATGGAACTGGCGGAGCTTCGGGAGGCGCTGGAGATGGCGCTGGGCAGGCTGCCCTCTCGCATCGCGCAGGTGTTCCAACTCTATGAAATTGAGGAACGCCCTAACCGGGAGGTGTGCGAGCAATTGAAAATCTCGGCGAGCAATCTTTGGGTCACGTTGCACCGGGCGCGCAAGCAATTGCGAGACGAGTTGGCTGGATGGTGGGCCGGGCGGAGCCGGAAATCCGAAATCCGCGATCCGAAATCCGAAACAGAACCGAACGGTTCCGATGCTCCTGCCACAGTGCCGCAAACAATCGGCGGTTCTGCCCCCTTGAACTGACGGAGTTGTTTTATGTTGCGCATTACCCCGATCGAAGGCAGCAATCACCGGGTCGTACTACGACTGGAAGGGCGAGTATCGGGGCCGTGGGTCAGCGAATTGAGTGGAGTTTGTGAAGAAGCTTTAAGCAATGCAGCCCCCCTCGTGTTGAGCCTGGCTGAGGTATCATTTCTGGATAACGCCGGAGTCGATTTGCTCACGAGACTCCAGGCCCGAGGAGTCGAGGTGGTGGATTGCTCGATGTTCGTGAGAGAGCAGTTGAAGGCAGTCCGGTCGGGTCAGGCCCTTTCTGAGAAATCGTGTGGTAGGTAGCCGCCGACGTGAGGAGGCGGAGAATTAAGAATTCTGGGTCCACGAAATCCGCCTCCTCACGTCGGCGGCTACAGTTCAAGCCTTGGGGCGTCGAATACCAAGCTTCTGCATTCGGCTGCGCAAGGTGCTTGGGCTCAGGTTGAGAACTTTTGCCGCACCGCGCTCCCCTTCGATCATCCAATTAGTCTGGGCCAGCACCGACTCTATGTGACGGCGTTCCACTTCGACAAGGGAACCCGCCTTGCTTCCCCCTGCGATCGACGCCCCGTCATCCTCGGGTGGTACAGCACCGTTTCGGGATTTCGGCTCAGGCGGTATAGAGGGTTCCACAGGCGGGCCAAAGCCCGGTGCCAGTTCCAGGCTCTCGCCCTTGGAAAGCACCACCGCTCGCTCAATCACATTCTGGAGCTCGCGAATGTTCCCCGGCCACGGATAGTTCATCAGCCGGCGCATCGTTTCTTCAGAGGCTTGTTTCACCGATTTGGAGAGCTTCTTCGCAAAACGTTGGACAAAGAAGGCCACCAGGAGTGGCACATCCCCTTGCCGCTCGCGCAACGCGGGAATCGAGAGAGGCAGAACATTGAGCCGGTAAAAAAGGTCGCTGCGGAACTTGCCTTCCCGCACCAGCGCGGCGAGATCACGGTTCGTCGCAGCGATCACGCGCACGTTCACGCGGATGGTTTGAGACCCGCCGACCGGCTCAAACTCTTGTTCCTGCAGGACGCGCAGGAGCTTGACCTGGGTATCGAGCGGCAATTCACCTACTTCATCGAGGAAGAGTGTGCCGCCATCAGCCAGTTTGAATCGACCGTCGCGATTGGTGAGGGCACCGGTAAATGCGCCTTTTACGTGCCCGAACAATTCACTTTCGACCAGGCCGGCGCTGATGGCGCCGCAATTGACCTTCACCAGCGGAAATTGCTTGCGGGGACTTCGATCGTGAATCGCGCGAGCAATTAGTTCCTTGCCGGTGCCGGTTTCGCCGAGGATAAGCACCGTCGAATCGGTGGGGGCAATCTGTTCGATTTGCTCGAGGACCGCGCGCAATGCGGGGCTGTTGCCGACGATTTCAGTAAAATCGTGCTCGGAGCGAATCTCCTCCTGCAAATAAATGTTCTGGGCTTCCAGGCGGGCTTTCTCCCGCTCCATGAGCACTCGTTCCGTAATGTCAATAAACATCGTCCGAGTGTAAGTGCCGCTGGGGTCTGGCTTCGACCACCACTGGATCCAAATGGGCTTGCCGTTGTCTTTGCGACGGAGTTCAAGGACAACCCCGGCACTATCCGTGCCCCCGCGCCCGAATGAGGCAATTGCTTCGCGGGCCCGCCGCTGTGCGCCGGGCGTGTCGGGCACGAAGTCCTTGCCATAGGTGCCGGTGACCTCCTCGGGCTTGATGCCCAAAATGCGCATGGCGGCGCGATTGCACCGAATGAACCGGGTGTCCAGGCCCTCATGCACATAAGCAATGGGCGCTTCGTCGAACAAATCGCGGAACTTCTCTTCGCTGATGGCTAGAGCAGCCGTGGCTTGGCGCAACTGGTCGCTTATACTCTCCTTTTGCCTCTGCAACTCCCGGAGCGCTTGTTCACGCTCGAGTTCCACACCGGCCCGGGCAGAGAACGTTTCCATGACCTTTAGGACCAAGGCATCCTTCGGCATGGGCTTGTCATCGAAGATGACCAAGTGGCCGATAATGCGTTTGTCCGAACTCAACAGCGGCACTCCCAGGTAACTCACAGTGCCGAGGTCGATCATGCCTTTGTCTTCCGGGAAGGCCTCCGGCAGCCGATCCGGGACATGGCATACACGGCCCTTGGCGACCTCCATGCAGGGGGTGCCAGGCAGGTCGTATTCGAAATTAGGGCCGAAAGCCTGGTCCTGCCAATAGGCGAGGGACCGGGCGCGTAGTTTGGGCAAGCACTCCGCCACAAAGGCAAACCGCACATGCAGGCCCTCCGCGAGATGCTGAACCAGGGAACGGAAGAAGTCGGTCCCCATCACCGAGGCGGTGCCTTCGGTAATGGCGTGAAGCAATTCTTCTGCGCGTTTCCAACGCTCGATTAGATGAACGTCGAAATGAAGTGTGGATTCCGGCTGCGCCGAACCGGGAGGCGTGGGGTCGCCCGGGCACTCAACAGGATCTGCTGCCAATTCAGTCTGCTTCACATGATCTCGCAAGGTCCCCGTTCCTCTGACGCTACACCAGGTGCTGGTTGTGCTCAAAGGTGACTTTATAGAATCTATTATGCGTCAAAATTGATCAGAACGCCAATACGGTAGCGGTTGGATTCGGTTCCATGAGCCGCAGGGCGTGCCCGTCCAGATCGCGCACGATCAGAGTCTTCACCGGTTCAAGCGAGTTGCCTGAGATGGTAACCACTCCTTTGGAAACAAACCGAACCCCCGTCTCCCTGCGTTTGTCCAGGTCTGCGTTACGGGGTCATAAAGCTCTGAAGTGGCTGCTTCTGCGAATGGTCTGCCGCCGGCTATCAGCACTGTTCCATTTGCCAAAAGCGTCGCGGTGTGGAGCCTGCGGAATTGGCGCAGCGGCCGCACCAGCGTGAATGAACCGGCCGTGGTTGCCTGGCAAGCCAGCACACTGAGCACCAAAGCGCCCAGTGCCCATCCAAGCCTCTGGCCTCGGGCTCCGCCACAGTTGTTACGGCTGCATGTTAATGAACGAGACCCATTCATTCTCGTGTGAGACGTAATCTGCCCTTCGGTTCCAGCTACCTCAATGGGACTTGCGTCCCATTTGTGAGGGTTGCGTTGAAGAGGCTGCCGGACCAAGGTACTTACGCAGGAACATATTCTTGTGGCCGCGCGGGTGGTCAACCACGACCGCGACGACCTCAAATCCGCGCTTTCTATAGAAGTCCGGAGCTTGGAAGCTGAACGTCATGAGCAGCATCTAGCGGCGGCCCCACGGGCGTGCGGCGGACCTCCTGGTGTATTGTAGAGGGTTCAGGCGGCAGCGATGAACGTGATCAAAACTCTCGCGAAAGAGGAGCGTGTTTTAGTGCACTGGATGGCGAGTGCTCCTCACATCTTCCGGCCAAGCCGGCCATCGGATACCGTCAGTAAGCGTGCCGGCTAAGCTCGTTAACCTGCGGAATCAACGCATGCGGCTCGCAACTGAAGTGGCACTCTGCTAGGTTCTCCATCATGCCCGGTGACGTCACCCAGATCCTCAACGCCATCGACTCCGGCGACCCGAAAGCCGCCGAGGAACTGTTGCCGCTCGTGTATGACGAATTGCGCCGGCTGGCGGCGCATCGGCTCGCGAGCGAACAACGGCAACACACCCTGCAACCCACCGCACTTGTGCACGAAGCCTGGCTTAAGATTTCCGGATCGGAACAACGCGAATGGAACGGAAGACAGCATTTCTTCGCTGCGGCTGCCGAGGCGATGCGACGTATCCTCGTTGATCGGGCTCGCCGTCGTCTAGCGGTTAAACGGGGCGGGGGCGCGGAGCCGGTTCAAGCGGAAGAGCTGGAGCTTCCAACACCCGCGCCAGATGAGCAACTGCTCGAGGTGGACGACGCCTTGGAAATGCTCGCTCGAGTGGACGCACGGAAGGCGGAACTGGTCAAGTTGCGCTATTTCGTTGGGATGAGCTTCGGGGACGCGGCGGCTGCCCTCGGCATCGCTGTGCCAACAGCCAAGGAATGGTGGGCCTATGCGCGCGCCTGGCTCCGGGTGGAAATCGCTAAAACTAACCGATCAAACGCCAAGATTCTTTAGCGGCCATGTCGTGCCTCAACCTCGACTCAGCATAAGACGCGGACCACGGCGGTCGGGGTCACCGAGGCGGGTAGGTGTCCCAGGTGTGGCCCGATTCCGCGCTGACGTGCGTGAAGCCGGTCCCCTGCGGCGGATTGGGAATGCGAATGAGGTGCTTGCAAGTGGGACATTGGATTTGGCGGCCTGCGTATCGCGCCTCGCACTTGAGGGGTTGATCGCAATGGGAACAGTAGAACTTGAATTCGTGGGTGTTCATGGTCTCTGACTGAACTAGCGCAATCGCCGGTGAAAAAGTATGCTTATTCTGTCCATACTTTTCGTTCATGGAATCCGCTTTTATGGGTGAATGAAAAATCGTGTTCAGACTGAGCCGGACCGCGAGGCTTCGTTGTTCCAGGCGGCCGTCCAACGCTCCGGCCAAGACCGGGCTTCGTTCCTCGACGGCGCGTGCCAGGGCAATCCAGACCTGCGCCAACGCCTCGAAGCCTTGC
>DATDCV010000272.1:0-6012 GCA_036524155.1 Verrucomicrobiia bacterium
ACTGTATATCATCAAGTTCTGGGGCAAGTTCCACTGGTCCGTCTACGTGATCCTCTCCGGGTCGTTGTTCGTCCTTGGGGCCCTGTTCCTGGCTGGGTGGAGATATCGGGCCGAACTCCGCGCAGCAAAAACACAAGCAGCAGCCTGAGCAGCGGTTTTTGACAAGGCAAAGCCTGAGCCCGACCGGGATGAAAGAGAGGGAATCAGATGAGATTGGTATTCGTCAACGTCATGCAGGAACTGCAGCGGTTCGACTCGATGTCTTACCTGACGCAGCCGCCGGTCCCGCTTGCGGTTTTGAACGGTGTAACTCCGCGGACCATCGAGACCGCACTGGTCGACGAGCAGACCGAGCGGATACGTTTTGAAGGCGACGTTTTCGCGTTCTCGGTTTCGACGCCAAATGCCAGGGCCGTGTATGACCACGCCGACGCTTTGCGCGCAGCAGGCAAACGAGTTGTCCTCGGCGGCATCCACGTTACCGTCTGCCCCGACGAAGCCTCGGAACATGCGGACGCCATCGTGACCGGAGAAGCCGAGACCGTCTGGCCGGAAGTGTGCGCCGACATGCTGGCCGGCAGCCTCACGGAGCGATACGCCGGCTCGCCAACGCCTCCGTCGCGGATGGCACCGGTGGATTATCGATTCTTTGGCCGCCGGCGCTACCTCACACCCGCGTCGCTTTTCGCCACCCGGGGCTGCAATCGCCGGTGTTCGTTCTGCGTCAGCTCCCGTTATATGGGACCGTATCGCACCAAACCGCTGGAGGTGGTCGAGGAGGAGATAAACCAACTGGGCAGGCTTTACCCGCGGGCGTTCCTGCAGTTTACGGACGATAATCTCCTGGCGAATCGCAAATATGGCACGGAGTTGCTTGCGTTGCTTCGGCGCAAACGGCGGCGTTTTGTGACCATGGTCACGATGGATCAGTTTTGCGACTCCGCTCTGATGGGGGAGATGGCGTCGTCTGGCTGCCTGGGCGTGGCGGTGGGCGTCGAGTCCATCGATGACGACAATTGCGCCGCGGTCAGCAAGTATCAAAATCTGCAACAGCCGTTCTCGGACGCGGTAGGCCGCGCGAACAAGCTGGGTATCCAGCCCATCGCCCTCATCATGGTGGGCCTTCCGCGCGACACGCCGGATCAGCTCGCCCGTGTGCTCGAATACCTGAAAGGGATTCCGTGTGCCTATTACGACATGCGCATCCTGCGGATATACCCGAGCACGCCGCTGTATAGCCAAATGCTGGCGGCAGGCGAAGTGACCGAAAACTGGTGGCTGGAAACCGAGCCTGCCGCCACCTGCAACCACCTGCTCCCGAGCAGCCTGGGCATGTATTTTGCCCACCGAGCCTTCGACCCGATGCGCCTCCAGCAGTTGGCGCTGCGTTTCACGACCGAATTGAGCGGCACAGGCTTCGGTGATGTATCCAGTATTCTGCGGGTGGGCCACCGGGGGCATGCTCTGAGGTTCGCTGCGCTGGTGCTAACCGCGCGTCGGCGCTCGGCGAGGCAAGCGCGGAAGCTACTGCACCAAGTGGAAAATGCCGAGCGAAGGAGCGTCAGGACAGGACAGTTGGTGGCCGTACCAACAGGCGCATGATACGCGCGCAGCGCATCATTCTCACCCCGACGGAGACACTGGTAAACGGTCATGCGCAGGCGCACTTCATCCGGGAAGAGAATGACAGCCAGCTTCCACTTCACCACAAAGTTGACCACACATGAGGATCTGTGTCCTTTCCCAGATTTTCGTATCGCCGGCGGCGAAATTATGGTTCTAATGAGCGACAAAACATTGCGCGCATGAGCATCGAACACCTAAACATCATTCAGAATAAGGGGACTCCCCCACACGCCAACCCTCGCGATGGAAGTCCCTCCGGGCTTCGCAGGACAGCAAGTCTGGCGAGCACACTGCGGGTCGCATATTCGTTGACGTTCCTGTTTGTGGCGTGGCCAATCATCGCGGCAGACTCGGTCTGGATTTCCTCGTTGGATCTCTCGCCGATCACTCAGGGCTGGGGTCAGCCACAGGGTGATAAATCGGTCACTGGCAAGCCGATGGCGATCGCCGGCAAGCAGTTCGAACACGGGCTGGGGACTCACGCCGTCAGCCGCACCCGCATCGATCTAAAGGGTGGCGCCGAGCGGTTCTCGGCTCTGGTGGGGGTGGACGATGCCGCCGGAGACAAACGAGCCAGCATCGTCTTCAAAGTTGTCGCTGACGGCAAAACCAAGTTTAAGACCGGCGTCATGAGACTGGGAGATGCGCCGCAGCAAATCGATATCGATGTCCGGGGGGTCAAAATGCTCTTGCTGATAGTGGATTCGGCGGGCGACGGCACTGGTTGGGACCATGCTGACTGGGCTGAGGCCAAACTGCTCGTCAGCGGCGAGCGCCCTGTGATTGTGCGCATGCCAAAAGAGGAGGCTGTGGTGCTCACCCCCAAGCCGCCCCGCGAGCCGCGGATTAACGGCCCGCGCATCTTCGGCGTCCGGCCCGGACACCCTTTTCTTTACACAATACCCGCGACCGGCGACCGGCCGATGACTTTCGCGGCGCGCAAGCTGCCCAAAGGCCTGCAGGTCGACCCGCAGACCGGCCAAATCACAGGCGCCATTGCCAAGCCGGGCGTCTATGTCGTTACCTTCCGCACCTCTAACCGCCTCGGAAAAGCCGAACGAAAATTCAAGATCGTCTGCGGCGACACGCTGGCGCTAACGCCGCACATGGGCTGGAACAGTTGGTACGTGTGGGAGAATCACATCACGGACAAAATCATGCGCGAAGCGGCCGATGCGATGGTCAGCAGCGGCATGATCGACCACGGCTACCAATACGTGAACATAGACGATTGCTGGGCGGTAAAACCCGGAGCCGCCGACCCGAGCCTCGGCGGGGCGCCCAGGGATGCGCAAGGGAAAGTCAATGCCAATGGCCGCTTCCCCGACATGAAAGCGTTGACTGATTACATCCACTCGAAGGGCTTGAAAGCGGGGATCTACACGTCGCCGGGTCCAACGACTTGCGCCGGTCACATAGGGGCTTACCAGCACGAAGAACTGGATGTGCAGCGATTCGTCGAGTGGGGTTTCGACTTCCTGAAGTATGACTGGTGTTCGTACGGCCAGATCGCCAAGAACCCGGATCGGGCTGCCCTCCAAAAACCCTACCAGCACATCGGCGATATCTTGCGCCGGCAGAACCGGGACATCGTGCTGAACCTGTGTCAGTACGGAATGGGAGACGTCTGGGAATGGGGCAAGCAAGTCGGT
Organism: Verrucomicrobiia bacterium; assembly: GCA_036524155.1. Lineage (GTDB taxonomy): Bacteria > Verrucomicrobiota > Verrucomicrobiia > Limisphaerales > UBA8199 > DATDCV01. The sequence goes on from DATDCV010000272.1 coordinate 3,279, forward strand.
GGCCACAGTTGGCGAACGGCCGGCGACCTGGGCGGTTCCTTCGAAGGCATTCCAGCAGCCTTGTTTGGCGACGGTTTCGACTTATACGCGAAAAGGGAATTACACAAATACGGAGGGCCGGGCGGGTGGAACGATCCTGATTACCTGCTGTTGGGGTACCTAAGCAACTGGCAGGGCCAGACCGCTTTGACGCCCCTGACGCCGAACGAGCAATACTCACATGTCTCGCTGTGGTGTCTCGTCGCCGCACCTCTGATCTTCAGCGGCGACATGACGCGGCTCGACGAGTTTACTCTCGGCCTCCTGACGAACGACGAAGTGTTGGACGTTGACCAGGATCCCCTGGGCAAGCCGGGGCGGCGAGCGACGCTCGACGAAGATCTTGAGGTCTGGGCGAAAGACATGGAGGATGGCACAAAGGCCGTCGGGCTTTTCAACCGGGGCGAATGCGAAACCGTCATGACCGCCAAATGGGCGGATCTGCAAATCAAAGGCCCGCGGATCGTGCGAGACCTGTGGCGGCAAAAGGACCTGGGCAAGTTCGATGGTGAATTCAAAGCCAGCGTGCCGCGCCACGGAGTGGTGCTGGTCCGACTCCGCTCGAAATAGAGAAGAAGCGGTTCGCTGCAAACTAATTACCTCTAACCAGGTCTGTGTTACCCCTGAGCTGGCAAATGACGAGAAACCGCAGAATGACCGGAAGCCCTCGGCACTGCATCGAGGTCCTCGGTTGCAACTTCAAGCGGCTCTCTGCCGCGGCGCTCCTGCTCCTTGCCGCAGCGGTCCGGGCCGGTTCCCCCAGCTCGCTCTCGCCGATCGTTGAGGCGGAGGAGACGGTCTACACAAACGCGCCGGCGAACAACGGTGCGGGGCCTATGTGGTGCAGCGGTTCCACCTGCCTGGTGCGCGCAGGAGAGCACCTTTTCGCCAGCGGAATCGAAACGATCGAAAACGAAAAACCGCTCAACAACTGCCGGTGGCTGCTCTTCAAACGCGAAGGTTCAGGCTGGCGCCTCGAGCAGGCAGACCCCACCGGCCGCACCAGGGAGCCCAGCCCGTTGGCCGCATTTCCTGACGGCCGTTTCTTCCTCTCGGCCAACCCCACTCTGACGGCTCACGGCGCCTATTCCGGCCCCGCCCAACCCGAGATCCTGCAATTCAAGGCCAATGACTCGAGGACTCCCTTCGAGCGGCTGTTGCCGGCCTGGGATGGCAACCCGCAGTTCACGGAACATTCTTACCGCAGTTTTGCCGCCGACGGTCCCGCCCGCGAGCTGATCCTGTTTCAGAACATCGGCTACACGCACGCGGAATGGACTTTCCGCGACCGCGAGGGCAAATGGACCGCCAACGGCAAGCTGCCGTGGCCGGAGGGAGCCGATTACCCCAAACCCGGGCCGATCCGCGTCTGCTATCCGAACGTCGCGCTCAAAAACCGCGCCGTCCACTTCTGCGGCGTCAGCGATATCGTGGAACCGTATCCGGAATGGCGCGCATTCAAGAAGCAGCTTACGGGGCAGGAGTGGGATTATGATTTCCGGCGGCTGTTTTACACGTGGACCCCGGACATCACTCGCGAGAAATTCCGCGGCTGGGTCGAGATCGCGAGCCGTGACAAGACCTGCGGCTGGGTCTCGCCGGGGGACCTCTGGGTTGCGCCCGACGGCGCCGCCCACATCGTTTGGACCGAACGAGCGCTGGATGAGCGGCTCCGGTCGAAGTTCTTCCCGGAAGCCAAACAGAGCCATGCGATCAATTATGCAGTGGTTCGGGATGGCAAGGTCGCTCTTCGGCGCACGCTGTTGCTGGCCGAAGAGGGCAACCGCGGGGAAATCCCGTCCGCACCGCGATTTCAGATCACTCCTGATAACCGCTTGTTTCTCTGCTATTACGTGCAGGGCACAGGTGGCTCAGGCAAGGCAGCCTCAGAAAACCGGCTGATGGAAATCCTGGCTGAGGGCCGGAACAGCGCGGCAGCCAGGATTCCTTTCAAGCGTCCGTTCGTTTCTTATTTCACGACCACCGTTCGCGGTGGTTCCCCCCCCTCCGCTATCCTCGAGGTGCTCGGAATTCAAGAGGGCAAGGCGGCGGACATAGCCTACGGAAGAGTCAGGCTTTGGTGAGGATCGAACGCAAAGCGTGCGGCCACCGGACGGCATTTTGAGCCTCAGTCTGCCCCGGCGACACCACGCAACTGTCAACCCCGTCGGACTCGTGCATATCCTCAAGTCGGGTCCCGGAGCTTGACAGTACCGCAATTCGGGTGAACTGTGCGAAAGATTTGCTTTACGCAATCGTAAGTAATCGTGTGAGTTGTGGTATCGGCTCCGAATGGCCAAGACGAACGGGGGGAAGATGAGAAAGCGGATCCAGGATGAATATACCGAGCTGCCGATTTCGCGGCAGAGGAAGTACCAGTTGCGCATGCAACGAGACAAGCGTTGCACAGAGTGCGGGCAGCCGGCTGTCCACGGGTCGCGCTGCCTCAAACATCTGGTGAAGGCGCGCGAACGGCAACGGCAGAAACGCGGCCTTAAAAGGCGTTACTATAACACTCTCAGTTATCGGCTTGAGGCGGCCGCGTAAACTCGCTGCCAGCGCAGCCACCTCATCTGGACACAAACAGGGCCGTCAGCAACACGCCGACGGCCCTTCGAGTTAAAGCCGGTCTCGCCCCTCTTTTATGGCCGAGTGCGATAGAATTTGGCGCCCGAACCCGGCGTTACCTTGTAGG
>DATDCV010000273.1:0-24312 GCA_036524155.1 Verrucomicrobiia bacterium
TCACGCGATGCCGCACGGTTTGCGCGACCCTTTGCGGCGGCGAATTGTGCCGGGCGTCTGGGTCAATACGACGGCCGTTCAGGAAACCAAGCGGGCCGCGCTCGCCGCGCACCGCAGCCAGCAGGAGTGGCTCGATGTCTCTCAGCAAATAAACGAGTACATGCTTACCATGGAGCGCTTTGCCAGCGACCTGGGCAGGATGTCGCGCCGCTTCAAATTCGCCGAAGGCTGGCGCCGGCATCTCCATTACGGCTTTTGCTCCGAGGACGCCGACCCGCTCGCCATTGCGCTCCGCCAGAATTACCTCCAAAACAAACAATACGAAGCCTCACTCGAATCCGACTAACCGACCTTCGACCTTCGACCCCTTACTCCCAACTCTTCACTCTCAACTCTGCACTTAATTATGCCACGACGCCTTAGTGCCATCGCTCCCGACTGGTGGGATTATACAACGCTATCCCAGGACATCATTGAAGCCGCCGCCCGAATCACGCCGCGAGAGCTGGAACTGCTGTCGCGCCCCGGGTTCCGGGTGGTCCTTTATGACTCGCTTGAAGATTTTTACCTCGCCGAAGCGCTCGAGTACATCGACGCCTGGCGCCAGAGCACTGCCGACAATCCGGCGGGCATTTGCGGTCCAATCGGCCCCACCGAACAACTGCCGCTGGTGGCGCGCATCGTCAATGCGCTCGGCCTGGACGTGCGTTCCGGCCATTTCTGGGGCATGGACGAGTGGTTTCTCGACGGCCGCGAAGTGCCCGTGACCCATCCGTTGAGCTTCGAGCGCTGCGACCGTGAGTTATGCTTCAGCCGGATCGACAGGAAACTGAGGATGCCGGATGCTCACCTTCATTTCCCGAAGGCGGACACGGCGCCCTACCGGAAGACGTGGAATGCCGGGGTCCGGTGTGCGGTAATGCAGGGTGGGCAGGGGGACGTGAAACATTGGGCCTTTAACGATCCGCCACAGCGCACCGGCAAATACAAACAAGCCCCGCCTTCGCCGGCAGAGTACAGAAAGCTGCCCACGCGGGTGGTGAAGCTGCACCCCCTGACTGTCGCTCAGAATGCCCGCACTAGCGGCGGCGGCAATATCTCCCTTGTCCCTACGATGGCGATCAGTGTCGGACCGGTGGAGACCTGGATGGCCGAGAAGGTCTCCATCTGGCATGCTGGCAACCATGACAATGCTTTCGGCCAGCGTCTGACGGCCTACATGATCTCAAAGCGAATCGTCGATGCGGCAGTTCCGATGTCGCTGCTGGCGGACCACCCGAACGTGCAGTTCAATTATTTTCGCGGAGGTTTGGGCAGTTGCGCGGTGGAAATGCATTGACGGGGCGGTGGCCGAGGGCCGCTGTGCGCCGGGTGAAAATCCTGTGAATAACCTGTGCACAAGTTCGAATAAGTTCTGTTGGATCGATCGTCCGCTCACCTTGCATAATCCGTCGCGTTGACTGGTTTGCCCCGGTGCCGGCCAACGTCTTTATTGGGTGGTCTCGCTTGAACTTGCGCAGGCTTCGCAGTTCTGTTCCCTCTGGGGTTGCTTCATCTGCAGTGCATTCGTCGGAGAATCGGAAGAAACTTATGCGGGTATTGCTACGTGATACCAGGACGGGGCTCTATTTTCAGGAGCCTGAACAATGGACGGGTGAAGTCGATAAAGCGCAGACGTTCAGGCACAGCGCTGATGCGATGAATGTGGCGCGTCAAAAACAGGTGCAGCAGGCGGAGGTCGTTTTGGCCTTCGAAGAGTCCGCCTACACCGTCGCGATCCCCCTCCCATAGCTCAAACATCTCCGCCCGCTCACATTTTGCCGGGAGTCGTTTTCCGACATCTCGCCCGGTCCCGCTTCCGCCTTGCCACACTCAACCGCACCGTTACAGTTCCGCTTATGAAGCGAAGCTCGAAGCCCCCTCTCCTTTTCCGGTCCTTGGCTGGATTCTGCCTGCTGGTTGGCGTGGGTGTCTTGGCCGTCCGCGCCCAACCTGCCGGGTCGAATGCGGTCGGCGCTGCGGTCGTTATCACCGCGGGACCGGAGTGGGTTCCTCTGCAACCCGAGTTGGACATCGTTCCGGGTTCGGCGCTGGACTTTTCCGGGCCCGGCCTCGCGGAGGCGCCCGCCGGCAAACACGGCCGCGTGATCGCGCGTGCCGACGGTCAGTTCGCTTTTACCGATTCCCCGGGCACCGCTCGTCGTTTTTACGGCGTCAACTTTTGCTTCGGCGCTCATGATCTTTCCCATGAACAAGCCGACCGCGTCGCCGATCGCCTGGCCCGGTTGGGCTACAACGCTTTCCGTTTCCACCATTACGAGCGCGAGCTGAACCAGGGGCAGAAGGACAGCACGACTCTCAATCCGGAGAAGATGGACCAGTTTGATTACCTTCTGGCAGCGTTGATCCGCCGCGGAATTTATCTCACCACGGACTTGTTTGTTTCGCGCGGGGTGCCGTACCGCGAAATTGGGATCGACCGTGACGGCGAGGTGCCCATGGACACTTTCAAGATCCTGGTGCCGGTCCATCCTGGAGCTTACGAAAACTGGCGGCAGTTTTCCCGCGCGCTGCTCAACCACACCAACGCTTATACCCACCGTCGTTATGCCGATGAACCGGCCCTTGCCTGGATCGCCCTGATCAATGAAGGCAACTTCGGTAATTTCTTCAAAGACATCCAAACCATCCCAGAGTGGAAGCAGGCATGGAACCAATGGCTGGGCAAACGCTACCCCGGCCGTGACGACCTGGCCAAAGCCTGGGGAGCCGACTTAAAGGAGGGCGAGGACCCTGCCACGAGTTCAGTGCAGTTGCCGGAGCGACTCCAAGCCGACAGCTTGCGCGCCCGAGACTGTATAATGTTCCTGGCCGACACAGAACGCCAGATGGTCCAGAAAATGAAAGTCTTTCTCCGCGACGACCTCGGCTGCCGCGCGCTGGTCAGCAATTCAAGCTCGTGGACACGGTTCACCACCGACCAGGGCGCACGCCAGGTGTACGACTACGTTGACGACCATTTTTATGTAGACCATCCGCAGTTCCTGGAAGGTTCGTGGCGATTGCCCAGCCGCTGTCCGAATACCAGTCCGATCGCCGAAGGCGCGCCCGGCGGTCGAGCCATCACCTTTACCCGCCTTTTCGACAAGCCGTTCACAGTGACTGAATACAACTATTCGGGCCCGGGCCGTTTTCGTGGTGTCGGCGGCATCCTGGCGGGGGCCATGGGGGCGCTCCAGGGCTGGGGCGGCATTTGGCGGTTTGCCTACAGCCACGGTCGTGGCAACATGTTTAATCCTTCTCCGATGGGCTATTTTGATATGGCTACCGATCCGCTGAGCCAGGCAGCCGAGCGCGCATCACTTTGCCTCTTTCTTCGCGGCGATCTTCAAACCGCACCGCACAGTGTGGGTTTGGTGATGACTGAAGCCGACCTTGCCCGGCCGGCGAATAAGATCCCAACGTTGGCGCCAGGCTGGCATTGGCTGGCGTGGGTGACGCGCATCGGCACGCAAGTTGTTCCGGGACCGGACTCCCCGCTTCTTCAGAGCCTGGTGGTGCCCCTCGCTTGGCAAACACCAGCTTCGGCCTACAAACCAGCCCAGGTCCTGGGTCTTAACCCATACGCGCTGGATAGCGACCGACTGGTCTCAACGTTACAGGAGCGCGGGGTGTTCGACCGCAGCATCGCCCCACGCCCGGCTGAGAAGGTCTTTCGTAGCGAAACCCGCCAAATTACCATCGACGGCCCGGGGGACCTCCTCGTGCTCGACACGCCGCGCACTGCGGGTGGTTACGCTCCCGTCGGCCGAACCATCGCTGCCCTCAATGGCGCGCTGAAGTTCAAGATCTCGGATTCCGACGCGACGGTTTGGGTGAGCGCGCTGGACCAGAGCCCGATCGTTGAAAGCAAGCATCTGCTCGTCACGCATCTGACCGACCTCCAGAACAGCGAAATCCGCTACCGGGAGCCCGAACGTAAAACTCTGTTGGCTTGGGGACATCTGCCGTATCTGGTCCGTGCTGGCAAAGCCGAGGTGAGCCTGTCGCTGCCAAATCCCTCAAAATTCAAGGTCTGGGCCTTGAGCCCTGGCGGGAGGCGCCTCGGTGAGGTTGCTGCCAGGGCCGACGCCGCTGGCGCGCTAACTTTCACGGCGGACGTCGCCGCCGACCCGCCCTCCGGCGCTCGAATGATTTACGAGGTGGTGGCCCGGTAGTCGCCGCAGAACGCATCGAGATGGACCTCGGTTTCTATGCTTGTAAGCACAGGAGGTGAAGCATAGGCTCGGGCTCATGATGGGGCGGGAACCCACGGATGCCCCAAGCGCGGTAGGTCAGCCATTGTTCGCCACCACGCATTGGAGCGTTGTCCTCGCTGCGGCCAATCATGAGACCCCCGAAGCCGCCGCCGCCCTCGAACGGCTTTGCGGCACCTATTGGTACCCGCTCTACGTTTATGTCCGCCGTCGGGGTTATGGCCCGGAGGATGCGCAAGACCTGACGCAACAGTTTTTTGCGCTCCTGCTGCAGAAAGATTACTTCCGTCTGGCCGATCCCGCGCGCGGCCGGTTCCGCACCTTTCTGCTCCACGCCCTCGAGCATTTCGTCATCAATGAATGGAAACGAGCTCATCGCCTGAAGCGCGGCGGGGGAGCAGTTTGTCTGCCTCTCGATCTTCCTGCCGGCGAGCAGCGTTATGCCCTTGAGTCCGCAAACTCGACGACTCCAGAGCAGGCGTATGAGAAGCGATGGGCTCTGACCTTATTGGACCAGGTGCTGGCTTCCTTGCGACAGCAATACACCGCCGCAAAGAAAGAGCGCCTTTTTGACGAACTGGCGAGATTGCTTTGGGGCAAGGATTCCAATTCCCGCTCAGACTCCTATGTTGCCGTCGGCGCGCGCCTGGGAATGAGCGAAAACGCCGTCCGGGTCGCCATGCACCGCCTGCGGGAGCGGTACCGGCAACTGCTGAAAGCAGAAGTGGCGCAAACCGTAGCCAGCCCTGGGGAAGTGGATGAGGAAGTCAGATATTTGTTGCGAGTGGTGAGCGGAACCGTGTGAGTCGCGAGCACGGTTGGGGCGTCCCTGCCGCCGCAAGATTCCACTTCCTAACACCGGCCGCTCCGGTGCTGGGCCTGTAACATCCGGCGAATTCTGTTGTAGGAAAGGGAAAATGCGGATCCGAGCGGGACGACACACTATGGACACCAGCCAAAGATGTGGCCGTTGTGGCGTAGAGCTGGTTGAAGCGACTTCGAGCGGCTATTGCCCAAGTTGTTTGTTGCGGGATGCATTCCAGGGACTGGAGTCGAACCCCGAGACCGAAGGCGCAAGCGCCGCGAGTGCAAAGCCGGCCGGCGCGGGGCAGAGATTCGACAACTACGAGTTGCTGGAAAAGATCGGCCAGGGCGGCATGGGGGTGGTCTATAAGGCGCGCCAGCTCAACCTCGACCGCATCGTAGCGCTCAAGCTGCTCCCCTTCGGCCAGTTCAGCAACGAGGAGACGGTCCAGAGGTTCAAAATCGAGGCGGCGGCCGCAGCCGGTTTGCAGCATCCCAATATCGTCGCCATCCACGATGTCGGCGAAGAAGACGGCCAACATTACTTCTCGATGGACTTCATCGAAGGACAGACGTTGGCCGAGGTGGTGCGGGAGAAACCGCTTCCGGCCAGACGCGCGGCCGGCTACCTAAAAACGATTGCCGAGGCAGTACACTATGCGCATCAGCACGGGATTCTGCACCGCGACCTCAAGCCCTCGAACATCCTGATTGATCGGTCAGACCAGCCCCGGATTACAGATTTTGGCCTGGCCAAGCGGCTGACCGTGGATTCGGACATGACGTTGACTGGCCAGGTCCTGGGCTCGCCCAACTTCATGGCGCCGGAACAGGCCGAGGGCCGCTTGCACCAGGTCGGCCCGGCAACGGAGGTTTATTCACTGGGAGCGCTGCTGTATCACCTGCTGACACGCCAACCGCCATTCCAAGCGGACACGCTCACTTCGCTCTTGAAACAAGTGATCGAGACGGAACCGGTCCCCCCACGGCTCCTCAATCCAGGTGTACCGAAGGACCTGGAGACCATTTGCCTCAAGTGCATGGAAAAGGAGCCGGCGCGCCGATACCAAACTGCGAAAGCCCTGGCGGAGGATCTGGATCGTTTTCTGGACGATAAACCCATCCAGGCCCGCCCCGTGGGTGTCGCCGGGAAAGGCTGGAAATGGTGTCGACGGAGGCCGGCGCTGGCCGGGATGGGCGCAGCCTTGGTGCTGGTGTTCCTGCTGGGCGTGGGTGGCATTATATGGCAATGGCACCAGGCAAAGGGCAACGAGTTGGTAGCCCTCCAAAACGCTTATGCCGCCGATATGGACCTGGCGCACCGTGCACTGAAGGAAGGCGACCTTGGGTTCACGGTTAGCTTGCTGGACAAACACCGCCCGGCCCGCAACTCGATAACCGACCTGCGGCAGTGGGAATGGCGCTATCTCTGGGCACTGTCCCGGGGAGACGAAGACTTACGACTTCATCAATATTCCGCCCCGATCGGGTCAGTAGCCTTCTCGAAAGACGGAACGCTCCTGGCAGTGAAGGAGGGCAGCGATAGAATCGGGCTTTGGAACATGACCACGAGGCAGCCCATCACTGAGTTTCCCGCCGTCGGTCGCAAGGCGGTCGCTTTCAGTCCAAAAGACAATCTTCTGGCCTTTGGCAATCGGAATGCCCGTGGGTCAACAGTGGATCTGTGGGATACGGAGAGCCGTAAACTCAAAAGCAGCCTCGAGCGCGCCTTCCCGGTAAGAGCGCTGGCGTTTTCGCCGGACGGAACACTGCTGGCGACGTTCGATGACAATGGAACTGCCGAAATACTCGAGTGGAGAGCGAACCGAAGCCTCACCACCTTGACGGCGCCGCCCCCCAGGCGAGGCGAGGCTGGTGCCGTGGCTTTTTCGCCCGACGGTCGCAAGCTGGCAGTCGGTGGAGATTACGGCCAGATGCGGGTGTTCAGTTGCGCCGACGGCCGGGTCCTGTCGATCGACACACAAACTAGCGACGGCGTCACCGCGCTTGCCTTCTCGCCGGACAGCAAAATCCTGGCGGCTGGATTCGCCTACACTTCCGGAGCTATCTCTCTATGGGATCCGAACTCCGGAGAACTTCAGGGGCAATTGACCAACCACGGCCGGCACGTAAATGCCCTGACGTTCAGCCCGGATGGACAGCGGTTGGCTTCCGCGAGCGCCGACCGAACGATTCGAATTTGGAGCGTCGCTGCTCGCGCGGAGGTGCGCCGTCTGGTGGGACATCGGGATGAAGTTTGGGCTTTGGTCCTCGCGCCGGATGGCCGGACCCTCATTAGCGGCTGCAAAGATGGCGCAGTTTGGCTCTGGGACGTCGCCGCCACGAACCGGGTGTCGCCTCACAGTAGCTTAAGAGTCTCCGCGGGCTTTACTAACCTGGCAAAGGCGGCACGTATTGGCACCGCCTTTACCTCGGATAACCGAGGCTTCATCGCAACCGACCCAGATGGCGGCCTGACAGTTTGGAGCGCTGAAACCGCGCAACCGCTCCAACCCCTGCCCCTGCTTGGCACCAATAACTGGGGTGTGGCACTCTCGGCGGATGACCGTTGGCTGGCTGCCGGTGACGTGACGGGAAAGATCCAGGTGTGGAACTGGAAAGAACAGCGGCAAGTGACCAGCCTCGATATGCCCTTCGAGTGGTGCGGATTATTGAGGTTTTCCCGCTATGGCAATTACCTGCTCGCCAGACTTATCCTCAACAATCACACGAACAAAGTCGCCGTCTGGAGGACCAGCGGCTGGGAGCGAGTGCCATTGGCCGAGGCCCAGGAACGGGGAATCCATGCGTTCGCCCTTTCCCCCAATGAACGGCACCTGGCCGCCGGCTATGCGGATGGCACCGTGAGCATATGGAGCTTTCCAGCTGGGCAACCGGAAACTTCCTGGCGTCCGCACAGGGCGGCCGTGATGGGCGTGACCTTCTCGCCGGATAACCGGCTCGTGGTGTCCACCAGCAGCGACGGTATGGTGCGCCTGCGGGACGTTGGCGCACAGCGGGAAGTGATCACGTTCCGAGGTCACAACGGCTCGGCGTGGGGCGTGGCCTTTTCGCCAGACGGCCGTCGGCTCGCCACCGGCGGCGGCGCGCAAGGAGATGCGGTAAAGCTATGGGATATGACTACCCGCCGTGAGCTGTTGACCTTGCCGGGCACCGGACAATTCTTCTTCGATCTCCGCTTCTCTCCCGATGGAAACACTTTGGCCGCCACATCGCTCGACGGTTTCGCTCATCTCTGGCGCGCGCCTTCCTGGGCGGAAATTCAAGCCGCGGAAAAGATCCGTCACGAGAATTAAACGCTCACAAAACCAACCAATGAAAACAAGCCGCTGCGCATCGCCATCGCAAACCACACACTTGCGTTGGTCGTCCGCTCTCCAGCATGCGAAATCCAACCTGGTGGCCGGCTCGGCTTTTACCCTGGTCGAGCTGCTGGTCGTGATCGCGGTCATTGCGATTCTCGTCGCGTTATTGTTGCCGGCCTTGGGCAGGGCAAAGCGCCTCGCTCGATCCGTTCACTGCGAGGCCAATCAGAAGCAACTGAACCTCGCCTGGCACATGTACGCAGACGAAGCCAATGGCTGTCTGGTCCCCAACTGGATTGTTCTGCCAGATTGGGGAAACTACGAGCACGACTACAGCACCACGAACTCGTGGGTGGCAGGCTCAGCCATGCTCGAGGATTCACTCGATGGCATCCGGCAGGGTGCGCTGTGGCCCTATGCGAAAAGCGCGAGGGTCTATCGCTGTCCGTCCGACCAGACGCTTTGGCCCTACGGAATGCGCCGATCGACGCGCCCGTTTAGCTTCGCTCTGAACGTAGCCATGAACGGCGCCTGGGGTCGGAGCTCGAGCGAAAACACCAAACTGTGGTTTAAAGTAAAGATGTCGGAAGTCCTCAGGCCCAGCGCCTGGTTTACCTTCATGGACATCGAGGCGCCCAGCGCGACTACGGGCGCATTCGTCCTGGACGTTGACGATCCGAACTACTGGTATTCAGTGCCGGGCGCGCGCGACCGGGGCGACGGCGCGAACGTGACATTTGCCGACGGCCATGTGGCCTTCCACAAATGGAGTTTCCCTGCCCGCACGCGCATTGATCGGACTACGCCCCCCGTGAATAACCTGGATCGCGCGGACTTAAGGTGGGTCGTGAGCGCCATGCCGGATCGGTAAGGCAGTGCAGCCGCCTGTAACATTCGCGGCGGTTCGTTGTAGAAGGGAGACGAAACCGGCTGACCGTGCCGCCCGTGATTGCGAGGGCCCGCAGGCAAATCCGCCGGGCCGGGTCGCGATGACCTTCGGCGGCGCGGGAGATCGGCAGGCAAGAATCAACCAAAAGAAAGGTTACATATGAGAACGTTTATTATGGGTCTGCTGAACCGCAGAATGATACGTTGGAGCCTGCTGGCTCTGGCGGTTGGCGGACTGTCGCTCGCCTGGACGGAGAAGAACCACTATCGCTTCGGCGGTGCCTGGGTGGGTGGCCATCCTGGCTTTTCGTGGAATTGCCTGCAAATCCCCCTCGACCCGGCAGGGCGAACCGAGGCGATCCGCGTGGACGTGCTCAAGTGGGGTGCAGATGTTGCCGGCCTGCTCAGCGCGTTCGGGGCTGACCAGCTCACCAGCGCCATCGGCGAGGGCAGGATGATCAGCGCGGACACGGCCACCTGGACGCTCCTGGCATACGCCCAGGCGTCCGGGAACCCACCGACCACGAAGGCGGCCATCCTTTACCCCGGGAGTTGGACATTCACATCGCAGAACACCGCGGAAATCACTTACACGGTGGCGGTCTATCCGATCTCGGCGGACGGTTACTCCCCGGACCTGAGTGCCCCGCCGTTGTATGTGTCGCCCGAACCCATCACTGACACGGTGAAACGCGTGCCGACGCTCTAATTGCTCAGCGGAGATACGCCGGATTGTTTGCGCATGCGAAGGTTGTGGCTGCCCATGAGCGCCTTTGGGCCGCCCGACCTGCATTGGTAAGGACGGAGAGAGCGAACGCGGCGCGGTGGCCATTGAAGTCATCGCGCCGTTTTGTGTCATTCGTCATTACGACACTCCAGGCTTTGCACTTCGTTTGCCGATGGTCACGAGACAAAAAAGGAAAGCGGTCTGTAACATTCCGCCAGGTTTGTTGTAGAGCCAGGATGAAGATTGGAAAAGGACACGTCATAGAAAGGTCACACATGAAATCGATCGCTTCAGGACTGTTGAATAAGTCGTGTGGAAACCCCTTTGGCCGCCTCGGCCTTGGCGCGAATCTCTCGGTCGTTACGCTGCTGCTGCTGCTGCCGCTCAGCGCAATGAGCGCAGACACCGCGTATACGGCTACTGGCTGGCTCACAGGTGTGCCTGTGCTTCCGATTCTCTGCACCAACGCGGCCGGCCAGGTCTTGTTGCGCGGTAATGCGCACACCGTTGCCGTCAAAAGCACTGACTCGCGCCTGACCGGCAGCCGATTAGTGTTCGCCAACGCCTCGTATCTGGCTGACGGCACCGCGCAGGTGTGGGGCACCGCCTACCAGCAGGTCGGCACTTTCGATCCCAATACCAACTTCACAGCAACCGCCGGCCTCTGGGAGATCAATTACAGCGGCGTGATGGAAACCAACTACAGCCTCAAGCTCAGCCTGGCGGGCTACGGCTCCGGCGGCGCCATTGACGGCCAGCGCATCGAGGAGACGATGACGCGCGGGCCGGCCACAGGTCCAATCGACTTCACAGTGCCTTACGAGTATGCGGGAACCATTAGAGCGGCGCCCGTGAACACTAACCTGCTGGTGGACAACTTTGACGACAACACCTACACCGGCTCGGTTTGGGGGAGAGGAACCTGTTATGAAAGCAACAAGCAGTTCTACGTGTATGGAGATCGCTTCACGATTCCGACGCATTCCATCTACGACTCTTATGTTCTCGCAGGATACAAGAGAACCTGGAATGTACCTGATGACATGACCCGCGAATGGCGAGCGGACCTGGTGCACCTCGATGAAAACGGCACCAACACAGCCATCCTTGCTGCCGGGACTGAATATGATGCCGGATATGGCTTCCATCTGAACCGCGAGTTCGCCTACCTGGTCAAGTGGTCTCAGCCGGAAATGAGCATCCTGTTCTGCGACACACGAGCGCTTCCCACGACCAATGTCGTCATGGTGCTGGCACTGACTCGGATGGGACTAAACCTCGCCATCACCGTCCGGCTGCTGGACAATGCGGATCCCAACAAAGTACTCTACGAGCACGGGCCGTATATTGACACACCCGGATCTGATCCGACACTCGATGGAAACCAATTCCGTGCCTTGACCGGCATAGCCTTGGACGACCTGGTGGCAGATCCCGTCGAGGCGCCACCGGCGTGGTTCTATGCCCTTGTAGGCGTCTTTAGGTTCGCGGACGGCCAGCCGCCGTTTCCAGTGAACGTCTTCGACAACTATGAATTGTTGACCTATGAAGTGCCACGGGTCAGCCTCTCCCCAGCCGTCCAACTCACCTGGCCGGCTCCGGCAGGAACATACACCGTCGAATGGGGACCAACCCCTGACGGGCCGTGGCAACCGTGCCAGGATCTGTTCGTGCCCGGACGGCAGCAGGTGACGGTCTCAGCGAGCGCCGCCGCCCGTTTCTACCGTCTGCGCCAGACGCCCTAGACCCGTCGCTTGCTCGTTCTGCTGACCCGAGAATTGCGCCGGGCCGTGCCGCCCCCAGAGCGGCCGGCCCAAAATACGTCCTCGAAAACGCAGGAGTTGTTCTCGCTTTGGGCCATGCAAGCTCGCCGCAGGCCGGCTGAAGGGCCTCGAGTTGGTAGGAGCCATTCTCAAGCTGCAGCTCGCCAAAGCCCCAACTTTGCGAGGACGTGTCGCCAAACTGATGCCCATTTCAGTCCGTGAGCACACACCACTGTTCTTAGGGAAATGCGCCGACGTGTAACGTCCGCGGGACTCAAGTATGGTCGCGCAAAATAGCAACCTGCCATTTGAGTAGTGCGCGGAGACTCCTCCGTGCCCCGCCCGTTCCAGCCGGCACCTCATCGCGGCAGGATCCCTTGCCTTTAAGGCGTCAGGATCTCGATATCCGGCGCCACGTGCTGAAAGTGTGACGGGTTTCGTGTCACGATCTGGACTGCCTTTTTGCGGCGTGCAAAGGTCGCGTGCAAAGAATCGTAGATTCCTCCGCCCATCACTCCACGGCTGCGGGCCTCCCGAATCGATGTTTCGTAATCCGCCAACGCCAATGCCTCCACTCTAATTGAATTGCGCAGCCCCAGAGTCAACTCCGCCGCCGCCGCTGTCGGTACCCTGTAAAAGCCCGTGAGCGTTGCGAAAGTTTCCGCCAGCACGTGGCCGTTGGTGAATGGCCGTCTGGAATCCTCCACCGCCGACAGGCAGGCCACATGTTCCGGGTGCGACTCCAACACCGCTCCAACTAAGATCCCGGTATCCAGAAAAGTCATCGGGTGTAATGCCGTGATTGGTCAACCGCCTCCTCGATTGGCGTCGCGGGGACTGCACCCGTCCAAACCCTAAGTTTCCCGCGCTTAACAATGCGCCCGGAAGCATTGGCCTCCATTTCCAGGACGATCCGCCCCGGAGTCGCCGAAACGATGAGTTTCTGCCTCCGAGGAACTCCTGCGGCTTGCCGCAACTCGCGAGAAAGGACGATCCGGTTGGAGGCGTCGAGTTCCACGGTTGTTTTCATGCCATTACTATGGCGTGGTCGTGGCGCATTTGCAAGCTCACAAGACAGTCCGACGACGAGGACGAGTTGGAGAAGACCGCTGATTTAGGGCTCCGGAAGGCTGGTGGAGCCGACGAGACTCGAACTCGTGACCGCCTGAATGCCATTCAGGAGAAAGTGGCGAACAGGTTGATTTTACGAGCGTAAAGACCGACTTTCGCCACTTTTCGCACTGAATAAAATGTGGGCTTGGGCGCGCTCGCCTGCCCGAAACCCCTTTGACTCGCGATGCGCTCAGCTTGCGTCTTGTAGGATTCCAGCTTCAGTGGAAATTCATCCGCCGAGAAGACTCGCGTCGTGGAGAATGATCCTCTACAAAGGAAGGGCCATGCGTTTGAGCTTTGCCGAACTGGAACGGTTTTACCAGGATTTGGTCACGAGGGCGCGAGATCAGGGGATTACTTGTGCTATCACCAGCGGGATGGCATGCGTAGAGTTTGGAGTAGCTGAGACTACAAAAGATTGCGACCTGCTTTGCACCCCCGAGAGCTCCAAGAAACTCTTCGACTTATTGCGCGACGCGTCGCTGCAGGGCCAACTTCCCTCTTATAGAGGCCATCTTACGGCACCGCTGGATGAGAGGTGGCTTCGCGGCGGGTGGACCAGCCATTTCGTTTGGAACGCCGGCGGCACGGAAGGCTATCTCGACGTGTTTGGCGTCGCCCCGAGAAGCAGTGCGCCCTGGCAAAGGGAATTGGAGGGGTTCTATGCCTGCCGACATACGGTGGCTGAGATGAAGCGCACCAATCGTGAAAGGGATTGGCCCTACGCCACGGCCTTGGGCGCTCAGATGATTGAGGCGGGGGACGCGCGCGGGTGGCTGCACATTTTTGATCCGGACCTGCTGGTTGCGCTAACGCGGGTCGCTCGTCCTCCGGCCCGCCTCAGCAGGCTCCGTCCGGTCCTCGGGTTGGCTGTAAGCGGAGATTCTCGACTGCGCTCAGCCCTCCATGCCGAAGTCCAATTCTGGCACGAACTCGATCGTGTGCGTCTGGGCATTTATCAGAGAGCGGTAAGGCCCTACATGCGCACGGTCACGCGCGCGCGCCTGTCGCCAGAAATGGGCCTCGCGGCGCAGCATGAAACACGGGTGCGCTGTGCGGAAAAGCATCTGCCTTTGAACCCGCTGGTTGATTATGGCGTCATGCGCCTGATTGATGACGCTCGCGCAGCAGTAGCGGAGTTGGTAAATCCGGCCGCGTTGGCATGGTTGCCAGATGTTCGCGAGCATTTTAATGTAGCAGCAGAATGAAGACGGGTCGCTATCGCAGAAAGAGCTGGCCGCCGGCTGTGCGAAGGAAATTGCGCCGGGCGGTTTATGATTTCCACGTGCGCACGTTCGGCGAGGAGTTGGCACGGGTGAATTTTCAGCCCTTGGCGAAGCGCCGCCGATACGTTGGTGAAATGGTGGACCATGCGCTGCGCAAAGGCATGAGGTTCGAAAGACCCGCACTAGGGGTAACTCCGTAAAAGCAGGGCGTATCGGCGCTCGGGCCGAAAAGGTGTTCCCCCGGCTGGCGACGACTCCAGTTAAGGATCAAGAGACCCTCACCGCGCGCCCGAAAAAACTTGGGAAAACCAGGGGTCGCAATCCAAAGAGAAGCGAAGCAGCGGAAGGTGGAACCCAGGGGTCTGCTGGAGGATTCTCTCCCCCGCAATTTGGAAGCGCTCTCCACGCAATAAAAAGTGGTTACGGCGAACTGGTATGACCTTATGAAACTGTGTCGAACTGCAAGCGCGCGGGAACCGACGTTGAACCGCCAACTCAACACGGGTAATTGGCGTACGGATGGACCGCGCTGGCAGGCTGGTGGAGCCGACGAGACTCGAACTCGTGACCCCCTGAATGCCATTCAGGTGCTCTACCAACTGAGCTACGACCCCGACCAGAGCAGAAAAGTGTAAGATTGCAGCCGGAAATGTCAAAATCAATTTCGGAGAAATTTGGAAAGATTCGCGGTGGGAAAAAACACCACACGGACTGAGGCCTGGCTCACCTCTCCGGCAAGCGGCTCCCTTTCATCACCCGCCACCAGGACAAGGCGTGAACCGAAAGATAATGTCGTTTGAGTTCCTCGAGGTCGGGCATGGGAACCGGCAAAACCTCGCCAGGAATAACTTCCGGGCGCTCAGCTTCGCGAAGCCGAAAGAAGAATTCCGGCGTGACGACAGCCCTGCAGCCCAGACCCACGGGCTTTTGACTCCCATCGAATAAATTGCGTCCGAACGCCGAATATTCAAACCCACGATCGGCGGACAACTCTGCCAGAGTGGCGATTAAGTCCAGGTGCGAGCCCGCCATTTTGGCGGGGACTTCAACACCCGCCAGAACTTCCGGACCATAGATGATGCACGGGACTGCCATCGATTCGAAAACCGAGGGATGCGAGTTCAGGAAATGGCGGGAAGCGTGATCGCCGGTAACGACGAAAACCGACCCGGGAAGGCGCTGGCTGGCGGTGGCGACAAAATCGGCGACACACTTGGCGGTGTACCACTGGTGGCCGAAGACTTTCATCGGGTCGGTCCCGTCGTAGATGCGGTCATAAGGGGCGGGCATGGTCCGGTGGGGGAATCCGTGGGCAAAAACGTCGCAGTCATACGGCGGATGGTTGACCGTGGTGAGGACGAGATCAAAAGTGGGCGTGTCGGGGGGTGTGCTGCGCAGTATATGGTCGAAGACAAACTCGTCGAAAGCACCCCAGGTTCCCACGGCGCCAGCGGGCAGGTTCTTGAAGCTGGGCACCCCTTCAAAATCATCGAATCCCTGCGCCAGAGCGAACTCATCGGCCCGTTGCCAACTGAACCCGCCATAGATGAACTTCGTATGGTAACCCAACCGTTTGAATACCGGCGCCGAGGCGGTCGGGAACGGAGTGCGACTGGAGGGTTGATAGTTGATGTTGATCCCGGCCTCCGGCAACCCGCTGATGAGCGTGCCAATCGATTGAATTGTTTCGAAACCGGACGAGATGAAGGCTTTGCACGAGATCCCGTTAGTGGCCAGCGTGAGGAGACCATCCGCCAAACCCAAAGACCGGAACTCGGGCAGCATCGGCCAGGCGTCGAGGCTCTCGCACACGATCAGGAAGATGTGCCTTGGCTTCGTCCCCGGGTGCCCTTTGGCGCTGCGTCGGCATAGCTGATCCAGGTCCGCCCATGACTGGGAATTTGGGAACGCGGTTTTGGCGGCATCGACAATGCTCCCGCCGCCGAGAAATGTCGAAAGCCCCTGGGCGCTGGTCACATATTTGTAGTCGAGAATAGCGTAACGCAGAGCCACGTACGGATTCGCGACGAGTTTGTTCAGGAACGGATCACTGGTGGCAGCCAGATCGCGCTGTTTCACGGGACGCCGGATTCCCCACCCCCGGATCCCAAGAAAGAACAGGCCAACAACCAGCGCCAGGGTGAGGCCTGCGGCTGCGCCGGATCGGAGCCGTAATTTCAGCCTCGGAGGAGGGAACCACCGCAGCAGCCGAGCGATTCCCCATCCGCTGAAGGCGAGCACCAGAAGGTATCCGGTCAAGTAGGCCAAAATCGGATATCCCCGCCAGATCGTACGCGTGATCGCTCCGAGATCGTCTGTGATGAGGCCGATAATCCACTGGTTGAATTGATCGTGGTATTCTCTGAAATAACCGACGGTGATACCGCAAATGGCCAGATGAACTCCGACTGCGAGGATGCCAACGACTATCCTGACGCGCTGACCGAGCCGGCTGACGTCCCTGAGCAGGCAAAACGCTGTGAATGGCAGGCACAGGGCGACCGGGTAGGAGGCTGCCATGGAGTCGAACCTTGCGCCCCGGAGCAGCGCCTTCAAAATCTCCTCTCCGCCGCTGGTCGCCCGCATTTGGCTGCCGAAAAGCCAAATCATCAGCAGCCGGAAGGCAGCCAGAATGAGGAAAGAAATGAGCCAAAGCAGCAAATCACGGTGCAACTCACGCGCAAAAGTCTCGACCCGGCTGGTACCGTTCGTTTCAATGCCGCTCCCGGCGGTCGATAGGGTGGCGCTCATCCAATAGGTCTGGCCGCCAGCATACCGCCTGGAGTCGGCCATGGGCAAGGGGCGAGAGGACTGGTTGTGTTGTGGGTTTACTTTCGCCTAAAGTACTACATCTTACTCTGATGAGCAGGCGGTTGCCGTTCCGCGGAGGGTGGCGGAAACAGTGCGGCATCCTCATCTCATTTTCCTTATGAAACAGTGCGCTTATTGCGGCGGACAGAATGAGGACAGTGCGGTCAAGTGTCGCGGCTGCGGCGAATCGCTGGAGAAGCCGGCGGTGCCGGCAGGAACCGCCGCCTTGAAAGATCCGGCCAACGCGCCCGTGATGGTTGCCAGCCTCCACAGTCTGGAAGAAGCCGAGCTGTTAAAGGCCGAACTGGAAGCAGCCGGAATCGAGGCCTTTATTCCCGAAGAATACACGACGGGTGTTTTTTCGGGGATCATTCCGTTTCAGCAAGTGACGGTGCAGGTGCCCGCCAGCGATGCCGAGGCGGCCAAGGCGATTGCGGCCGCTTTTGCCGCCGCCTCGTGCGGGGAAGGTGAGGGCTCGGACGAGCCGGACCCTAAAGCCGGCGCACGTCCATGGCTGAATCAAGCACCGGAGTCGGCGGAGTCCGCTGCCGAGAATCAGCCCGGAAAAGCCCGGTGCGTCTCGTGCGGCGCGCAGATTCCTCTGGACTCTATCCTCTGCCCTAAGTGCGGTTGGACGCAGCCGCGACTGGCTTGATTGCGGCGACCGGGCTTTCGTGAGTTTGGAATTAACTTATGTCCTACGACCGCGCCGATTTTGATTACAGCACCGAACAAGAGCCCCTCCCCAAGGGTCATGCCGCAACTCATATCGGCATGTTCCTTGCCTGGGCGGTTGATCATGGATTAGAGAATGACTGGCATCACCAACGCTCGGCTGCTCTGCTCGAAAAACTGCGGAAACGGGAGATCACAGGGCGCCAATTCTTCGAGGCGGCCTGCGGCGACCGTTTTTCCGAGAGGGACCTGAGCCCCGAGGGCAACGCATTTGCGGAACATTATTATATTGATGCCGCCGGCCAGCGAGGCCCCTATTTCGCGGACTATAAACGGGTTCTCACGACCCGCCTCCCAAGTTTCTGGCATGTTGCTGACACCTGGGCGAACTACGATCAGATCGCGCCGGTGATTACACAGCAATACGAGACGTGGAAGAACCCGCCGAAGAAACGGTGGTGGCAGTTCTGGAAATAAGAGGAAATTTTCATCGGGCCTGCCGTTATCCTCTTTTCCTTGCCTGCGCGTCGTTGCAGGCCTCAACATGTGGGCCGATGTTTACTGGAATAGTCGAGGAAGCAGGTCGGGTGGAGCGGATTGAGCCCACGGCCAGGTCGATTGAACTGACGGTCCGCACCCGGACTTGCGGACACGGGCTGAAACTCGGAGCGAGCCTGGCGATCAATGGTTGCTGCCTGACCGTGGTGGGACTCAAAAAACAGGGGCCGTACAAGTTGGCCCGGTTCGACTTGTTGAAGGAGACCTGGCAGCGCACGAATCTGCAGTTCGCGGGGATTGGTTCGCTGGTCAATCTGGAGCCACCGCTGCGCACTGACGGCAACTTGGGGGGGCATTTCGTCACCGGACACATCGATGGTGTTGGCACCATCACCCGCTGGGAACGGGCCGGCCAGGACCATGTGCTCGATATCTCCGCCCCGGCGGAGGTGATGCGTTACATCGTGTTCAAAGGCTCAGTGGCGCTGGATGGCATCAGCCTGACCGTCGCCGGGGTGCGGAAAAAGGGATTCCGCATTTGGATCATCCCGCATACCTATGAAGTGACCGCGTTGCGGGAGCGGAAGGTGGGCGATGCGGTGAATCTCGAGGCCGACCTAATCGGCAAGTACGTCGAGAAGTTCGTTACCGCGTCTCGGGCTTGAACGGAGACTTTTCTTCTTTGGCCATTGAAGCCGGCATGATTTCCGCCACCCGGCTGGCGGGAACCACGCGGAGTTGGCCTTTGGCATCCTTGAAATAGTAGCTGGCTCCCTTCAAACGCGGTTTGCTGTAAGTGGTGAGCTGTCCTCCGTTGCTTAGCCTCATGATGTAATGCCGCGCGCAGCCGCACGTCACCAGTAGGAGGGCAATCAAGAGTGATGTTAGTAATCTTCTCATGAAGGTCTCATTTTGCCGGGGGCCCGAGCGTTTGGGTTCCAGGGCCGCATGGTAGGAAGTCGTCGCGTTTCCGCAACCGGGAAATTTTGATTTGTTTGGCTGGCACGATTCAGTTATCTGGGTCGGACAACAGCGCACAAAATATGAGCATATCCGAAGTATCCCCGGACCGGAGCACTCCCCCTGCAACTGGGCGTCTTACGGCCAGCCTGATCGGCAGCACGGTGGTCGCCGCGCTCGGCGGGTTGCTCTTTGGATTCGATACGGCGGTCATTTCGGGCACGACAGACTGGTTGAAGGGTGGGTTTGTGGCGCAGATTACCGAACGGCTTCACGGCGTGATGCCCTCGGTTTCGAACGAGAGCCTGCTTTCGTTTATGCTGGGTTTCACGGTAGCCAGCGCGCTGATTGGCACCGTGCTGGGCTCGATCTTCGTCGGGCGGCCGGCCGATTCCTTGGGCCGGCGGGGTGTGCTTTTCGTGCTGGCGGTGCTGTATTTTGTGTCGGCGATTGGTTGTGCGCTGGCCCTGGGTTGGTGGTCCTTCACGCTGTTCCGGTTTCTGGGCGGGCTGGCGGTCGGGGGCGCTTCCGTCGTATCGCCGATGTATATCGCCGAGATTTCGCCGGCGACGTATCGGGGAAGGTTGGTAGCGATCACCCAGTTCAACATCGTGCTGGGCATCCTGCTGGCGTACCTCTCCAATTACATCATCGGCAGCCTCGAGTTGGGCGCCACCGAATGCCGGTGGATGTTCGGAGTGATGGCGGTTCCGTCGGTGGCCTTCTTCTGCCTGCTTTTCCTGACGCCGCAGAGCCCCCGGTGGTTGATCGCGCGGGGACGGACCGAGGAGGCGCGCCGCGTGCTCCAACAATGCGGCACCGACCCTTCCAGCCTCGAAGCGGAAGTCCGGGAAATCCAGGCCTCACTGGATTTGCAGCATCACACCCTTGAGGAACCACTCTTTTGCCGGAAATACGCCAAACCCATCCTGCTGGTAGTGGCCATCGCGGCTTTCAACCAACTGTCCGGTATCAACGCCTTGATCTACTATACGGCGTTCATCTTTAAGATGGCCGGAGCAGGCGCCCAGTCCGCGCTGCTGCAGTCGGTCATCATCGGGTTTACGAATCTCGTGTTCACGATGGCCGCGCTGACGGTCATCGACCATTTCGGGCGCCGCCGGCTGATGTTGGTTGGCTCCGTTGGCTACATCCTGAGCCTCAGCGCCGCCGCATTTGCCTTTTACACCAACAGCGGAGGGAAACTGCTGCTCGCAAGCCTGCTCGTGTTCATCGCGTCGCACGCGTTCGGCCAGGGCGCCGTCATTTGGGTGTTCATCAGCGAGATTTTTCCGAACCGCGTGCGCGCCCGCGGGCAGGCGCTGGGCAGCTTCACCCATTGGATCATGGCGGCGGTGATCTCCTGGACCTTCCCGCTGATCGCCGCCCAGTCCGGAGGGCATGCGTTTGCGTTTTACGCGGTGTGCATGGTGGGCCAGTTGATTTGGGTGCTTTGGGTGATGCCGGAGACGAAAGGAATTTCGCTCGAGCAAATTCAAAAGCGGCTGGGAATTGAGTGATCCGGGGCGAGTCCTGGAAGGCGGGGGCGGGGCGCGGGGAACAAACACTGAACCCAGAACATCAGTGGAAAGAGGGACGGGAGGCAGGGGAGAAGCGGGGATGACTCAAGGGGAGGAATTGATCGTTTCGAGGAGGGGAACAGACGCTCGCGGTCCGATTTTATTCAAAGGAAAAGCGCCAAAAAATAGCCGCCGCGGTGAAAGGCCGACACGGGGCGGTCGTCTAGCCTGGTGTATGAAGAAAACCATATTTGTAGCCTCGGTCCTGCTGGGAGCCGCCGCTGCGGCCCAAGCGGGAATTCACCTGGGCATCGGACTCAACATCCCGCTGCCGCTGCCACCGCTGCCGGTCGTCGTAAGCCCGCCACGGGTGGTTTACACGACGCCTGTTCCCGTTTATCAATCGCCGGCACCCGCATGCGAAGCACCGGCTCGCGTCGTGATCGCGCCGGCTCCAGTTTGTCCGCCGCCACCAGTGGTTGTTTATGCACCGCCCCGGGTGGTTTTCGCGACGCCGCCGGTAGTGTGTGCGCCACCGGTCCGAGAGATCTATGTGGGCGTTGGCCCTGGGTGGGGAGCGCACTATCGCGGTCACTGGGGAGTTCGGGGCCATCACGGTTGGCGCCGGTAGGGCCCGCCGTCCTGGTTCGTTCGATCAGGTTACATTGCACCAGAAGGCCGGAACGCGGGTTTCGGCCTTCTGCTTTGGCGCATAAAGCGCCCGCCGGGGACAACCCGGAATGCGGGCCCTGGCCGGCCTCAAGCGCTGAAACCCATGCCGAACCAACCCGTGATCACGGCAAATGATTTGCTGGTGACCAGGTGCAGTGCAAGTTGAAGTTGCGGGATCTGGAGCGCGATGATCAGGATGATGAATCCGTAGCGGGCGAAATTGTGATAGGCTTCGTAGCTGACCCCGAAGACGGTCCGAACGACTTGCGAACCGTCCAGCGGCGGAATCGGGATTAGGTTGAAGTAACAAAGCAGCAAGCTGAGGTTTGCCATCTCGAGACAGAGATCAACCAAACTGGGCGCCTGGAAAGCAAGTCCGACCCGGGCCAGGCCGGTGAGGACGACGGCCAGCAACAGGTTCATCCAGGGGCCGGCGAGTGTCACGAGGATGTCGTCGACTTTCGGATTGCGCAGGTTGTCGGGGTTGACCGGGACAGGTTTTGCCCAACCGACGAGGAAACGGCCGGCGCCAGGCACCAGTAACATCACCAGCGGGAGGAGGACCGTGCCGATCAAGTCGATGTGCACCAGGGGATTCAACGAAACACGGCCTTGAGAGCGTGCGGTATCATCGCCGCAGCGCCACGCCATCCAGGCATGGCCGAACTCGTGAAACGTCAGCAGCACGAGCAGGCCCAGGTACATAATCAAGCCGTCCACCAAATGTCTGGCATCCATCAGGCGTTCACCTTAGCCTGAAATGAGTGCAGTGAACAGCAGGATTCACAGAGGGGTTGCTTTTGGCCCGGTTTGGCGCCAAGTTTTGGGTGGGCGCAGCGCCTGCCGGGCATCCGGGACAGACGATCTGCCCTGTGATATGGCAAGCCGAAGGTATGGAACTCTACTACAAAGACCTGATATCCGAAGAGGCCACGCTCGAGAAATTGGTCGATGATATGCTCAATGTCGTCCAGGGGGTGGACGAGCTGGCAGAGGCGGCGGGGGCCACTTTGCAGAGCTCACAGAAGGAAGAAGTCGCCTCGCGCCTGCAACGGCTGAAGGAAAGTTGCACCCGAATCAGGGACCAGGCCGTCAGCCGCGCTCGCGCCACGGATAGAGTCGTCCGCGGGAATCCTTATGTCTTCGCCGGCTTTGCTTTTGCGTTGGGCCTGGTCACCGGAGTCCTCGCCGGCCGCCGTTGGTCGGGTGACCAACGGCCCGACTAAAACGCAGATTCGGTTCGACGCTTCAAGCCATGAGAGCAACCTGGTCGGTCCTGGCCATATTCACCCTCCTGTCCTGCCGTGCTGCGGAATTGCCCGAGCCGGTGATTCCCGCCGGCGTGGGAGTCAACATTCATTTTGTGGCCGGGCACGAAAAGGACCTGGATCTCATCGCCGCGGCGGGATTCAAGTTTGTTCGGATGGACTTCGCCTGGGGCGGAATCGAGCGCAAGAAAGGCGAGTACGACTGGTCGGGTTACGAAGAGTTGCAGGCCAACCTGGATCGGCGTGGCCTGCGGGCACTGTACATCCTGGACTATTCGAACGGCCTTTACGAACGAGACAATGCTTCCCCGCAGCATTCTGAAAGCGTGGAGGCCTTTGCGCGGTGGGCGGGTGCGGCCGCCAAACATTTTCAAGGCCGGCACGTTATCTGGGAGGTCTGGAATGAACCCAACATCAGTTTTTGGCGCCCCAAGCCGGACGTGCAACAGTACACCGCGCTTTGTGTGGCCGCCTGCAAGGCGGTGCGCGAGGCCGACCCGGCCGCGACCATCGTCGCCCCCGCATCGTCGGGTTTCCCGTGGGAGTTCCTGGAGGCGCTTTTCAAAGCCGGCACGCTTGAACATTTGGACGCGGTGAGCGTGCATCCTTATCGCGAATATCATCGCGGACCGGAAACCGCCGCCGCTGATTACAGGAAGCTGCGTGAGCTGATTGAACGCTATGCGCCCGGCCCGAAGAGGAAGCTGCCAATCCTGAGCGGTGAGTGGGGATACGCGACACACCAGAAAGGGGTTTCACTGGAAACGCAGGCCGCATTTGCCGCGCGCCAGCAGCTTTCGAACTTGCTCGAAGGTGTTCCCTTGTCGATTTGGTATGACTGGAAGAACGACGGCACCGACGCCAAAGACGCCGAGCACAACTTCGGGACCGTGCTGCCGGACCTGGCTGCGAAACCGTCCTATCAGGCGATTCAACTCTTGACGAGAGAATTGAGTGGCTACCGGATTGTGCGACGGATGCCGCTGGAGAATGACGAGGATTACGTGCTGGTTTGCGCCGATGGAAAGGGGATGGAGAAACTGACCGCCTGGACGACCGGAGAACCCCATGTGGTGAACGTCCCGATCCGGCATCCGTTCGAGAAAGCGCTCCGCATCTTTCCAGGAACTGGCCCGGGTTTTCCACGCAAGCTCGAAAAAGGGCGGCTCACCTTGGAACTATCGAGTCTCCCGCAGTACGTCACACTCGAGACGACGAGCGTGCGGGGCGAATAGCCGGGGGGCTTTAACCACGATGTCTCTCACACCTGCGGGGTCAGAGCGCCGACATGTTGTCGGCTGGTGCGGCGCGTCGCCATCCCCTGCAAGGGATGAGATATTCGGATTAGCCGTGCTTCAGGCGGTCTGCAATTCGCGCACCAGGAACGGCTCGAATTCATCGCGCAAATGCGGAGGAATCCGGGCCTTGAACCGGGCAGTCTCCCCTTCGTAGCGGCGTTCGACAACCTGAGCCACTTCGTGGAGCCGGGCGATGATGTCGGCCCGGCCGTGCGGGACGGCAAGTTCCAGAAACTCCCGGAGCGGCCGCACGAGACTGCCTAGCTCGGCGAGCAACTCCGGCATGCCTTCTTTGGTGGTGGCGGAAATTGCGACGCCGTGCGGATGCCGTTCCAGGAAGGCGCCCAGTACTGTGCGAGCTCCGTTCAGTTGATCTACTTTATTGAAAACCATCAAAGTCGGTTTGCCCCCAGCCCCGATTTCCTCTAGCACTGCGTCCACCGACCGAATCTGTTCCTGCGCCTGGGGGTGAGCGACGTCGACGACGTGCAGCAGCAGATCGGCCTG
>DATDCV010000274.1:0-7963 GCA_036524155.1 Verrucomicrobiia bacterium
TGGGGCCACGGCAGCGCGGGTTTGCCCAATATCGACAGCGGATCGGCTGCCTGGGGCGATTACAACAACGACGGCCGATTGGATCTGCTGTTGGTTTCACAAGCAGGATTATACCATTGGGGAAGCGAGAACTTTTGCGGAATTGCCCGCAACGACAGCGGCGTCTTCACGAACACTAGCGCGCTTTTTCCCGCGCTGGGCCAGGCGGCCGCCGCCTGGAGCGATTACGATAACGATGGTTTTCTCGATCTTGTCGTGGCAGGCGTTACCGATTCATCCTCGACCAACCTGCTCTTCCACAACAATGGCGACGGAGCATTCACACCGGTGGACGCGGGTCTGCCGCCTGTCTTCAACTGTTCGGTCGCCTGGGGCGACTACGACAACGACGGCCAACTTGACCTTTTGATCGCGGGCGACACCGGTGCCGGCTGCATCACGCGCATTTATCGGAACAACAACGGCGTTTTCACGGATATTCGCGCCGGTTTGACTGGCGTGGCGAGCGGCTCGGTGGCCTGGGGTGACGTTAACGGCGATGGTTGGCCCGACGTCCTTATCGCCGGCACAACGAACGGCACCGCTACGGGCGCCGTGTGCAAGGTGTATCGAAATAACCATGATGGCAGTTTCACGGAAGTCGATGCCGGACTCCCCGGTGTGTTTCAGGGGGCCGCCTCCTGGGGGGATTACGATAACGACGGCCGATTGGACGTTTTGCTGACTGGGATTGGGGAAACGTTTGGACCGGCCCGAATCTACCGCAACGACGGCGCGAAGTTCAGCGATGTTGCTGCCGGGCTGCCGACGTCGTCGCTTGGCCTTGCGGCCTGGGGCGACTATGACGGGGATGGGATGTTGGACGTAGCCTTGATCGCCTCAGGTTCCGGATTTTACTTCCTGGGGGCGAACGTATACAGAAATTGCCTGAACGTCCCGATGCCTCCACCGAACGCGCCTGGGGCGCCGGACGGTCTCACCTCTTCAGTATTGCACAACAGCGTCACGTTGAGCTGGATCCGGGCGAGCGACCCGAATACACCTTCACCAGGCCTGACGTACAACGTCCGCGTCGGCACAACGCCGGGCGGCGGACAGATCGTGTCGTCCGCATCCGACCCGCTTACCGGCCAGCGCCGCGTCCCACAGATGGGCAACGCCCAGCAGTGCCTTCATCACTGGCTCAGCAACCTCGCTATCGGCACCTACTATTGGAGCGTGCAGGCCGTGAACCAGTCGTTCGTTGGGTCACCCTGGTCCACGGAGAAAACCTTCTCAATTAGCAGCGGCCCACCTGTCACGGTCACTCTGGCGGCCACCAATGTGCTTTGTTGCTCCGCTCTCCTCAACGGCATGGCCAAGCCCGGAGTCTTGCCAACCCTGGCCTGGTTCGATTGGGGGACAGACTCCACCAGCTTGAGCAATGGCACTCCTCCCATTTCGCTAACCACGGGGGTATTGCCGCAAGCGGTGCAGCAGACAATTGAGTTGAGTCCACGGACAACCTATTTCTTCAGGTTCGCTGCCAGCAATAGCGCCGCGCTGGTCCGAGGAACAATCCTGAGCTTCACGACCGAAGGTCCTGCTCCCGAGGTCGTCACTTTCGGGGCGAGCAACGTGAGCTACACGACTGCGCTGGTGATGGGCGCCTGGGGCGCATCCAGCCCGGCGGCCGAACTGTTCATCGAGTGGGGTGAGACCGCCGCTTATGGGCGCGCTGTAGCGGCTGCGGTATTGCATCCGCGGCCAGCCGTGGCCTTGGATGGGGTGGACGACCTGGTCGCAGTTGGTTGGGGCCACTTCCCTCTGGTCACCAACACATTCTCAATGGAACTTCGCGCCCGGCCGGTTGCCGCACGCGCGCCTGACCCATGGGGAGTGGGTGGGCAGCGTTACGCCATCTTCCCCGACCAGGGTGGCCTCACCTATGGGAATCTCGTTCATGCTGGCGCGGGCCTGTCCGTAGGCACAAATGGCGTCACCGTGTTTGAGTCCTCAGACTTCTACATACCCGCCGTCGCGACTTTTGATTTTTACAGCACCAATTGGATGCACTTCGCCGTAGTCTACGAGGGCCACGAACCTCATCTTTACATTGATGGTGTACACGTGTGCGCCGGCTCGGTCAGCGAACGGATTGTGCACCCCAGCGCCGATCTCGGGGGAAACACTAACCTGGGCTATGGCCAGTTCCAGGGGGAAATCCAGGAATTTCGGATCTGGGGGACTTCGTTGGACGCCGGAACAATTCAAGCCTGGATGAACCGCCCGCTCACGGCGGCGCACCCGGCTTACGCACAACTGGTGGGATATTGGCCTTTGGACGAAGGAGCGGGGACCGTGGCGATCGATCATGGTCCTTTCAGATATGATGGGCAATTACTCAATGGTGTGAGCTGGGGCTCAGGATGGCTTTCCGAAGACCGCCTCTTTGCCGTGGTTTTGACCAATCTGATTCCTGGCACGACGTATCACTTCAGGGCGCGAGCAACGAATCCGGGCGGCACAGTGTTCGGAGTCGACCAGGCCTTCACGACGCTGCCTCTGCCGCGCGTGCTCAGCGTCACACCACAAAGCGGCGGCAAATATCTGCTGCGTTTCGACGGGATCCCCAGCCAGGCGTACGCCGTCGAGGTTTCCACGAATCTGGTTACCTGGACAGCTCGCACCAATCTCATTGCCGGCCTGGACGGGAATTTCGGTTTCGAGGATGACGCGACCGGCAATATCCCGGCTCTGTTTTACAGGCTCAAGGTACCTTAGTGTAGTGTCGCCGAGCTAGATCGCCATATCGGCCTCCTCACCCTGGCTCTCCTCGAGGGGAAGAAAGGGAGATTCCTTGTGTCTGTTTAGCGAACCGAAAGCGGCAGCAAGCTGTGCGCACTCCAAACGCTAGCGCTCAGCTCGGGGTGCAACCGCGGGGTCGCGCATGCAAAAACGCGAGCGCGGCCCGCTCGTTCCGTCTGCTCTGCGGCCGGGGGGGGTTATCCGTTCAGCGTCCAGCCTTGGCGGTATGTTCGCCGCATCAGTTCATTCGCCTCTGAGCAGTCGGGCGAGCGTCCGGTAGCGCCGTCGTAGGTGATCTTCTTGCCGACGCGGTAGGCAACGAGGCCCAGCAACATCATTTCGATCATCACGCCACCGTAGTCGAAATCGCAGCAGGTTTTGAGGCTGCCTTTGCAGGCGTTGATCCATTGCCGCTGGAAATTGCCAACCGGAGGAAAGAGCTTCTCCTTCGGGCGAGGCCTATAATAGGTCATGTCGCCACCGCGACTTGGGTAAATGGCGCGAGTGTCGAAGTCGGCGACCAGGACGCCTTTGGTACCCTCGAACATCGCCCCGTGATCGATCTTTTTCAGGTCGATGTAACGCGATGGCGACTCGGGCATCGCGCCGCCTTGGTACCACGAGCATTTGATGGCCTTCCGCCAATCGTTGGCGGGCAGGTCGAAGTGCATCTCGAGCTTCACCGGCGTGACTTCCTTGTTAAATGGATCGCCTTTAGCCTCAGCCGTCGTGGGCAAGGCACCGTCGATTGGATTCCAGGCGAGGTCCATAGTGTGGCTGCCCATGTCCCCGATCTGGCCGCTGCCGAAATCCCAATACATGTTCCAGGACAGGCAGTTCATGCCGGGGCCAAGCGCGAAATAGCCGGGGTTGTATGGGTGCATGGGGGAAGGACCGATCCACAGATCCCAGTGAATATGCTTCGGAGGGTCGCCAACCGCAGGCAGATAACCGTCTTTGCGGATCTGGCGGTCACCCCAGGCGCAGACTTCCACCAGGTCGCCGATCGCGCCGTCCCGAACGAGTTCGCTGACGCGATTGAAATTTTCGATCTCATGCCGCTGCGTGCCGACCTGGGTCGCCAGCTTATTCTTGTTCTTAAGATAGTTGGCGCGGACGACCCGGGTTTCTTCGACTGAATTTCCCAATGGCTTTTCGCAATAGACGTGTTTGCCGCGGTTCAACGACCAGTTGGCCACGAACGCGTGCGTGTGATCGGCCGTGCAGCATACCACCGCCTCAATGTCTTTTTGGTCGAGGCATTGACGCCAATCGACATACTGTTTCGCGCCGGGGAACCTCTTCGCGCCAAAAGCGAGGTGCTCCTCATTGATATCGCAGAGCGCGACCACGTTCTCGGTGGAAAGGCCGCCAAAATGGGCTTCGCCTCGGCCCCAGGTGCCGATCAAGGCCACATTCAGCTTGTTGCTCGGCGCATTGGCTCCGACCAAGGTTGTGTTCGGCAGGATCAGTCCTGCAGTGCCGGCAAAGGCGCAGGTTCTTAGGAAGTCTCGGCGTTTCATTTTCGTTTGAGTGTGGCTACGGGTTTGTGGTTTTGGAGAATCAGGTGAGGCGAAGCCCGGCCCAGGCCCTGGATCGGGACACACAGCGCAGCGGAGAATAGGCTCTCTGCCTCATCGATGTGTTGATTCTGACGAGCGACTCCCGCTGCGTCAAGCGCCCGGTTTGTCGACCAGATCGCGAATTGCACCGGATGAGCTGTTCATTTTCCGAACGGGTTCTTTGTATCATTTCGGTTCCGGCATCTCGCAAGTTGGCAGGGGAATGAAGGCAAAGGAATGCGGTCTTTCGGTCGGCCTGGACAGATGAGCACTCTTCTTTCTCTCCTGGCTCTGCCTCTGACCGTTGCCACAAGACCGAGCTTGCGCTTCCATCCCCTTGACCTGTCCCCTACTATGGCGACATGCGAGTGGGTGCTGTTGAATTGGTTATACTGGGTTCGAGTGGGCTGTTGTTGGCTGGTTGTGGTAAAGCGGGGAAACCGGAGCCAGCAAATGTTGCGCGGCAAGAGGCGCGGGCGGTGACCCTCGCCCAAGCCCAGTTGCGGCCGATGACCCGCACGGTGACGGTCACCGGCACATTGGCGGCCCAGGAAAAATCTATCCTCAGCGCCAAGGTGTCGGGCCGCCTGCAAGAACTCCAAGTCGATATCGGCAGCGTCGTTCACCAGGGAGATTTACTCGCCCAAATCGAGCCGCGTGATTACGAACTGGGCTTGCAGCAGGCCGCCGCGGCGTTGGCGCAGGCGCGCACGGCGCTGGGCCTGGTGCCGGACGGGGAGGATGACGCCGTCGAACTCGAGGCTGTGAGCGCCGTGAGGCAGGCCAAGGCAGTGCTCGAGGAGGCCACCAGCAACCAGGATCGCGTTAAAAACTTATCGCGCTCGGGCATTGCGTCCGGATCAGAAATGGACACCGTGGCGGCGGCGTACAAAGTCGCTTCGTCACGTTACCAGACCGCGCTCGAAGACGCCCGGGCCCGCACCGCAACGGTCGCCCAACGCCGGGCCGAATACGAGCTGGCTCGGAAGCGGTTGGCCGATGCTTCCATCCGCGCGCCGTTTGACGGCGCTGTCCAATCGCGCCCCGCGCATCCGGGAGAATACGTTGCACCCGGCACAGCCATCATGGAATTGGTCAAGACCGATCCGCTGCGCCTCCGTCTCCAGGTCCCCGAACGCGAATGCGCGCTGGTGCGCACTGGGCAGGCCGTTCAGCTTTTTGTCGAGGCCGACACCAACGCGTATCCGGGCCGGATCGCGCGGCTGAGTCCGGCACTCGACGAGGGGAATCGGATGCTGCTGGTGGAAGCGGATGTGCCCGCGCGCGGGCCGCTTCGCGCCGGCCTGTTTGCCCGGGCTCACATTATTCTCAACGACCGGGAGGAAGGCCTGAGCATCCCGGCCAATGCGCTGTCGACATTCGCCGGCATCGAGAAGGTTGTCCTCGTGGAATCGGCGAAAGCGGTGGAGAGAGTGGTCGTCACCGGGCGGCGAGGCCCTGATTGGATCGAGATCATCTCCGGGATCGGCGCCGGCGATCAGGTCATCTTGAACCCGGCTGGCTTGCGCACGGGCCAGCCGGTCACAGTGACCGGAATCAAGCCGGCCGGCTCGCCAGGGGACACGGACAAACTCGCCAGAGGACACGCCGCCAGCTAAATGCAAAAGCTAGCCGAAATCTGTATCCGTCGGCCGGTTTTTGCCTCGATGCTGGTCCTGGCACTGGTGGTAGTTGGGGTGGCCGGTTATCTCCATCTCGATGTCGATCGCTTTCCCTCGGTGGACTTGCCGACGGTGCGGGTGAGTGTGCGGCTTCCGGGGGCCTCTCCCGCAGAGATGGAATCGCAGGTTTCCCAACCCGTTGAGGAAACTCTCAACACCATCGAAGGCATCAAGGAACTGCGGTCGGTCAACGGCTCAGGTTCCGCCTTCGTCGTCGTGACCTTCGAACTGGAGCGCAACATCGACTCCGCCGCGCAGGATGTTCGTGACCGGGTTGCCACCGTCGAGCGGGACCTGCCGCGGGACACAGACCCGCCGACCATCGCCAAGGCCGATACCGACCAACAGCCGATCCTCTCGCTGGCACTTTCCGGCAACCGCTCTCAGCGGGAACTGACCGAGATTGCTGATAAAATTGTCAAAACCCACATCGAGCGCTCGTCCGGCGTGGGAGAGGTGAGCATTTACGGCGGGCTCGAACGGGCGATTTGCGTCTGGGTGGACGCCGACCGTCTCGCGGCCTATCAGATTCCGATCAACGCGGTTCGCGATGCGGTGGCCCGCCAAAACGCAAATATACCGGGCGGTAATGTCACGGGTCCGCTGCGCGAACAAACCCTGCGGACGATGGGGCGCCTGACCGACCCGAAGGCCTTCAACGACCTGGTGATCGCAACCCGCAACGGCTCCCCCATCAAGGTGCAGGACGTCGGTTGGGCTGAGGATGGCACCAAAGAACTGCGGTCGGTCTCCCGCCTCAACGGCGAGCCGACGGTCGCTTTGGATGTCCTGCGACAGTCCGGCGCCAACACCGTCGCGGTGATCGAGGCGGTGAAAGAGAAACTCCACGAGTTGGCGCCTCAACTTCCGAGTGATGTAAAACTGCAGGTGACGCGCGATCAGTCACGGTACATTTACGAGGCGCTGCATGAGATAAAACGCCATCTCATTATGGGCAGCATTCTGGCCTGTCTGGTGGTGTTGTTATTTATGCGTAACTGGCGCGCGATGGTCATCGCCGCCGTCGCCATTCCTACCTCCGTGATCGCCTCCTTCGGCATGATGAAAGCGCTGGATTTCACCCTCAACAGCGTCACGATGCTCGCGCTGGTCCTCATGGTCGGCATCGTCATTGACGACGCAATTGTTGTGCTGGAGAACATTTTCCGGTTTGTGGAGGAAAAGAAAATGCGGCCGTTTGAAGCGGCGCGAGCCGCCACCGCGGAAATCGGGCTGGCGGTGATGGCGACGACTTTCAGCCTGGTGGTGATTTTCGTTCCGGTCTCATTTATGTCGAGCATTTCGGGTCGATTCCTTTACCAATTCGGCTTGACGGCCGCCGTGGCGGTGCTGGTCAGTTTGCTGGTCTCCTTCACGCTGACGCCGATGATGAGCGCGCGCCTGCTGCGCGGAAACGGCCAGAGCACTGATAAGGATGCGCCGCCGCCACGCTCCCGGAGCGGCTTTTATGCCGTAATCGATCGTTTTTACACCGGCTTGTTGCGCTGGGTCATGGGCCATCGTCCGCTGGTGGCTTGTTTTGCGGTGCTGGTTATGACTGCTTCGGTGCCACTCTACAAATTTGTCCGCCAGGAATATCTGCCCACCAATGTCGATGAAGGGGAATTCGATGTCCGGGTCACGGCGCCTGAAGGCACCAGTCTCCGCGCGATGAACGAAGTCGCCCTCCGCATCGAGAACGAGTTGCGTTTGGTTCCGGGTATCCGCACGGTGCTGGCTTCAGCCGGCAGCGGATTTTTCGGCGGCGTCAACTCCGCCAATTTCTTTGTCCAGCTCGCGCCGCACGAAGAGCGAACTTTTCGCTGGGGGCGCCTGTTGAAATGGCCGCCCTGGAAGGCCTTTCAGGGCAATTTCTCGCAGCGGGACATCCAGCAGCAGATCCGCCAGCGCTTGCGCGCCTTCCCGGAAATC
>DATDCV010000275.1:0-8326 GCA_036524155.1 Verrucomicrobiia bacterium
GAGAAACCGGAAAGCACCCAAGCCGCGGCGAGAAGCAGGCTCGCTCCCCGGGGCATCCTAGTCGGGAATAAGTGTCCGAGTCGATCGAAACGTGCGGCTTCCGCGGCTCCGGGACGCCGCACTCGACCCGCGAACTTCGGGCAGGTGTTCATAGCGAATTACCCTGGGGCGCGGGTTCCTGCGCCAGAATGATCTTGCCTTTGGACACTTCAACGATGGCGAGCCAGACCGCCCAGTCCTGCTCCGACGGCTGATACGGCCCAGCGCTGCATTTGCGGGAAAACTCCTGGTCCACCGATGCCAGGTCGATGTGATGTCCCGGGTTTGGCTGGTACCCAAGAACCGCCAGCGAGAAACCGGGGTTAACGGCAAAATTGAAATTATGGAGGATCAGGCCGAGCGCGAAGACTCCCTGTCGCCGGTAGGTTTCCTTGCCTACACAAATTCTCTTCTCTTCGAACTGGCCATTCCGCCAAAGGTTCACCGAAAGCCAGCTTCCCGGCTCGCTTTGCTCGATGTGCCGGCGGAATGTCCGCAGGGTGGTGACCGGCTGGTGATTGATTTCGAGGATGACGTCGCCCTCGCGCAGGCCGGCAGCTTGCGCGGGAGCGTTGGTTCCCAGCCTCATGACGAGCACACCGGCTTTTTGCGCATGGCTGAGCGCGGCGGGAAAGGCGTTGACCGAATCGTGCGGGCTGAACAGGCGCGGAACGTGCGCGAGCTTGTATTGGCCGCCGACCCACCCCTGCTGAAAGACCGGGTCTTTGGCTTTCGGTTTATTCCCCGCGCACCCGACGCACAGGGTGCCGGCCAACGCGATGACCAGGATGGCCCCCGGCCGATGAGCCACCGTCAACCTGCTCACCGCTTTCCACATCTCGATGTCCTTCATATGCGTTTGATGATTTACAATAGTTTTCGTCGTTCGTTGCCTCCCGTTCTGCGGGACCCAAAACCGCCACCCACCGGCTGCGCGCGCGCTGGTGCAGGGCGTAGATTGCGCTTCCAATTACCAACGGCAGGAGCGCGCAATGCCAGTTGGGAGAAAGGCTGTACCCGATGGTCGTCGAATGCGGAACGACGCTGCAGAAGCCAAAAAGACTTTGAATTGAGCACACCACACACGCCGCCAGCGCCCAGCCTATGCCCGCGCTACAGCGACGTGACAGCCAGCAGAACACCAGGGTCACCAACCCCATGGCAACGTACCAGGAAGTCCTCACCCCCAAGGCAATCGGGTTCCAGCCGTCTCCTTCTCCCGCCAGGACGCTCCATTCATCCGCTGAATAATAGAGCCGCAGCAGTCCCAGTGCCACGCCCAGGCCAAAGATCGATGCGGCAAATATCCCCACCGGCGGCAGAATACAGAACGTCAGCACACGATGGCGCCCAAACCAGGAGGATTGCCGAAGCACGGCGGCGAAACGTTCGGCCAGCGCGACCGGTTCCCCCAGCAATCGGGTGGCGCGAGCTTCAGCCTCGGCTTCGGCTAATCCCTCTTCCAGCGCGGCCTCTTTCAGGTCCTCGTGATGGTCGGCGATCTCCTCCGCATAGCGCCGCAATTCCCGCGGCGGACATCCCAGTTCCGCCAAACGCCGCTCAAACTGCCCGATGGCGTGCGCCCTATGCATGTTGCGACTCCAGGACCAACGCTATGCCGGCGCTCACCCGGTTCCACTCGCCCGATAAATGCTCCAGCCGCTTTCGGCCTCTCGGCGTCAGGCGGTAGTAATGCCGGACGCGCCCTTCGACCTCTTTGCGCCGAACCGCCACCAGTTTTTCCCGCTCCAGGTAATGCAGGTAAGGATAAATGCAGCCCTCGCCGAACGAGAGCGCCTGCATGGTTTCGGCCTGGATGGCTTTGACGATCTCGTAGCCGTACATTTCCCGACGCGAAACCAGTTTGAGCACGAGCAATTCGGGCACGCCGTTCAGAAAGCTGGGATTGGTTTTGGTCATCGCGCGCCTTGATACCTCATAGTTTGATGTTTGTCAACCTCAAACTGTGAGGTGTGCGTCGAAAACCTCCAGGCTCCGGAACGCTCCATCCAACGGCCCCGCCGCGGCCCCACCACCCGCCGCGCTATGGACGGTGCTGCGTTGACCGCTCCCCACACCTCAAGAAAGGTCTGGCGCGGGTTCCGATGGATAATCCAGCGAAGAAAATGCAAGTTGTTTCGCGGAAGACTGAAATCGTAATCAATTTATTATCAGGTCTTTACGCCTCACATTCCGGCTATCTATGGTGGACACGTGCTGGCTCGATTTTTGCTGTTTCCGTTTTGTCGTGATCGTGTCGCGCCGCTTGATGAAAGCGCGACCAAGAAAGGCAACTATGCGAAATCGGGGGTATTCGATTTTGACTGGACTGGGTTTAGTGCTGGCGACCGGCGGCACAAGCTTTGCGGAATCTGAGCTGGTCTCCATCTTTATCGAGCCGGAATGGCCGACTACGGCCAACCCGGGCAACGTGGTCACATACACCGTAACGGCAGTTTCCAGAGTGGGCCAGGGCTTGCTTGAAGTTGCGCTCACCTGCGGCGGGTTGCCGGAGGGAACGACTGTTTCTTTCTCCCCCAACGTTCTTAGATTCACCGGCCGCGTCCCCGTCTCCCTGACTTCCACCCTGACGATCACCAGCCCGACAGTAATGCCGATTGATTCCTATCCTTTCACCGTCACGGGCACGGCTCAGCGGCAAACCGTTGTGTATACCAACCAGACCGTGGCGCCGTTCTCCGGACCTCCAGTGCTGGTGATAGATTCACTGGCGGACGGCAGCTTTATGATCCGCGGCCGAGGCGTTCCGGGAGAAACCTTCCAGATTGAGACCACTCCAGACCTGGCAAATTCTCCCTGGGCACCGATTGGCACGACCACTGCCGACGGGAACGGAAGGTTCGTGTTTCTCCCAGCCCAGCCAAATGATACGCCCGCGCGGTTCTACCGCGCCGTCCGGATACCGCAGAATTAGCCCGAACAATTCAGACCTTGCACGGGATGGCGACGGACCGGAGCGCCGACATGTTGTCGGCTTACGCCATCCCCACCCCGCACAGGTGAAGGTCGCGGCGGGATCCGGCTGATATTTCCCCGCTTGCCTTCCCCGCCGCTGCATGCCGGCGCGCCGCGACGCTAACCCACCCCCCCACAATTGGCAGCGTCGGGGCCGGGGACCCAGCTCCGAGCTGGCGGCCGGCACACTTCTGGATAATTAACCAGGCGGCGCACGCCAGGAACAGCAGGGCGCAAAGACCCATATACAGTGGTTGCCGGTCCGAACCCAGGGCCGATTCACCCGTTGACTCCGCTTTGTCCGGCGGTTAAGTCTCCGATATGAACTGCCTGCCGATTGCGGGCCGGGAGTTGAGCGTCGCCGCGCGGAAACGCAGCACAAACTGGCTGCGAGTCGCGGCTGCCGTAACGGCGCTGGTCATCGGGAGCAGCTTCTTCCTCGTTAGCACGTTGCAGAGGACCAGCGCGGCCCAAATCGGAAGCACACTGTTTCAGGTCTTAAACTGGATGTGCCTGGCGGCCGGCCTGTCCGTAGGCCTGTTTTTCACTTCGGATTGCTTGAGCGAGGAAAA
This sequence comes from Verrucomicrobiia bacterium, assembly GCA_036524155.1. Lineage (GTDB taxonomy): Bacteria > Verrucomicrobiota > Verrucomicrobiia > Limisphaerales > UBA8199 > DATDCV01. Next base: position 3,588 of record DATDCV010000275.1, read on the forward strand.
GCGGGAGGGGACGCTGGGCTTGCTGTTCCTGACCGAGCTGCGCGGGTATGACGTGGTGCTGGGCAAGCTGCTGGCCACTTCGTTGCGAGGTTTTTACGGGCTGCTGGCACTCCTGCCGATACTCGCGATCACGCAGTTGATGGGCGGCGTCACCGGCGCGCAGTACTGGAAAAGCTCTCTCGCCCTGGTCAACGGACTATTCATTTCGCTGGCGGCGGGCATGCTGGTTTCAGCGCTCAGCCGGGATTCCCAGAAGGCGCTGACCGCGACTCTGCTCCTGCTGTTGCTGCTGTCGCTCGGCGGGGTAGGCGCCGACGCAATCATTGCCGCGGCCAGGAAGCGCGGCTTCCAGCCAGTGTGGAGCCTGTCAAGCCCGGGATATGTCTTGGCAGCGGCCAGCGCCTGGGGCCGCTCTGCCTATTGGACCGCGCTGATCATAACGCAACTCTTGGGCTGGGCCATGTTCGGGTTGGCGTGCGGGCTGGTTCCGTACGCCTGGCAGGAACGGAAAAGGCGCGGGGCAACCAGCACCGGGAGCTGGACCTACGCCTGGAAGTATGGCGGCATCCGGCGGCGCCAGCGCCTGCGGCGGAGCCTGCTGGAACAGCACCCGATCGCCTGGCTGGGCTGCCGGGAGCGTTGGCAATCCCAGGCTCTTTGGGTCTTTCTTGTCCTGACCTCAACCGGTTTCTTCCTCGCGCTGCTGTGGAAGGTTCCGAGAGAGGCTTGGATTATTTGGAACTATATAGGCGGGCTCTTCACTTTGGTGCTGTACCTTTGGGCGGCCTCGCAGGCTGGCCGAACGTTGGTGGAAGCGAGGAGGAGCGGATTGCTCGAGCTGCTTCTCGTAACACCCTTGAGCGAAAGCCGGATTGTCGGTGGGCAATGGCGCGCGTTTCTGCGGATGTTCGGTTTGCCGGTCCTGCTGCTGTTGGGCGTGCACGTGGCCGGCGCTACGCTGTCACAGCTTTCCTTTCAGCGGCTCGCCGCCCAGGCCGGCACGGTTGCAGCCCCGGCGATCACAAACCAGGCCGCCATTTTGACGAATCAGGCAACTCCTACCTCAAGCGTCAGCGTTAGGTTCACCTTCGGCGCGGGGACAAATGCCATGCCGTCGGCAACCGGCGTGCTGCCAATGGGCAGCCGGGCACAGCAAACGGGGATGGCGGTTGGAGCGGCACTCGCCGCGGCGTTGGGCACCGCCGCCAATTTGCTGGCCCTCTTTTGGTTCGGTATGTGGATGGGTCTGACCTCGAAAACGACGAACCAGTCGACGCTAAAGACCATTCTTTTCGTTCAAGTCATCCCCTGGTTTGTAACCGCTTTTGCATCGGCTACAATTATCGGACTTGTGATGGCCCGGGGTTTTGTTCGTGGCGGGAACCAAACCATGGCGTGGTTGGGCTGGTGGCCGCTTTTGAGCGCGGCCATCGCAGCCAGCCTGGCTGTCGCGAAGGACGTTGGTTTCATCATTTGGTCGCGAAACCGGTTGCGCAACTCCTTTCGCAACCAGGCAGCGCGAAGCCTCGGCCTGCCACGGTTTGCCCGACCACCCCCTGCGCCTCAGCCAATGGCAGCGCCCGCGGCGGTATCCGGAGGATAGGGTATCACAGGGCCGTTTTCGCTGCCTCCGCTTCAACCCGTTTGATTTCTGCAGGACGCAAAGGCAAAGTGTGCCCATGCCGGGCAGAGAGAATCCCTCGCAGGCCGGAGCCCCAACGGGGGCAGCCCGTCGCCGCATTACAATTGCAGCGCTCCTGGCGTCAGTGGTCTTTGGCCTCGTGCTCGTGATCACCTGTCTGCCGTGGGGCAAGACCATACCCCCGACTCTCCAGGCGGAGTGGCGCCAGGAAGATAATGGCTGCTGCACGATTGCGGCGGGACATGACCGGATCTTTAGATTCGATGGCCACAGCAACCGGGTCCTTGTGGCCGACTCGCCCGCATTTCATTTTGGCACGAACCAGGACTTCTCGGTCACCGCCTGGATCAAAGCCTGGCCAGTGTCCTCCAAACGGGCTGTGCAGCTCAGAAGCTGGCTCGTGGCGCATCCGAGGGCCTGGAAGTTCACGCCTCGGCCTATCGCGGCATGGATCAACAATCACTGGGCCGACAACGACTACGGCGTGACGCCCATTGTGGATAAACACCAAACCCCCTCCTCGATCCAGGCCGTCGGCTTTCAAATGTATTTAGACCACGGCCAACTGGCGTGCCAGCTTTCCGCGGCGCCAATGCGACAGTTCGCTTTTCAAAACTTCGTTTCCCCCGGGCCAAATTTGCAGGATCGATCCTGGCACCATGTCGCCATGACCGCCGAACGAAACTCAGCCACCGGCGGCAAGTTGTATGTGGACGGCCGGCAAGCGCTCGTCTTCGACCCGAGAAAACAAACCGGCGACTTGTCTAACTCGGAGCCGCTTAGAATTGGCAACCACGCTAACCCAACCCTCAGGTGTGTCTATAAGGGCCTCATCGGGAACGTTGGCCTTTACCGGCGCGCGCTTTCGGCCGAAGAAATCGCCGCGATCTCCCGCGCAGGACGCCCCGTGCGATGAGTTGTTAGACTGACCGGGGCCGTACCGGTTTAGGTGTGAGGCTCGGCCATCGTCCATTCATTGCCGTCCCAGGAACAACCGCAACCTTCGCCGGGTTTGGGGGGTGGGGATGGGCAAACGCTGCAACAATCGGCAAAAAGAATGAACCTTTTGCCACGCCGCCGTTATTAACGGACAGACTGGATTACGCAGTCGGAAAAGAACTATGAAAACCATGAAATTCTTCTGTTTAACGTGGCTGGTTTTGACGGGCGGCCTGTCAGGCGCGCGCGGCGAGCAATTCCGGACGGACATTAATCCCGGCCTGCTTTATTACCAGGGTTTTCTGTTAACGCCCGACCTGGACGCCGGCGAACGTGATTTCTTGTGGAACACCAACTCGTGGATGGGACAAAAGTTGCCGGAACAGGCCGGGCAGTTGTTGGGCCGGTATGATGCCCAGTTCGGCTTCGTCCGCCGCGCGGCAAAATCGACAGTGCCGTGTGACTGGGGCATTGACCTGTCCGCCGGACCGGCGACTCTGTTGCCGCAGCTCGCGCGTGACAAAGCCGTGGTCCAAACGGCCCGGCTGCGGGTCATGTGGGATCTGCAGCAAGGCAAAGCGGAGGAGGCGCGGGATGACTGGCTGGCCGCTTTCAGCCTGGCGAGGAATATCTCCAGCGACGGGACGGTGATCTCGATGTTGGTGCAACTTGCCACCGAAGCGATCGAGTACAACACGCTGGCCGAAAACTTCGGCAAGTTCCCCCCCGAAGTGCTAAAGCAGTTACTGGACGGCATCGATGCCGCCCCGGCCGGGGGCACAGTGGCAGGTGCTATCAGCAAGGAAAAAACCGTGTTCCTTGATTGGACGCTGGGGAAGATACAGGAGCTGAGAAAGCAGAATCCGGGCGATGATGCCAAAGTGATGGAGGGTATACGGCAGTTGGTCACGCACGGCGAGGAGTCGGAGAACCTGACGGACCTGTGGTCGCAAATCAGCCGAGCGGCAGGCGGGACCAGTGAGGGAGTCATTGAGCTGCTGAAAGGACGGGAGGCCGCGTACGCTGAGCTTGCCCCGCTCCTGGCGCTCCCCTACGCCGAATCCAAACAACGAATCGGGCAGGTGACCTCAGAGCTGGAAAAATCGCCCAATCCATTTGCGAAGACGAGCATCCCTTCTTTTTTGAGAGCGCGGGCCAGGGAATTCAGGATTCAGGTCTCTCGGGCGATGGTCCGCGCTGCGATCGAATACACGCTGCATGGTCAAGCGGGACTGGAGAAGGTTACTGACCCCTGCGGGCAGGGCCCTTTTGGCTTCGAACGTTTTGTGTTCGAGGGAAAGGATCGCGGTTTCCTTCTCCGGTCGGCTTACGAAGACAACGGGAAGCCCGAAGTGCTCATCTTCGTCGAGAAAGAGGGCCCGCCGTTCCGCCTGAATGGTCCCCGGGCGGGAGAGGCCTATGTCGTCAAACCAATCGAGACAGGACAACCGGACAGCTCCGCGATGGACGCGTTCCGCCGCCGGTACGGTCTTACCCCGAGCAAGTGAAAACAACCCTATCTCGCGAATGGAACTTGCCGCCCGACCCGGTTTACTGCGCAGCATTCCCACTGGAGTTGCGGATGTGGAGGATTACAGTTCAAGTGTGCTCAGTCTGACCCACAGTTTCGTGGACCTGTTTCCGCTGGAGAGCAACGGTTTGCTCGCCCAGGCCCAGGCGGGAGACGCCGCGGCCTTTGGCGAGCTGTGCCGGCTTTATGAAACGCGGCTGTTGCGCCAGGCGCTAGCACTTTGCAGTGATCTCACGCTCGCCGAAGATTTGGCCCAGGAAACCTTCATTGAGGCGTGGAAATGTCTGCGCCGGTATAACGGGCGGTGCCAGTTCTTCACCTGGCTCTGCGCGATCCTCTTGAACCGCCACCACAACACGATGCGGAAGAAGAACCTGTTCTTCCGACTCGGCTGGTCCCGCGACGACGGAAAGGGAGCGCGCAACGAGGTCCGCGAACCTGCGGATGACAGCCTGTCACCGGATGAACTCGCGGCGCGCCGCGAACAGGCGTTGCTGCTCCAGAATTCCATCGCGGAACTCCCTACCAGGCATCAGCAGGTAGTTTATTTGCGGTTCTTTGCGGACTGCTCCTTGCAGGAAATCGGCGCGGCACTGGGCTGTTCAGTGGGGACGGTCAAATCCCGGC
>DATDCV010000276.1:0-4399 GCA_036524155.1 Verrucomicrobiia bacterium
CGCGCGCCGGCGGCCGACAGGTCAGACCGGTCAGAAGGGATCCGACCGGTCCAACGAGTCAGGCTGTACCCCACCATGCGAGGCTTGCGGGGACCTGGCCATTGCCCGCCCCCACTCTCATCCGGTTTTCTTCCCAAACCCTGGTTTGCTACCTCGATGCCCGTTGTGTTTCGACGCCCCGGTTGAGCGCCTGCACCTCCTCGGCGGTTAACGCGTAGCCATAAATCCGAACATCATCGAGCCAGCCGTCGAAATTCCGGCCACGGCGGGCGGAATTGTCGCCGATCATGAGCGCGTCATTGTTGCGCGCGAGCGGGCCTTTGGCGTCATTGGATTGCTGGAGCTCGCCGTCCAGGTAGAGGGAGATTTTCCGACCGTCGTAAGTCGCGGCGAGGTGATGCCATTTGGCATCGTCCAGCTCACGTTTCGTGCGCACGCTGGCGAGGTTCGCCAGGCCGTTCTCCACCGTGGTGCCCAGGTTGACGTCGAACGTGACGAAGGACTTGTCGCTGGCGCGCTGCAACCGCCAGGCCGTGTCGCCTTTGGCCACGATCGCCTGCCAGGGCTTATCGAACTTCCGGGCTTTGACCCAGACCGACACAGTCAAGGCGTCGCGCCCGTCGAACTCGGGTTTGTTGCCGGCAAAGATGTGATTGGACTTGCCGTCGAACTCGAGCGCGCCGCCGATCCGGCCCTGGCCGATGGCCCAGTGGGCTTTGCCAAGGATTCGGCCCGTGTTTTGGTTCGGAGTGGAATCGACCGCTTGCGTGCCTTCGGTTTCGTCGAGTTTCCACCAGGCCAGCAGCCCCGCGCTTTCAAATCGCGCGACGCGCCCGGTGATCACTGTGCCGCCGGCCTGCACTTCGTCGACGCGCCAATAATAGGTGGTATCCGGTTTCAGGACCGGGCCCGCCAGGCGCGCTTCCGCGCTGGTGCCCAGCAATTCGAGCTTGTCCGGCAAAGTGCCGAAATAAACCCTGTGGTCGCCGGCGCCTTGCCCGGGCACCCACTCGAGGGCGGGCTTGTTCAGGCTGACGCTGGTCGCGCCGTCTTCCGGTTGCCGCGGCCCGGCCTGCGGCCCGGCCGCCTGGTGGAACACGACCTTGCTCAGGCCGATGTTCGCGCCGCCCCACGACGCCATGTTCTCGAAGCGCACCTTCCGTGCAGTGGTATCCTTGAGCTTGAACACGATTGGGTCGTCGTAATCGTCACGACCGTCCGCCTGGGCGAAGGCGGCCCCGCGCAGCGCCGTCTCCCAGGTGGTGCCGTCCGCCGACACTGAAATATCCGCGCGCCGGACGCCGTTGGTGGTTCGCCAGGGCGCGTTAAAGTTCCAGACCTCGATGGCGGCCAGAGGCACCGCTTCAGGCAAGTCGAACTCGAGGCTGGTGACAGCGGGCCACGGCCCCTCCCACATGGTAGCGGCTTCGTTGGCCTGCTCTTTCAGGCCATCGCCGTCCCAGTCCCTGAGTCCGGCGGGCTTGATCAACGCTTCGAGCTTCCGGTCCTCGCCACCGGACCCCGCGCGCACCGACTCGGCCCGCACGACAGGGCCAAGCTCAGCCGGTTTGCGGTCCCGGGCTTTGAGCGCCAGCGGCCGGGGCAGCAACACCTCGAACGGGCTGGCAAAGTTGACTTCGGCAAGGATCGGACGCTGCGCCTTTTTGGGCTCTCGCCATGAGAGCGAACATACGCCACCTCACCCAAACTCGAAGGTGTTGGTGACGCGATAGGTACCGTCCAGGCTCGCGAGCACCAGCTTCGGCCCCGGAGGCCGCTGACTGCCCATCATGAGCTGGATCGACTCCCCGGCCCGGCCGACGAAACTCAGATTGAATCCGGTAACGTTGGTGGTTCCTTGCGTGCTAATCTCGACGTGGATCGGCTCACCGATCTCAAGCGGCGCGGTCTTGCCCTCCGCCACCTCGAACGTGACCGGGTCGCCGAACGAGCCGCTCATGTTCCACGTGCTGCCCTTCCTGTCCTTCCGGTCGATGGTCCACTCCTGAGCGCGATAGCTCCCCGCCGGCAGCGTCAACTCGCCTTTCAACGGCTTCCGGTAAAACTGCCCGTTCTCGCCCCACGCCACAAACTGCGTCAACGACTCCGGCACCCGCACTTTACCCAACACGACGTTTTCCTGCTTCTGAACCTTGATGAACGCGCCATCCCGCGCGATCTGGAGGCTGTAAAACGCGCCTTCAACCTCGAGCAACTTGCCGATGTACCGCTCACCGACCTTGTCGCCCTCCACCTGGACGCGGTCGGCTTCGAACGGCATGTCGTTGAACGTCGCGTTCACGTTCGCGTCGATCAATTCGATGTTCTTCTTCTTGCCGCCGAAATCGACGAGGCCGGAGTAAAATCCGCCGGCCGAAGCCAGTGCGCGCGGTTCGCGTTCGCCTTCGTACTGCATGCCGCGCACCACAAGATGGTAGGTGATGGGCCCGTCCTCGCCTTTGAACACGACCTTGGCCGGCTCGAAATAGGAGCTGTATTGGTCGCTCCGCCACGTCGCGACAGGCGGTCCGTCCAGCTTGCCGTCCCCCTTCGTGTCGATGTACAGCTTGTCGAATGGACCGCTGCTGCGGCTCCGGTCCAGCGCCACCCACCTTCCCCCCGCCTGATCCAGCGGGCTGACCCAGTGCGCGAAATACGGTTTGGATTTGAACTTGGGCAGCGTGACGTTCGGCGGCGGGGTGGTGGTCAGATCCAGCCAGCGGTACCCGCGGCCCTGGCGGCTGGTGTGATACTGCAGCCATTGCTCTTTTTGGGCGTAGGCGGTCGTGGCGACGGCCACGCCAACGAGAGCGAGGGTTCTAATCAGATTTCTCATTTCTTAGCCCTTTCAAACGGAACGGTTATTTGGCTTCGGTCATCTCGAGCACCGGCTCGGGCGGCGGGGCGATCATGGGCGGCAGCTCCGGCGCGCCCAGGTGCAGCAGCCCTTTGAGCCGGTCCCGGTAAAAACGGCACGCGAAAGAAAACAGCAGGTAGACGGCCAGCGCTCCGGCGTTGATTCCCGCCAGGAGCCCCAGGCTTTGAAAGAATTCCTTGATCGGCGTTTGCCCCGGGTTGGCCACCACCGCGAACACGAAGAACGGCGTGACGGCCAAAGTGGTCATGGCGACGACCATCACCACGCACCATGCCAATACGCGGGACGCACCGTACCGTTTGCGGCAGATCAGTCCGGCCAGAGCAAGCCCGGTGGAGATGATCAGCGTGCAAAAGGCGATCATCACCGCGCCGAGCATTGCCTCCAGGCCGCCACCGGACACGACTTGCGAAAGCAGGTAAGTGGCCTCGCCGAAACCGAGCGAGATTCCCAGCACCGCCAGGAAAGTCAGAAACCGGTGCTTCCAGGCGAGGTAGCCCGACAACAACCACACCGCCGCCAATCCAAAGCTCAACGCTTTGAGCCCTTCGATGAGCATCTCCAGTCCTTGCGAGGGTATGAAGGACGCGGAAGCCCGGAGGAGATATTCGAGGCCGAGGGTGCTGAAAAGCACCGGCAGCCAAATCCACCACGCGGCGGCAGCGCGGTTGGGCTTGAGCGCCAGCAGCGCCAGCAGCGCCAGCCACGGCACCAGGTGGGGCAAGATGCTCGGCGGGACCCAGTTTACGGCCACGCGCGCACCTTCAGGGGCGCCCAAGCCGCCCAGATCCTGCAATGCGGCGACCTCGAGTTTTCCGGACGCCGTCAGAGGTACTCGCCATGAGTACGCGCACGTGCCGCCTCAGCCAAACTCGAACTGGCCCGAGTGAAAAGTCTTCCCGCCTTTGTAGACCACGAACCGAGGCGGGTGCGAGCGGTCCTGCCTCGATAACTGGTAAGAAACACCCCCGGCGCCCAACAGCCTATAAGTCAACCCCAGGTTCTGCCCGTTAGGCTGGGCGATGACGCTGTTCGTAAGTGGTCCGCCGGCGGCCAGCACGGCCAGGTTTGTGCCACTGGCGACGATGTTGACGGCGGGCAGCGAACCGGCGTAATCAGCCTGGTAGTGCGCGGAGACCTCACCCGACTTCAGCGACACCTGGCATTGCGCGTATTCGCCTACGGGCACTTTCACCACCGGTTCCGGGTGGTCCAGAACCACGGTGAAAACTGCCGGCTTCTCCGGCGGCTGCTTCCGGCCCGGTATCCGCGCCGCATTTTGCCTGGCGCCAGCCAGCACCAACCGGTCGATGAACTTGCCGGTGAGTTTCAACTCGCCCAGCTCGGCCTCTTTTTCGCGGAAGGAAATCCTGAATTTAGACACGCCGTCCTGCTGGAGGAACGAGCAATCCACCCGGTAAGCCTGGCCGTCGAAGAACAGGTTTGGCGAAAAGCCGAACGCGTCCAGCCCGCCGCTCGACAGGTCCCACGCCTGCTCGCGCCGTTCCCACGGTCGGAGCA
>DATDCV010000277.1:0-3857 GCA_036524155.1 Verrucomicrobiia bacterium
CCATGCCTTGGTTTTTCAGGGCATCGATGGACTGACACTGCGTGGCGTGGAAGTTGATTGGGACCGAGAGACGCCTGAGCCCCGATGGGAGAGTGCCCTGGTACTCCGTGACGTTTCCAATCTTGTGGTGCAGGAGTTCCACGGCCAAGCCGGTCGAATAGAAGACCAGCTACCCGCTATTCTGAAACAGAACGTTACCAACCGCCACTGAACGTGAAGACTGGAAATCCAACCCCGGAGCCCTCATCGGGCAGCACGCTCATGCGAAAGCTCCTGGCATTCGTCGTCTGCTTCCTGACGATCTCCTGGAACTCCTCGCAATCGCTAACCGCTGTGGAAGCAACTGAGGCGGAGTGGCGACCACTGCCGTTGATCGCCGATGGGCACATAGCCGAGGGTTGGGTCCATGTTGGGTGGGGTGGGTTTGTCGTTGATGGCGACGTCGTGAGGACGGAGTGCGATCCCAAAGGGCTTGGACTGCTGGTCTACAAGAATGAGCGGTTTGGTAACTGCCAGATTCGTGTCGTGTACAGGAGCAAGGAAGCCAAGTCGAACTCAGGTGTCTTCGTGCGAATTGCTGATGGGATCCTGGATCAGGTCAGCCGGCCTGGAGCCGCGTTCGATCGTGACGCCAATGGGAGAATCTCAAAGCCTGCTATGCAACGCATGATGGCGTCGGCAGAGCGCGAGGAAGGGCCGTGGTTTGCTGTGCACCGGGGCTATGAGGTTCAAATCATGGACGCGAACGATAACTTTCACCGAACCGGCGCGATTTATTCGCTCGCCGCTTCGGACTCGATACCGAAAAAGGCAAGCAATGAGTGGAAAACAATGATTATCACGCTTTCCGGTAATCGAATTTTCGTGGATCTCGAAAGCCAACGAGTAACCAGCTTCGATCCCGAGAGCTCGAATGTTCCGCGAGAGCGCCAGTGGTTCGAGCCAAAGCGCGAATCCAAGCGGCCGGAGAACGGTTACATTGGGCTGCAGAATCACGATCCGGGCGACGTTATGTGGTTCAAAGACATCAGTGTGCGACGGCTTCCAGAGCCGTCGCGAAACAAGTGATATGGGGCCGGGGATAAAAATCATCTGAGCTATGAAGAATCTGCGCGGAACCAGCTTGTTGCTCCTTACCTTGCTTCTGAACTGGCGGGGGCAAGGCTCGGAGTTCACCGTCGATCCCTCGGGGCATCATTTGCTCCTCAAAGGGCAACCCTTCTTCTGGCTGGCGGACACCGTTTGGTTGCTCGCTCAATTGCCCACGCGCGAAGAGTTGGAGGTCTATCTCGGTGCCCGTGAAAAACAGGGCTTTACCGTCATTCAACTGACTGCGGTCATGAGCGAGGAACGGGTTTGGGGCAGCACCCGCACGAATATTTTCGGGCAAAAACCGTTTCTGAACGAGAATCCGGCAACCCCAGCAATAACGCCCGGCAGCAATCCCCAAAATGCAGCGGAGTACGATTACTGGGACCACCTGGATTATGTTCTGGACCGCGTACACGCGCATGGCTTCCGGGCGGCGGTAGTCGCTATGTTCGTCGGTTGGCGCGGGGACGGATACAAGCATTTGACGAAGGACAACGCCCTGCAATACGGCCGCTTTCTGGGCGAACGTTACCGCTCCAAGCCGCAAATCATCTGGATTCTCGGCGGCGATAATACTCCGGATACGCAGGACAAGAAGGATGTTTGGAACCTGGTGGCCAAAGGCATTACCGAAGGGACGTGTGGAAAAGAGGATTACACGCAGACGTTGATGACCTACCACATCAATGGCGGGGCCTCCTCGTCCCAGATCTGGCACGATTCGCCCTGGCTGGATTTTAACATGGCCCAGACCTGGAGCGAGTACAAGGACATCTATGGGCGAATCGAAAGAGATTACCTCAAAACTCCGCCCAAACCGTGTGGTCTGGGCGAAGGCGCGTATGAAGACGGCCCTCAATATCCCACCAAACCGATCAACGATCTGGTCGTTCGCAAACAGGCTTATTGGTCTTACTTTGCCGGCGGCTATCACACTTATGGCAACGGCAATGTCTGGCACTTCAACAGCTTCAAAGGGGAATCGACTCAGCCCTGGAAGGAGGCGCTCTACTCGGCTGGTGCTCGCAACCTGACCACGTTGCGACGGTTCTTCGATAAGGTCGACTGGTGGCGCTTTGTTCCGGACCAGCGCCTGTTGGCGGGCTTTGAAGGCAGTGGCACCGACCAGAATTGTGCAATGCGCACGCCAGAAGGCGATGCGTTTATCTTTTATCTCACGAGCACCAACCAAATCACGCTCTCGCTGGGGTCAGCAGGCGGCTCTTCAAGCCTCTCCGCTACATGGGTGAACCCGGCCACTGGCCAGGAACTTCAGGCTCAGAAGCTTGCTTTCGAGCAACCGAAGGTAACCGCGCCTTCAGGCTGGAAGGACGCCTTATTGTATCTCAAAAAATGAGAGCATGGCTGATGATGCGCTTTGTTTCGACATTAGCGGAATTTGGCGATATAAATGTCGCAGACAGCGGTATTTTATGGCTTCAGCGAATGGAACGCCCATTGGTCAAACCCTTGTGGCATCGGCTCTCACGGGTACTCTTTTGGAATTGAAGGGCCCCGCTCGAGCGCTGCTCGCCGGGTTCGTTCTTTGTTTTTTGACCTGCCTGCCTTGCCAGAGTCAGTTTGTGGCCTTCAATGACCATGCTCCGGGAACGATTGGTCTGACCACCCATCCAAACGCCACCACCTGGAATATCTTCGGCAATGCTCCCGGCGCTTCGGGTTTCCTGAAGGACATCACGTCCGGCCTCGATTTGCCGGTCCAGGTGGCCATTACCCGCTCGGGAACGGTCAATCCCGCTCCCAACGGAAACAACCCGAATCCAGGCACCCCCCTCTACAATGTGTTCAACGGCTACGTTGATTTTCAGGGCGCTGGCAACCCGGACGCGGTGGCCCAGGTCACCGGAAGTTCCACCGTGACCTACACGTTTACCGGGTTGAATCCAACCCGGACTTACGGCTTTAAGGGCAGCGCGGTTCGTGGCGGCAGCGGCGGTAGCTACCCCCAGCGCTGGTCGTTATTTCAGATCGACGGCGCGGTTTCCTTTGCCAGCGCCCACACCGCCGGGTGCCTGACCAGCGGCCTGGCGGCGAACCAGGTCGCGATCAATACCGGCGTTAATCTCGAGGGCGACATGGCAGATTGGGAAAACATCGTGCCAGACAACAGCGGTTCATTTTCCGTCACGACCACCCAGTACACCGGCCCGATCCCCGCTGGCGGCACCGCCAACGGTCCCTACTGTTATGCCCTGAGCGGGTTCCGCCTGGAAGAAATGGCTGCCGACACGCCGGTCTCCATCACCCGCTCCCCGACAAACACGGTGGTGGCCGAGCTGGCGCCGGCCAGTTTGAGTGTCGTAATGGACGGCAGTCCCAGGCCCGCCGTGCAATGGTTTAGAAACAACACTGTGCTGTCCGGCGCGACCAACCGGACTTACACGATTCTCTCGGCCTCTTTGACGAGCAACGGAGATCTTTTCAAAGCGGTGGGGCAGAATCTGGTGAGCAATGTGACCTATTACGCCACCAGCTCCGTCGCCAGACTCACCGTCATTGCCGACACCAATCCGCCCGTCCTGATGGGCGCGCAAGCCATTGGCCTGGACCAGGTGCAGGTCTTTTTTTCGGAGCGCATCACCCCAACCAGTGCTACCAACACTTCCAATTACTCGATCACCAGTTCGGGCATTAACTTGCCCATCCTTGGGGCCGTCCTCGACGCCTCGCAAACCAACGTCATCCTCTCGGTCAGTTCCATGGCAGAGAGCAGCGTCTGCACTTTACGCGTCAGCAACCTCGCC
>DATDCV010000278.1:0-23809 GCA_036524155.1 Verrucomicrobiia bacterium
AATATTACAATCTAATTAACTGACCCCTTTTTGGCTGTCCGATCAAGCCAGGGAGCTTTTCCTCACGGCCGCTACTTTGACCTTCGCGCGGAGCTCGTCGGGAAGGCGAACCCGGAAAGGTGCGGCGCTCAGTGGGCAGGCTTGGGAGGAGGAGCGGCTGAACAGGTTGAGAAAATACTTTGTTTCGACCCCGACTTGTTTCCGTCGCTTCGTGTTGCCTATATTACAATCTAATTAACTGACCCCTTTTTAACTGACCCCTTTTCGCCGCCTGATCTGCCATCTTCCCCTGGTTCAACGTTCACAAGTGCACCAGAATCCGAGCCACCGCCCGGTTGAGCGCTCGTTTCAGTGTGAACTTGGGAAGCCCAGACGCGCCCCTTTGGTCGATGTTCACGCGCACTGCCGAACAGAAAGAATGCCTGACTATCAGGGCGGTTGGCGCTTGTCACGCGGCGGCTGTGAACATGTGAACATTGTTTCAGGGTAGGACCTGCCAGAGTTCGTTTTTGCGTTCACGCACATGCCTCAGATGGATACCCAATCATTGACTGTGCTGACCGGCGACTGCCGGCAATTACTCAAGACCCTGCCCATTGGGTCGGTGCACTGCTGTGTCACCAGCCCTCCTTATTGGGGCTTGCGGGACTACGCGCATCCGGACCAGATCGGCCAGGAGAGCACTCCGGACCAGTATGTCGAAGTCATGCACTTGGTCTTCGCGGAGGTACGCCGGGTGCTTCGGAATGACGGGACGCTCTGGCTGAACCTGAGCGACAGCTACTACGGAAGCTGGGGCAACTATGCAGCAAGCGGGAATGCGAAAGCTCGGAAGAAACCTCGCAGTAATCGATACGGAACGTTTCGCCCGCCAACGGCTCACGGGACTAGCCTGAATGGTCTGAAAGCGAAGGACCTCTGCGGCATCCCGTGGCGCGTCGCTCTGGCGCTCCAAGCGGACGGTTGGTATCTGCGCAGTGACATCATCTGGCACAAGCCCAATGTGATGCCTGAGAGCGTGACTGACCGGCCGACCAAGGCCCACGAATACCTGTTCCTGCTCAGCAAGTCCAAGCGCTACTATTACGACGCTGTAGCGATCAAAGACCCGGCGAGTCCTGAGAGTGCGATGCGGCTCCTGCGTGGCGTTTCGAGCGCCCACAAGTACGTCGATGGACGCGCTGGAGTCCTTCCACCGTTTGTGCGACACAGCGGGCGAGATTCAATTCCAGTCAGTATAAAGCTTTACGACCACGCGGTTACCAACTGACCAGATTTCGACGTGAAGCCAATCTCCTTTGGGCGAGCCACAACTCAGCATTTCAATTGGCGTGGCTTCGCCAGTCCACGTCGGCTTCAGTCCAGCAAGCTCATCGTTTCCTGGGACAAATGTCGGGGAATTTGTCGGCCATACGTTCCAACCATTCACGCGTGGATCTCCAATCCCCTTCTTTGCAGGCGAAGTCCGAGATCTAATACTGAGTTGAGCAATGAATGGTTGCACATCCTTCGTGCTTGCTTCAAAAAGGGATAGCACTCCTTTGTCAAAAATGCCTCCGATGTGCCTCTGCTGGAAATTGCATGCGTCCGCAGGCAACGTAAGCCCATGAGCCTTCTCAACATCCGCTTTGGTTACTTGGTGGCCAGAGTTCGAGCAACTGGGAAGCGTGGCAACTGCACAGGCAGCAACCGCTGCGACCAGTTCCAGCGGCCATTGGCGTTTGATCGTCATATTTTCGTCACTTTGAGAACACATCAGCATATCCGGAGAGATAGACGCCATCCTTCCAATTACAGTCAATGACGTAGACTGTGTGCGCCCCGACCTTCAGTGGCAACTTCATCTCCGCACAGCAAAGAAAGCTCTTGTACACCTTCTTGGTCGCGCCTGTTATGAAATCGACGTCTGCGATTCTCGTTAGTCCCTTCGCATAGTCATCTACCGAGTTGTGACTTGGAGCCAAGACGTAGGGAATCTGCGCGGGATTCTCTCCCACGTCACCGGTGACTGTGACGCTAGCGCTTCGTGATCCGTTGTAGACCTTCCCAGCAAACCCTCCAGGCCGATCAACCAGTCCAAAGTAGTCGCACTTCTCGGTCGGTGCATTTCCGACGAATCCATACAAGTTCAAACCACCTCGTTCTCCAATTGGATCGGTGCTAATCCACCTTCCCATGCCCGCGCTGCAATATCTGTATCCATAGTAAAGGAGGTCAGTTTCATCGTCCTGTAGCTTGGTGGAGAACCGGAAGGGGTTGGCCTTGGCCATGGGCCCGGTCGCCCGGATGACTTCCCCGAAGGGGCCTTCGAAGCAAGTCCGTCGGTTCTTTGGAAGTGACGGCACTTCTGACAGATATGAGCGAGACCTGCAACGACAAACCTTTCGGAAATGGCCGTCCGAGGGCCTGCGGCTTGAACCGCTTCGCCCACTAGACGCCGCCAAACTGCAGTTTGACACTCTCACCCGCTTTGCAGGGCTTGGCAGGAAACGCAATTTCATGCCGTGCATACCCTTCAGCGTTGAATCCACAAAGCAGTTCCTGGCCTGTTCAGCCTTCGCGCTTCTTACGCTTCTCATAACCGGTCACCTTCCCATCATACCCTATTTTCACTCTCCAATATGGTTGACCAGCAGGTTGTAGATAGAGGATTTCACACATTGTAGCTCTGTCGTCCGGGAGAATGTGAACAATAGCCTCTACTTTGCTCTTCTTTTCCAACTCGCCCTTCGCTACGAGGAAATCAAGCCCAATCTTGTGGAGTTCTTCGATGCTCCAGTCGTGGCCCTTCGAGATTATGATTACTGCGTCCAGAGACGGGGGAGTGCCGGTCGGATTCACGTCCCCATTGAGCGCCGCCAACAAGAGCGATCCCGCAAGCAAATAAAGAGATTTCATAACGTCTACTCCAGTGAATCACAGCTTTCGAGAGCACCTTGGAGAACCTTCAAGGCGTTAGCGTACGCCGCAGCATTCCTGCGAAACCTGTCGCAGGCCTCACCAGCATATACTTGGCAATCCCACTCGCTTGCAACAGCATATGCCTGCAGCTTATAGGCCTCCTTCATCTCAGCATTAATTACCTTGGCGATACAGTCGGCTTGTTGGCGGGACATGCACCTCTGGCCCCGGTACTCAGCTTCCTCTTTAAATGACAGAGCTGCGTTCTTAAAATGCACGTTTATGTGGGTTCGCTCGTGCTGCTCTGCCACGCGAGATCCCCTGACCCACCATGCGGCAGCCTGTGCGGCACCTGGTACGGCTACCTTATATTTGCATCCGCAATCAACGGGCTGATATGGGTACGCACGAGGGTTAAAATAATACCAATCAGTCATGCCGAACAGGTCCCCTTTCGGGTCGGGAATTGGGTCGATTCGCGTGTAGGTATAAGCAGGTTCGACCCAAATGAATAGACCAAGATAATCAATGGAAGAAGGCGGGCCGTTCCCTAAGAAGCCGAATAGGTTGGGTTCTTTCTGTTCTCCCAGAGGATCCCTGTTCAGCCACCTTCCCGTATCCGCGTTGTAATACCGGTGTCCGTAGTAAAGCACATCCGTTTCCTCGTCCTGATACTTGGTCGAGAAGCGGAACGGATTGGCCTTGGCCATTGGGCCGGTTTGGCGGAGGACCTCCCCGAAGGGGCCGTATTCGTAGCGAGCGACAACGGTTGCGTCATCGGCCTTGATGAGGCCCAGGATGTTTCCATTTCCGTCACAGGCGGCGAAGCAGGTTGTGGTACTTGGACCGTTGTAGGTGACCTTGAGGAGTCCGCTTACACCGCCGGCACCCTGGAGGGAGCCACTCAGGTCGAGCCCCCAAACATACGACCGGATGATGGCGTTGTTGGTCGCGTTCAACTCCGCCAGCAGGTTCCAGCGATCGTACAGGAACTTGTTGTCTGAGGCGACGGCGCCGGTATCGAGATTGGTGACCTTGCTCTTAATGCGGCGGCTCTGGTGGTCGTACGTGAACTCCAAGCGACGCTTGGAGCCGGCGGGCCCGCTGGCTAAGCTTTCCATTTTAACCAGGCGGTTTTCGGCGTCCCAGGTGTGATTCCAGCGGCCGTCGTTGGTGAGATTGCCATCGGCATCATAGCCGAAGCTCTCGGGCGTTTGCGGAACGAAGATATGGCCTGTGTTCGTCTGTCCCGGAGGATAACTGGAAACCACTGTGACGAGGGGGTATTGCGGGCCGTTGCCGTTTGAAACGGGCAAAGCATAATCGAAGTACTCGCCTTTCCGGTAAGCCGTGTAGCCATTGACGGTGACGGAGGCGGTGGGATTGGCGATGCCGATCTGGTCGACGGCGCCGTTCACCGTGCGCGACGAATATTGATTGAGCCTGTTCGGTGTATAGGAATCGCCGCGCAGCCCGCCGCCGCTCGCGTCACCGCCGACGCCGGTGGATTTGCGGTTGCCGATGTCGTCAAAACCGTATTCGAACTGCTGGCCGGCGACCGGTGTGCCGTCCTGCCAGTAGCGTTTGCCCGAGGTGACCTGGCCCACGTAATCATACGTGTAGAGCCAAAAGGAACCATCAGGCAACGTGCAACGGATGCGCTGATTGGCGGAATTATAAACATAAGAAAACGAAGAGAACGAAGAAGACCCAGCCGCCGAGGAGATGCTTAGTAATCGATTCAACCGATCAAACTGCTTGGTCGTCGTCATGCGCAAGGAACCGCTGTTTGTGAAGAAAATCTGGCCGGCCAGCGGCGAATTTACAAGATAAGAATAACCGATGATGGAGGCACTGTCCGCAACAGTGACCAGCCGCGAGGCCTCATCGTAACAAACGACAAGGAACGAATCACGGAAGCAGAGCCTACGGTTTCGCTTCAACCGTGATTGCGAGTTTGATCAGGTAATACAGGTCGGCTTGGCAGAAGGGGAGATCGACATGGGCAGCGAGGGTTTCGGGCGAGGCTTGCTCGAGGCACGCCAGCGCCCGGAAACCGCTCAGGGCGAAATCAGGAGGGTCGATGAAATTCTCGCCGAAATGCACCTGGCGTTCCTCACCGCTGAGGTGCCAGGTTGGACAAAGGGCTGCGAATGTTTCCCAAACCCGCTGAGCGGCTTGAGGCGCCCGCGCGCGAATCAACGAGGCAAGTTCCGGGGTGAGGTCCTGGAACAAGGCGAGCTTGTGGCGATGCGGCGCCACGGCGAGTGAAATTCCGTCACCTTTCCCGATGAAGGGGTCCAACTCGGAGGACTGGTTGAAAGTTTTGAGCGTGCCCCTTTCGGCAGCGCGCGTCCACCACGCGACGAGCGCCTGCGTCGTTTCTTCAATCCTGGGCGCGATCTCCCGCGCGGCGGCGATGTCGGCTGCTTTTTCCGCGAGCCGTTTGTAGGCCAGGAGGGAAGCGAGATAGCGGTTGGCATAGACGTCGCCCTTGGCCCCATCCAGCCGCCAGCCGGATTTGGAGAAATCGTCGTAGCTGGCCTTAAGCTTCGGCCAGTCCTTGACTACGAGCGATTCCTCTGCGCAACGCGCCGCATACAACTCGACAGCAGACAGGTTTCCAAACGGGTGCGGCTGTTTATCTCCGCCCAATCGAGCGCAATACTCGTCCCTCACCCTGAACCATTCGCGGCGCGCTCCCTGGTTAAGCGGGTAGGATCCGCGGGCCGAATAGGGCGGGTGTTCAACCCACTCGGCGCGGAGGAAGGCTTTTGCTTTAGCTTGAAGGTCCGGCCCAAGGTGAGGATAGGCCCAAGCCAGCGCCTCGAACACTTCGCCACTGGTTTGGAACGCGAACACGCGGCCGGCCAAACCGGGGTCGGTGAAAAGCGGCGCCCATCTCTCGGCGAGAATGCTTTCAGTGACCTGCCGCAATTCCCTGAGCATTTCCGGGGTTGTCTGTTCGGGCGGCTTGGGCGCAGCGGAGGACGGCACATCCTTCGCAAGCCGGGCCGGCTTGATATCGGCGGTGCGTTCAGCCGGTTCCCCCGCAGTGATGCAGAGAATGCGACTCCCAGTCTGCCAATAAATGCGGCTGCCGACGACCGCAACGCCGCTCCGGGCGGGCCCATGCCACTCGTTTCTTGCCCACGGCGGGTTTTTGAAGCCGCCATAGGTGTCCCGCTCGCCCCAGATGGGAAACAACTGGTTTTTCTTCAGGTCGAACCCGCTCAGCGTCCCCTGGTGAACGATCAGCACCGTGTCTCCGGCGACGACAAAGTTTTGACTCTCGTCGGCGGTGCCCCAGAAACAGTTCCATTGCGGTTGGGCCCCTTGCTGATGGAACAACGGGGTAATTTTGTTGCCATCCAGATCCAACAGCCCCAGGGCTACCAGCGGTGCCACCCCATGGTTCCAGTTGCCGTAAGCGCTGCGGTAAAACACGAGCAGCCGGCCATCTGGCGTTAGGGCTGGTTCCGCGCCCACCCCCTGGCATCCGGCGATCCAGAGCACCGGCGTAACGAACGGCTGTTTGCCGGTCGTGGCGTCGAGCACAAAAAAGGTCTGAGCATCCGGCTCCCTGGCCAAGTGTTCCAGGATGGCTTTTTGCTCCTTCGCCCACAGCTCAGGGTTCCCACGCGCCTGATCGCTCTTAATCCAGGCCTCGAGTTTCTGCCAACTGCTGTCGTCTATCTCGGCGTTGCGGCACAGCATCGTTCGGTCACGACCAATGCGCTGGCCCATGTTGAGGATCGGGTTGGTGCGAACGATGACGAAGTTGCGGCCATTTCTTTGGATGATGATCGGATAGTAGTCGCGTGCGGTCTGGCCGGGCAGTTGCTCTGACGTCCAGACCGGCTGGCCGTCGATGGCTGAAAAGCAATGCACCCTCAAATCCTCCCCGGTCACGAGAACCTTCGCGTCTGCCACTGCGGCAGTTTGCCGGATCGGCACACCGAGAGTTTGTTGCCAAAGGACCTTCCCGTCATCCAGCGAAACCGCATAAAACTCCCCAAGCCGCGAGCCGATATAGACGGTTTGATTATCGATGACAGGAGATGCAGAAAACCCGCCGTGCCCCGCGGGGACCTGCCAGACGAGTTTGCCCGTCGCGGCCGACACTCCGTAGAGGCTGCCGTCGGCGTTCCCGGCCACGACGATCCCGTCCGGCGAAGTGCGACCGGTTTGAAGTGTGGCGACTCCGACCGCGGGCGAGTGCAGGAATGCGCCGTGCGCTTGAAACCGCCACAGGGCATCGCCGGATTCAGCCTTCAGCGCATACAGGTTGCCGGCATGCGTGGCGACGAACAACGTGCCGTTATACACAATCGGCTCCGTGGCGGTCCCCAGGCGTTCGCCGTCGATTTCCCGCGCCCAGGCCAGGCTGAATGGCGGTCGGATTCCGGCCCAGGTGAGCCCACTGTGTTCCGGTCCTCCATGGAGCATGGGCCAGTCTGCGCCGCTGCGGCGCGAGTGGTCTGGGCGGTCGGGCCTTGGGGCGGTCGGCGCCGATAGGTCACCGGTGGCAAATTGCACCGCATCGAGGTAAAATCGCAGCACGCGCGGGTCCCAAAACAGTTCCGTGCGATGGCCGAAGGTAGTGACAAAGACCCGCCCCTTCGCATAGGACTTTACCCAGGCGAGCGCAAAGTCGTTGTCCTTCCGGTTGATCCACTTCACGCCCATGTTCGAGCGGGCCGGGTCCAGTGAAAGCAACACCCGCAACCTGTCCCGGTCGTAGGGTTTTCCGTACTCATAGATCTCGTCGGCGATGCGGAAGTCCCTCCCGCCAAACGCAGCCAGCAGCGGGCTTCCAGGCTCCTCCACCGTGACCCCGATTTCTTCATTCCACGGGTGTCCGCTAAAGGTCGCACCGCACAATTCCTTGAACTCAGGCCAATGTGAATTCGCCGCGACCGCGTAATGCAGCATTACCAGGCCGCCACCGTTCGTGACGAAGTTCAGCAGGCTGTTCCGCAGCACTTGCTCGACGCCCGTTTTATCCGCGCCGTAACGGCTGAACTCCGGCTTCGCGAGGTCCGCCTCGGTCGGGGTAATCCACGGCCCGGAGCTATTGTTCATCACGATCGCATCAAAACGCTTGAGACTTTCGGGGAGATAGACTGAGAGGTCATCGCTCACGACCGGTTCGAACGCGCCCGACTTTTTGCCCAGGGCTTCGAGAGCGGCGCTCCCGTAGGGGATGCAATAGCCTTTGTGAGGGTCCTTTTCCATCAAATGCGCCGGGGTGTTCCAGATCAGAACGCGCCGCGGTTTTTGCGGCATCACTTGAGGTTTGGCTGGACCGGCCTCAAGAATCTGCCGCGCTTGCGACGCCGGAATTCCCTCCGCTCCCAACAGGTTCGAACCAACCGACAGGAGCGCGAGAAGAACAAGTCTTGTGGTCATTGGGGGTCTCGGATCGGTTCCGGCTGCGAATGCATTCAGGTTTCGGTTTTTAAATTCTCCATCCTTTGCGGTATTCGCAGCGCAGGAGCGCGTCCGCCGCCGAATTGTTCGTCACCTTCAGCGCAGCCGGATCAAACTCCAGTTTGCCCTCGAACTGGGTTGCCACGTTGCCCAGCATGAGGAATTCATTCAACGCATCGGCGTAGTCGAAGTTTGCCCAGGCCGCCGGGCCGCCCCGGCACGCGCGCAGCCAGTCCATTTCGTGTCCTTGGGAAGCCTCGACCTTTTCCGGTCGCTCCGTTTGGACCCCCCTGAATTTTTCCGCCGGGAGCAGACGAAATGTGGCGTTATGTCCGGTGGTGTGAATGGACCCTTTTGTTCCCACAATGACCGCCCCCGCGAAGTCGGCCCACTTCTTTTGCTTTTTGTCACCCCAGTCGAGGCCATCATCGACCAATCGCTCGAGCAACTCACGTGAGCCAGGCGCCCTTCCGTTATGCCAGGTGACCTTGATCGGTGGGAACTCGGCGCGCGGCGGAATCGACCACTCTATCACTTCCCATCGTGGAAAGGACAAGGAGTTGACGCTCGAAACGCGTGCTTCAACCTGAAGTGCGCAGCCCTTTGGCGCCGCTGCCGGATTCAGCCAGAGATCATGAACTTTCAGAGCCATGAAGGCGAGGTTGGCGGTGTGTGAGGCCCAATTGCCAAGCTGGGATGTGCCGAATTCGCGCCAGAGGTGGCGGCTCATCCACTCGCGGTTGTAGGGACGAAAGGCGGCTGGCCCGAGCCACAGGTCCCAGTCGAGGTAGTCCGGGACCGGTTCGGTTTTGTCGGGCGGTTGCTTCCGGTCGGCGCCGCCTGAGTCGTTCCACACGTGCACTTCCTTGATTTCGCCAAGAGTGCCATCGCGGACGAGTTCAAGCGCGCGGCGAAAAGGTCCGGCGGCGGTGCCCTGGTTACCCATGCTGGTGGCCACCTTCTTATCCCGCGCCAGCTTCCGAAGCGCCCGGGATTCATGCAAGGTCCGCGTCAGCGGCTTTTCGCAAAACACCGGCTTGCCGGCCCGAAGCGCCGCCGCCGACACCACCGCATGCGTGTGGTCCGGTGTGGCGACGATCACCGCGTCGATGCTCGCGCCCATTTCCTCAAGCAGGCGGCGGAAGTCGCGGAACTTGCGCGCCCGGGGGAGGCGCTCATAGGCGTCCGGGTTTTTCGTTTCGTCCACATCACAGAGCGCGACCAGGTTCTGGCCCATTCGCGGGATCGCCCCAGTGAACCATTCCCCGCGGCCACCGACACCCACCAGCGCGATATCCAGCTTGTCATTGGCTTGAGCAGTCCGGACCGACGCCGCTGACTTCAGCAAAAGGACACTGGTTCCACCGAGTGCCGCAGTTCGGAGAAAACGGCGGCGGTTGAGATGAGCGCTCATGTGTCAAGATTCACACCCGACTACTGCAGGAATCAAATAAATTCCGAAACCGAGAGGCGATTGCAGAACCAAGTCGCTGGTTTTTTTTTGGACGTTTTGTTCCCCCTCACCCCGACCCTCTCCTCGAGGAGAGGGGGAACCGTCGGCAGCGCTGCCGCATGCGTGGGGCGCTAAGCATTTGGGAAACGGCCCGAGGAACTCCCTCTCCTCGGGGTCGGGGTGAGGGGGAATGGGGGGTACCTTTCCAGCGGTCGGAGTTCTGCAACTGTCTGCCTAGTAAGACCTCAGTTTCTTACGGCGGAGTGCGCCCGGGGACGGACGCACTCCGGGCATTTCACTGACCCATTACAAATCCCCGCCCGGAGGCTTGCCATGCGGCGGATATTCCTGCGAGCATGGGGCCGCTACAACATGCAAGCCACCGTCCAGGCAGGATCTCCGTCCGCAAAACCCGTTTCGTTGACCCGCAACGAATGGCTGGTGCTCGTCGCGGCGTTCCTGGGCTGGATGTTTGACGGCGTCGAGCAAGGGGTTTTTCCGCTCGTAGCCCGGCCGGCGCTGCAGGATCTGCTCGGGGTGGAGGCCGACAAGCTAATCGGCCCATGGATGGGATACATTACCGCGGCTTTTCTGTTGGGCGCCGCTGGGGGCGGGTTGGTGTTCGGATGGTTGGGCGACCGAATTGGCCGGGTGCGAGCGATGATTTTCAGCATTTTGGCTTATTCGTTGTTTACCGGGTGCTGCTATTTTGCGCAGGCGGCGTGGCAGTTGGGGGTCTTTCGGTTTCTGGCCGCTATCGGTATGGGTGGCGAGTGGTCGCTCGGCGTCGCGCTCGTGATGGAGTGCTGGCCGGAAAAGCACCGGCCGATGCTGGCCGGCGCGATTGGAGCGGCTTCGAACGTGGGATTCGGGCTGCTGGGTGCCCTGGGGCTTGTGTTCGAGGTCAGCCGGGGTTCGTGGCGCTGGGTGATGCTGGCCGGCGCTGCTCCGGCGTTGCTGGCGCTCTTTATCGCCCGCTGGGTGCCGGAGTCTGAGCGCTGGAAGAATTCCGTCAAGGAAACCGACTCGAGGCCTATTCGGGAAATCTTCTCCGGGAAGTTGCTGAGACGAACACTGCTGGGTTTATGCTTTGCCGCGATTGTTTTGATCGGCACCTGGGGATCGGTGCAGTGGCTGCCGATGTGGGCTGATCAGTTGACCGGCGGCAAGGTGCAGCATGCCAAGGCGCTGGCGCAACTTCTTATCGCGGTGGGCGCGATCATCGGCTGCCTGGTTGGCCCCCTGGTCGGTGGGCGCTTCGGACGTCGGCCTGCTTATTTCTTGTTATGTCTGTGCTCGTTGTTGTCGTGCGCATTCCTGTTCCGAACGGTGAACCAATACGGAGCTCTGTTTCTTTTCATGATGCTGTTGGTCGGCGGCTCTACCGCCGCATTCTACGGTTGGTTCCCTTTGTACCTGCCGGAGCTATTCCCGACGCGAGTCCGCGCTACAGGGCAGGGGTTCTGCTACAATTTCGGGCGCATCCTGGCGGCCGTGGGGGCGATTGAGACAGGCCAGTTGCTCAAGTTTTACGAAGGCAGCTATGCGCGCGCCGGCGCGGCAATCACGTTGATCTACCTTTTGGGGATGGTGCTGATCTGGTTCGGCCCCGAGACCAGGGGCAGGCCATTGCCGGAGTAGCGGGTTGGGCGGACGGCTCGCGGGTTTTCTTATGAGTCTATCGATCAGCCGGGTGACGGGTGTGCGGCTCTACTTCATTCCAGTCCAGACGCGGGTGCCGCTGAAGTTCGGGCCCGAAACGCTGACCTCGGTCACATGCGCGCGCGTCGCCCTCGAGATTGTCGATGACGATGGGCATCGCGCCGAGGGGTGGGGAGAAACACCCTTGAGCGTGCAATGGGTGTGGCCGAGCGCATCGCCCTATGAACCGCGGCACCAGGCGCTGAAAGAATTCTGCCGCCGACTTGCCGCCGCCTGGGTGGGCTTTGCGGAATCGGGACACCCGCTCGAGGTCGGCTATCGCTTCCAGGAGCATGTCCTCAGGGGCGCCCTGGCCGCCTTCAATCGAGGGTGGCAACCCGCCGAGCAGATGCCCTGGCTCGCCGCGCTCGTTTGCAGCTCCCCCTTTGATATCGCCTTGCACGATGCGTTCGGGAAACTGGTCGGACGGCCTGTTTACGCGACCTACGGTCCAAAATTTCTGCGCTCGGACCTGAGTGCCTTCCTCGAACCCGCTGAGGGATCCCAGGTCTCCTTTCGCAATCGCTTTCCTTCCGAATTCCTCGCGCCGGAGCCAGCCCGCCAACTAGCGGCCTGGCACCTCGTTGGCGGCCTCGACCTGCTTGAACCTTGCCAACTCCGGGGCGACGAACCTCAGGACGGCCACCCGGTCGTGCTAACCGACTGGATCGAGCGTGACGGTTTGAACTGCCTGAAAGTAAAACTGCGCGGAAACGATGCACCGTGGGATTACGGGCGCCTGGTTGAGGTCGGCCGGATTGCGCAAATGCGCAGAGTCGATTGGCTCAGCGCGGATTTCAACTGCACGGTGAAGGACCCCGCGTATGTGACCGAGATACTGGATCGACTGCGCTCGGCTCACGTCGAGATTTTCAAGAAGCTGCTCTACGTCGAGCAACCCTTTCCCTATGAGCTCGAGATCCATCGCATCGACGTCCACAGCGTCTCGATCCGCAAGCCGTTGTTCCTGGACGAAAGCGCGCACGACTGGCGGATGGTGCGACTTGGGCGCGAGTTAGGCTGGACAGGGGTGGCGCTGAAGACCTGCAAAACACAGACCGGAGCGATCCTCAGCGCGTGCTGGGCAAAAGCACACGGCATGAGCCTTATGGTGCAGGACCTGACCAACCCGATGCTGGCCCAGATTCCCCACGTGCTGCTCGCTGCTCACGTCGGCACGATCATGGGGGTCGAGACCAATGCGATGCAGTTTTATCCCGCGGTATCGGCGCCTGAAGCGGAGGTGCATCCGGGACTCTACCAACGTCGCGCCGGCATGGTCGATCTTTCTACTATAAAGGGACCCGGTTTTGGTTACCGGCTCGAGGAAATCAAGCGAGGGTTGCCGGAACCTGTGTTCCCGTAGGACAGACCTGCTGCCTGTGTCTGACGGTTCGGCTGTGCTGGTGGCGACCGGCAGGATGCCGGGCCTACGCCAGCCACTCACGCTCGCGGTTCTGACTTTTTTTGAGGACTTCGTTGACCACCGCAACGTCCTCGGCGACCTGGAAATCGAACATGCCGACGGCGATGAAATCGGCGCCGTTATCAAACGCATACTGGAAGCCGGCGCGCGGCGTGATGGCGCCGGCGGCCAGGACTTTGTAGGCAATCCAGGGGCGCTTCAGCTCGGACATATAGCCGATCGTTTCCTTTGGGTCCATGCACCAGTAGTTATCGACGCCGTAGTTGTCGATGACCTCCTTCATTTGCTCGGGCCGGCGTTTCGACCAGTAGTTGGTGTCATGCAGCGTCTTCATGTAAAAATCGGGCGCCAGCCCCGCCTTCTCCACCGCCATCACTGTGCGCAATTCGTGCCCAGCGACGCCTGCAACCAGTCCGGCGTCCCGTATGTTTGCCAGGAGTTCGCCGATGAGTTTTACATCCCCTTCGCGAGTCCAGGCGTCGCCCAGGTTCCCGAGTAGGAAAGCCCCGATGGCGCCCGCGTCTTTGGCCTGTTTGACGTCGGTTTTCAAGTCGTCTTTGGCCGGCCCGAGCTGCGCCAGGTATTGCAGCTTGCCACCGCGCGCACGGTATTTCTCATAGAGGCCGACGGCCCGTTTGTCCGACGGATTAACGATCATGGTGTTAACGCCGTACTGTTCGGACAGGGCCCAGGTCTCGAGGATCTTCTCGTCTGAAAAATAGTGCTTGAGGACCTCGGACACGTAGATCAGATCGCGGCTGTGGGCATAGCCGCTAATGAGGTTGCCACCGCAAATCAACCGGCTGATTTTGATTTTGCCGATAGTTCCGGTGGGGACTGTGCCTTTAGGTGTCGCCGCGGAAGGCGCCGGCGAGCCCTCGGCCTGTTGAGCGGCAAGCGCGTATTCCTCCAGGCTGCTGACTAACGGCGCGGCGACCGCCACGGTCGCTGATGTTTTCAGGAAGTTTCGTCGGCTGGTGTTGAGTTTCATAATCGGGGCTCCGGCCACACCCCCCCTTGTCTCAATTTGCTTTTGGTATGTCAAGCAAATGCCCGTGGCGAAAGCGCACAGCCCGCTTTACCCTTCGTACAGGGAAATATCGATCAGTCCCGCACCGGCCCAAATCGACTGTTCACTAAATGGCCTGCGCTCGGACTGAACTATTCGTTGAGCCCCCAATGCCGCACATAGGAAACCTCCTCGCGCGCGAGGATTTCCACTAGCACCTCGGTTTTCGCCAACGCGCGGCCCTCGATTTGCTCAAGCGAAAGCTCGAGCGGTTTGACTTGTCGGGTGTGTTTCCGCGCCTTGTCCAACTCGATCGGGTCGGCTGCTCTGGTAACGGTCTTTTTCATCTTCAGTCCTCTCCGTGCCTACCCTGATATCCCGGCATCTTCAGTGTCAGAGGGTTAGACAGGGCCGACCGAGGGACTGCACGATGAAAAAATGCAAAAGTTATTCACAGCTTATCCACCAGACTCCTCGCCGCGCCGCTCTCGAGCTCAACCGCGATCGATGAACGCCAGTGCCTCGTTGGGTTCGCCTAGAAACAATGTCGCGCCGTCATCGTCGCAGAACAGCACGCCACGCTCCGACCCGGTGTAGTCTTCATAGCCTGGCGCAAACTCCTCCGTGTCGCCATCGCTGACAAAGACGACCGTGCCAAAGTTGCCGTTATACTGGACGCGATCGCCGGCATGAACGTCTTCACCGGAAATGTAATGAAGTCCGAGGTCCATAGATGTCGCGGTGTTTTAAATCGGTGATTAATTCTCAATACCATAAGAGTGGGGGCGTGACAATCATTCAGTCGAGAAAACACATAATGGAACGGGCCCGAACCCGGGGGTCCAATCCCGGGGTGCGTTGCATGCGGAATGGACATCCACCGGATTGCGGGATAAAACAAGGGCCACGAAGATGGAACTTGACCGAAGCTAACCGATGAACCTGCCGAACAAGCTGACTGTCTCGCGGTTTGTTCTGACTGTCGCTTTCCTGGCGATTATGTTTTCGCGGGTGAGGTTCCACGTAACGATTGCGCTGGTGCTGTTTGTCGCGGGTGGAATCAGCGACTTTTTTGACGGCCACATTGCGCGGCGCGACAAGCTCATAACGAATTTCGGCATTCTGATGGACCCGCTGGCCGACAAGATCATGGTCTGTTCCGCCTTCATTGCATTTGTCGGCCTGGGGTGGATCTCCGCCTGGATGGTAGTGATCATTGTCGCTCGGGAGTTGGCGATTACCGGCCTGCGTTTGCTGGCGGCCT
This sequence comes from Verrucomicrobiia bacterium, assembly GCA_036524155.1. Classification (GTDB taxonomy): domain Bacteria; phylum Verrucomicrobiota; class Verrucomicrobiia; order Limisphaerales; family UBA8199; genus DATDCV01. The sequence continues at coordinate 15,188 of DATDCV010000278.1, forward strand.
CAAAAAGCGTCGTGCTGGCTGCGGAGGGATACGGGAAGAATAAGACGATTACTCAAATCGTGGCGATCGTGTCCATCCTGGTATTGCACAGTTACGCCGACTGGGGCGGGGTTGGAGCAGCGGTTTTCGGGATTAGGCTGTTTGGCTCAGCCTGGGTGGAGTGGTTCACCGAAATTGCGATTTGGGTCGCCGTCGCGTTGACCTTTATCTCCGGTTGGGTCTATTTATGGAGGAACCGCGCTCTTTACCTCGCCGACCTGTGAACGACCGGTCCGCACGCCAGAAGCTGTTGCTTTGGACGGCGCAAGGTTTTGGCGTGGGATGGCTTCCTTTTGCCCCCGGCACTTTCGGATCGATCCTGGGGTTTGGATGGCTGGCGCTGCTGCTCGTGATGGGCAATGTCTGGCTGTTCTTCCTCGGAAGCATCGCTGCTATCCCTCTGGCGGTGTGGCTCTGCGGCGTTGCAGAAAAGGAGCTCGGCCGGAAAGACCCCGGGTCGGTTGTCCTGGATGAAGTCGTCGCGATCCCGGTCTGCCTTTGGTGCTGGATGGCGCTTTACCTCTCAAAGCACGGTTCGTTGCCGGCGATCGGCCAATTCTTCGCCTGGGCCAACTGGCCGCTGCTCCTGGTGGCGTTTGCCGCCTTCCGTTTTTTCGATATTCTCAAGCCCTGGCCGGTTCGGCAGAGCCAGAGTCTGCCCGGTGGCTGGGGCATAGTCATCGATGATTTCCTGGCGGCCTTGTACGTTAATGCACTTTTGTTCGCTGCCTGGGCGACCAGGCTCCTCTAAGACGCGGCAACGCGATCCCGCGAACTGAAACTTACCGGATTCGAATCAGCACCGCGCTGTCCGCAGCGACGTGAATCTCGACGCCTTCCGTCGTGAGCTTCGCCACATCCAAGGCCGCGGTGGATAGGCCCGGTTGACTGAAGATTATTGCCTGTGTGGGCGAGGCAAGCGGGAACGGCAAGTGGCCGGGATGAATTGCCAGACGAACCTGCTGGGCTTTGTCGTCCATGTTTCCTACGAGGATGAAGGACTCACCCGGCCGGCTGTAGGTGGCTGCGGCGCAGCGGGTGCCGTGAACGGCGACCGCCTGGTTGCGCCAATCCGCGAACCGGAAACTCTCCACGTTCCCAATCGGTTTGAGGATTGAATACAGGTCGAAGGTTTCGGCGCTGGCGGGCCACGGAGTAACCCCGCTGAGGAGCGCTTCGAGGGCGAAGAGCCGGTGCAGCCGGCGCGGGCTGTTGCTGTCGAGTTGCCCGTAGCTGATCACTCCGCGTGACCGGGCGCCTACCAGCGACCACTCAAGCGGCAAATCCTTTAGCTCCGGGCCATTCTGGTTCCACTTGCCGTAGCCCCATTCGTTGGCCACAACGTCATCGGCAAAGTTCTCGGTCGCGAACATGGGGGTGGTCGTGTTATGGACAATGACTAAGCCCCCGGGCCCGACGCGGCGGCGAGTCCACTCCATCAAGTTCAAAAGCTCATCGATGTCCCAATGGCCTTCCGCCGGCGCGCCCGGCTTGGCTTCGTGCAGGGGGTTGTCGCAAAGCAGGGCGACGTTCCAATCGTAATACACCCCGTCCAGAGCGTGGTTCGTCAGTACACGGTCGATAGACTTCTTCAGGAATACAAGCCAGCCGGAGCGCAGGCACATTTGCACGCCGAACTCATTTGTGCCGCGGAAAAAATTATGCTGAAGGTTGCCTTTCGCATTCTGCCTGCCCCATTCGAGGCCGTGCTGCTGGAATTCCTTCGTGCTCGGATGGAGTTCCTTGTTTGAAAAATAAGTCGCGACGCGGATCCCCGCTCGATGGCACTCCGCAATCACTTGGTCGTACTTATCCATGTCGGGATACGGCGGATAAGACCCGTCTCGCCAGAAAAGTCCATCGTCGTAATAGTCTCCGTCGTTATGGCAGTGGACTGTTTGGATGCCGCTTTCCGCCCACTGGCGCACCTGTGCAGGGCTGACCCAGTCGCCGCGGTTGCGGTTGAAAGAAGCGTGCAACCAGGGCTTCCGTGCGCGACCGTCGACAATCGGAATGCCCAGGTAATAGTCCAAGACCCAGGTCTTGGGCATCGGCCGAGCCGCTTCGGCGCTCTGCCAGGGGGAGACCGACCAGGCGATTCCAGGCGGTCCCTGGCTGGGCTGGATCAGGAACTGGCCCTGTCCCCGGCGACCGGGGAGTCGCGACTCCCATTGTGCCAGGTCAGAACTGACGAACCATTCGAGACCCTCGACGCCGGCGTTGGCGAACAGCACGTAGCGCGGGACATAGCGCGTTTTGACAACCGGTGCCGACGGTGTGCCGGGGCCGCACTTTCCCCAGACACAACTGCCAAACGAAAATGGCGGGGCCTTCTCCTGCTCGCTCAGCCCTTCCCGGTAGCCGTAATCCGCGAGAGGCGGCGACAGCACGGTAGAAATGGCGCAGACTTCGCGCGCCTGGAACCCGGCAGAGCTGCGCGTGAATTCTTTGTGAATTTTCAGGTAGCCCCAGTGGTACTCGTACGTGGTCTTGACCCGAACGCCCGCCGCCCGGCCGCGTTCATCCAGCAGGCGGGCGCTGACCGTCACGATCTCCGTCAAATCCCTCCGGGTGCGTTTGATTCGCGCCGACTGATCATTCAAATCGGAAAAGCTGGTATCATGTTCATCTCGGACCCGCGTTTCCAGGGGCACCGCGAGCAAATTGGTGGCCGTTCCATGGGTCAGGCGTATGTTGCAGATCGCGCCGCCGTGTTTGAGATCATGTTGGACCTGGTAATAAGGCGTGGAGAGGGTCAGCAGACCGGCGCGTTTGTCGTTTTCCACCTTGTAGGGTTGCGGCCACGTCGCTGGCGGTGCTGGATCAGATGGCAGCGCAGCCTGGAGAGGAGCAATGCTTTCCAGGAACAGAAGACCCGGGGCAACCGCCGACGCACACCAGCGGTGGATTCGGTCTTGATGCATCATGTTTTCAGGCTTGCTGCAAGAGAAACCCGCCTTGAACGAGGCGGGTTTCGTTTGATGAGGAACCGCGAGAGTGACTACCAGATCTTCTTGAGGCCTTTGAGTGACAGTTCCGTGCACTCCATCGGCGATTTGCCGGGCAGATAGGCTTCTTGTTCGACAGTGACCCACTCCGTTCCACCCGCCTGCCGGCACGCCGCCAGCACCGCCGCCCAATCCACTGAATCCTCGCCGATGATCGGTTTCTTCGATTTGTCATCACCCACTACCGTCGGCTTGAAATGCGTGATTTTTGTTCTTCCGGGGAAGAGCTTGATCAAATCGACTGGATTGTAGCCCGCCGCGGCGGACCATCCGCAATCCTGCTGCAGGACGACGTCCTTGCTGGTGCGTTGGGCGAACAAGTGCCAATAAGTGGTGTCGCCCGTTTTCGTGAACTCGTGCGTGTGATTGTGGTAGCCGCAATACATCCCCAGCGGCTTCAGCGTTTCGGCCGTTTTGTTGAACGTTTCGGCCAGCGTCTTGCTCTTTTCGGGGTTGGTGAAATCGCCATCCCCGGGAACGATCAAATACTTGCACCCCAGGGTCTGGTGAAAGTCGATCGTCCGTTGCAGCGCGTCTCCCCGGAAGCTGCCCGTGCCAATATGGGTGCCTGCCGCTACCAGCCCCAGCTCGTCCAGTTTCTGCCGCAGCTCTTTGGCTTTGCCGTCGTATTTGTGGTAACCTGCAAACTCGACGCCGGCAAAGCCCATCTTTGCCACGTCCGCCAACGCAGCATCGAAGTCTTTGCTGCACGCGTCCCGCACGGAATAGAGCTGGACGGAAATACGTGGATTGGCGGTGGTTTGCCCCCAGAGGGACGGCTGCAGTCCGAGGGCTGTGGTGGCGAGCATCGAAGTTTTGACGAAGTTCCGACGAGAGAGCGGTGCGTTCATAGTGGCCAACGTGTATCATTGACCGGCCGGTCTTGTCCAGCCGATCCACACTCCCCCCAGGCGGCTCTCATTCTGGGATTGTGGCGTGGGCGTCTCGTCTGCGGGTTCGGTCGGTGTCCCGCCGATCGAGGCTAAAAGGGGCGGGGACGCCCCAGGAACTCGCGGGCGAGACGCCCACGCCACGCCAAAATGAGAATTGCTGCACTCCCCCTCTCGATCCGCGGCCCGCCCCTGGCCATTTTTGGGTTTCATTTTGACCGGTGTTTCGACCATCGTTGACCGAATGACGACAGGCGTGGACCCAACAGGCAACCTATTGGCGGCGAGCACCGCTGACGGTCCGGCCGAGCCCGAAGCCAGGCCACCTTGGCGTCGCATCGCATTCCTGGCGGTGTTATTGGCGGTGCTGCTGGGGATTGTTTATTTGTCGCCGCTCCGGGGCTACCTGGGCCGGCTCCAGGAGCTGAGGGACACGATTCGGGGCCTGGGACTGCTCGCGCCCTTTGTGCTGACGCTGAGCATCGCAGTGCTTGTGGCACTCGGATTTCCGCGCTTGCTCTTTTGTGTTATCGCCGGTATGGCACTCGGGTTCTGGTGGGGATTACTTTGGGCCCAACTCGGCACGCTCTTGGGTAACTACGCGCTTTTCCTGGTGGCCCGCTGGGGCGGGGGCGACTGGGTCCGGCGCTACGTTGCCCGGCGAAGCCGGCTGGCCAGTCTGATTCATGAAGAAGGCATCCTGGGAGTCATTCTCGCGCGGCAGTTGCCGGTCCCGGGGATGTTGGTCAATCTGGCGTTCGGCTTGTTGTCTCTCCGGCATCGTCATTTTATCCTTGGCACACTCATCGGCCAGTTACCTGAAGCTATCCCGTTTACACTGATCGGAGCCGGGGTCGTGAAAGCCTCCCTGGCCAAGAGCGCCGGTCTAGTCGGGCTGGCCGTTGCCCTCGCCGCGCTGGTTTGGGTTGGCCTGCGCTGGTTCGCGCGCCGTAACAAGTCCTGTCCAGGAGAGCAGCACAGTCATCCTCACGCTTAAACAACCAGGAATTTCCGTCCTTCCCAAACGGCGGAACATGTTTACGTTGAGACCGTATGAACACGAAACACACCTGCATGGGCGCGGGTCGCGGGCGCACGCATTGTCTGTTATTAGTTTACGGGCTCATGATGTCTGGACTGGCTTTTGGCGCCGCTGGTGCGGAACCGGCAAAAGGGCCGGCTGCCAGGGTGCTCGTCTTTTCCAAAACGCTTGGCTTCCGGCACTCGAACATCCCGTTGGGCGTCTCGGCGGTGCGCCAGCTCGGCACCGACAACGGTTTCGTGGTGGACGCAACCGAAGACAGCTCTGTGTTCACGGCAGAGAACCTGGCGAAATACAAAGCTGTCGTGTTCCTCAGCGTCACCGGGGACGTCCTGGATGAGCCGCAGGAACAGGCGCTCAGTAACTTTGTGCTCGGCGGGGGCGGGTTTGCCGGCATTCACGGCGCCCTGTTCGGGCCATCGGCCTGTGAAGACAAATGGGCGTGGTATGGCGAGCTGTGCTGCGTCTCCTTCAAGAACCATTCGGCCGTGGTGCCTGCTGCGGTGGACATCGAGGACCACAATCATCCCTCGACTGCCGGTCTGCCCGCTCGCTGGACCCGGACCGACGAGTGGTACAACTACGACGGCACGCCCCGCGGTCGCGCCCACGTGCTCGCCTCGATTGATGAGTCCACCTACAAAGGCGGAACCGTCGGTGAGGATCACCCGATCGCCTGGTGCAAGGTAATGGGCAAAGGCCTGATGTGGTACACCGCCATGGGCCATACCGACGAAAGCTTCCGCGAGCCGCTTTTCCTCAAACACGTGCTTGGCGGTATCCAATTCGCCGCCGGAATGAAAAAAGGGGATACTTCGGCGAATCAAAAATCGGCCCGGCGAGCGACCGAGTGAACGACAGATGATCCCGGATCGACATCCATAGAAAGGTATCGCCTCAGTCTTGGGTCGGAGCGCCGATTTCTAATCGGCTTAAGCGAACCGACGGCCTCCTGTAAGCCGAGTACAACTCGGCGCTCCGACCCAAGACTGAGGCGGTACATAGAACGCACGAATTCTCTCGACTAAAGTCCCGGCCAGAGTCATCAGGTCATTGCCTCTGCGGGCCTTATTTCAGCGGTCGTACCGGGCGACAATCGTGTAAATCGTCGCCGCCGGCTGCGGTATTCGGACCCATTCTTTCTGCGGGTCAAAATCTCTCCAGCGACCGCCATTCACAGTCACTGAGCTCAGAGGCTTTTCCTCGGGATGCCGGAGGCGCAGGAATATGGCGGAAAGCGGTTTGCGGCGGGGTGGTTTTATGGTCGCGCGGATTTCCCCTTTGGCGGTGCGGCTTTCGACTGTGAAATCGATCGTTCCGAAGTAAGTCGGAGCGCGCTGGACCACGATGCGTTTTCCATGCTCGAACCATTTTCGCGGTGCAGCCTGGCAGAGCAGCAAAGAGTCGCGCTCCATCTCGCGGACGAGCATGTGGCGATAGAGGTCGAACCAAGCGCCATCGGTGCTCGGGGGGCCGAAATACTGGCCCCAGCCCCATCGGTGTTCGACCGGCTCGAAAACCGAATGGCTGAACGCGCATGCCATCATGCTGTAGAAGGCCCGAATCGCGGCCTTTGGTTCGTCGCGCCTGAGGTAGGCCGTCGCCTGGGGGTTATAGACCGGCTCATTGGCCATGCCCCATTGGTTCAAAAACAAGTTGTCTTCGTGGTCGAGCAACAGGAACGAGGTTAGCTTCTCTGTCGGCTCGAGTGCTTTGAGACGGGAGAGGTGCAAGGCGCCGCAGTCCACATCGGTCGGATACCAAATATCAACGCGGCGGCCCGGCGTAAGGGCGTCGGCGGGGACATAAGGTATCCAGGTATGGTCGCGGAGTTGCACCGGCGGGGACATCATGGATGCGTGTCCAAACCCCGTCTTTATCGCATCTGATATGGCACGCGAGGCGATCTGACATTCCCTGGCGCGTGGATGTCCGAATTCTGCCAAGGCCTGGCCCAAAAGGTCGATGCCGGCGTAAAAGTAAGCCTGGTTAAACGCCCACGCCCTCGGCTCATGGGAAAGGTCGTTGAGGGGCGCCAGGACCAGTCCACGGGCTTCCCCCGGTCGTTCCGCCGCGGTTCGAGCCTCCGAAAGACACCAGTCCAGTGCTCTCAAGGTAGACGGCAACAGCGCTTCGAACGATTTCCGGTCGCCCGACAGCAGGTAATGCTGCGCGGCGGCATAGATCATTCCGGGGGTATACACACCCCAACTAGCAAAGCCACCGACGTGGCCGCTGGCTTCCTGGTTATTCCGGTAGATCGCCGACAGTTCCTCGCGGGAGATCTCGTGATACCCTCGCAGGTCGTGGAGCATATAGTCCACGTAGATAGCCTGGTTCACCGGCCAGGGGGTGCCCTCTTGGCCGTAGGCAAAGTTCGAATAGGGCAAGTCGAGCCTCGCGCCTGGTTCGGCTCCGCCGTGCCGGCGAGGGAGACGCAAGGCGTGCCAGAGATTGGCGCGAAAAAGGGTGTTGACGGATTCCTCCGGCACGCTGAACTGCGCGCCACGCGCGAGGTAATCAGACCAAAAGCGCTTTGTTTGTTTCCGGGCGGCGGCGAAATCCAGGGAGAGGAGCTCGTCGAGTTGCCCGGCGGGGACGGGCGCCGACGGCAGTTTGACCACAAGCTCGCGCGAACCACCGGCGGCTAGATCGACGTTGAGGGTGATGAGGTTTGTGGTCCAGCGCCCCGCGTGAATTGAATTCGTTTCAAGCACAATCCCGTCACCCTGCATCAGCAGCCACGCGTGCCCGGGCCTGATTTCCCGGCACCACCAGGCCCGAGACCGTGATTCCAACTCCAGACTGCAGTTTGTATCGGCAGTTTCCCGGCGATGTTCCAGGCGCAGAGTGACTCGTCGCGCCTTGCCGCCAGGATTGGTCAAGTGGACCTTCTCCAGCAATACCATTGGCATATCACCCCGCCGTTCGCGCGGTGGGCCGTCCAATGGATAAGCGAACTGCTCCACTTCATACCGAACTCCGCCCTGCTCGAACTGCGTGAGGACGATGGGCAGGCCCTCCACCAATCGCTGTCCCCGCCAGCAATTAGTCAAAGCCTCCGGGGCTCCAAAATCAAAACCGAGGTGAAAATGGTCGGGATTGCCCAAGTCGTTCCAGACGTTTGCGCCGCGGTCGACACCGAATTTGGCGACCGCGCTGTCCCAGGTGAGCCCGACGATATGGCCCGGCCCAATCGAGTGCAGATTGTGGTAGGCCGGGTTCCCCATATCCGCCCAACGATTTGCGAACTGCTCGTAAGTGGCTTCGGGAGCCCGCTGGAGTTCAGCCAGAGTCCGCTGGCCCTGCCAGGTGTCGAGGCTCGCCCGGCAGTCCGCGAACGCGAGGGGCGGATTGCCGGCCGAGACAAACATGTCGAGCTCCGGAATCCAGAAATTCCGTTGCTCGAGAATTTGGTCGATAGTCAGGGTGAAGCCGCTGGTTCCTTCCGGGTTAAGTTGGAAGGTCAGTCTGCGGCTGTCCGGGCGGTATGCGGGGTCCAACCGCAACCGCCGCGCGGTGTCTGCGTCCGAATGCTCAAGCAGGTAACGCCAGGTCGTGTGAACACTTTGGACAGCTCCTATCTTTTGTTCAGGGAAAAAGACTGTGAGCTGAAGCCCGTCGACGTCGCCAGCCCCGGCGG
>DATDCV010000279.1:0-39506 GCA_036524155.1 Verrucomicrobiia bacterium
GGGGCCGAACGGGTCTTTTCTCTAAAACTCTCCAGGTAACTCCCACGTCAATGAGAGCCACCCAAAGGGGCTCTAAAACTTATCGCACAATTCAATTTTCAATGAGCAGCGGGTGTCACCACCCGAAATTCTCTCACCCTCGCCACCGCTTATCCCCACCCCGATTGACCGCCACTTACTCCGATTTACCGCGATTGGCTGAGGATTATTACCGCAGAAACCGAATCGATTCATGGGACCGATTTTCTGATTTCGGCGACAAAAAATCCGAGGAGCCGATTTAAAACTTCTACTTCGGCCTCTCAGACCTTAGTTAAATTCGCAGCTCAGTCTATCCAAGCTGCGGTGGCTGTCAACAGTTTATTAGACTTTTTTTCGAGCCACTCGTTGCTCTCAGCAACGTGAGCATCTTAGCAGTCGAAAAAGGGGTGTCAACAGGTTTCTGAACTTTTTTTCAGGCCGGTTTTTGGACCTGAAAACGGTGGTGGAAGAGGCGTCAGGACAGGAGTTTGTGGAGCGCAGGAGCCAAGCAGGCGGCGTGGGCACGAATCTGTTTTGGCGTTGTGGGAGCGGGGCGCAAGAAAGGCAACTGGAGAAGCGGCACCGGCACGATGAGCTTTTTCAAGAGCCCGGGGTTGGAAGCGCAGGAAGCGTCGGGAAAGCGTGTGTTCATGAGCACGATAGAGGTGCAGCGAACCCGGGCATTGCGCAGGGCCTGGAGTGTCAACAGCGTATGGTTGATGGTACCGAGCCGATTGAGGGCGACCACCAGGACCTCGCAGCGTAATCGCACGATGAGGTCGAGCACATTGAACCTCTCTGCGAGGGGGACGAGGAGACCGCCGATGCCTTCAAGGAGCAGAGTTGGCGGCGGCAGAGCGTGAGGAACGTGCGTGGCGGAACGTGGAGCGGGGAGCGCGGCGGATCTGGAGGCGAGCGTTTCCCGGACGAATCGGATGTGACGGAGGACGTCGCTGGGTCGGATGCCACTGGGGTGTTTGCGTGCGGCGGCGAGAGGCGCGAGAGGCTGGGCGAAGTGGAACGGGTTGATGTCGTCAAGGGCCAGGTCGCGGTCCTGTAGTTGGTGGAGAAGGCGGGCATCGCTGCGGTCGCCGGAGCAGAAAGGTTTCAGGGCCAGCGAACGAAATCCAGACTGCCTCGAGTGGGCAAGGAGCAGTCCTGTCAGGAGCGTCTTGCCGACGCCCGTGTCGGTGCCGGTGATAAAAAGCAGCCGGGTCGCGGAACGGCGCATCAGAAGCGGGTGAGCTTTTCGAGTTCCGCCACGCGCTGGTTAATCTGCGCGCGAGAAACGCTGTTGGTCCGCCGGAGGCCAAAGCCCTCGCAACAAAAGGAGGCGACGACGCTACCATAGACCATGGCGCGGCGAATATTGCGGTCGATGGATCCACGGGCTTGAGCGAGGTATCCCATAATGCCGCCGACGAAGGAATCGCCGGCGCCAGTGGGATCGACGACGCGGCTAAGCGGGAAAGCAGGGCAGATAAAAAGGCCGCGGGGTCCGGAAAGGATCGAGCCGTGTGAGCCTTTCTTGACAATGACATATTCGGGTCCGAGCTGGTGCAGCTTCTTGAGGGCGGCCATAAGATTGTCGTGCCTTGTCAACTGGTGCGCTTCGCTGTCGTTGAGGACGAACAGGTCGAGGCGTTTGATCAATTTCAGAAGGTCGGGCATTGCGATATTGAGCCAGAGGTCCATGGTATCGGCGGCGACGAATCTGGGCCGCTGCATTTGGTCCAGGACATGGCTCTGGAGGGAGGGGGCGATATTGGCCAGCAAAACGAAAGGAGTGTTGCGGTGGGACTCGGGCAAAGTGGGGGTGAAGGTTTCGAACACGCCGAGCTCGGTGAGCAAGGTGCGGCGGTTGTTCATGTTGAGCTCGTATTCGCCGGACCAATGAAAGGTCTTGCCGGAGAGAATTTGCAGGCCTTGGAGGTCGATGTGATGACGCCGATAAAGCTGGAGGTAGCGCTGAGGAAAGTCTTCACCGACGACCCCGACCAGTTTGACCGGAGCAAAAAAGCTGGCAGCAACGGCGGCATGGCTGGCTGAGCCGCCCAAAAGCCGGGGGTTTTCGGCGTTCGGCGTTTTGATGGAATCGAGGGCGGTGGACCCAACAATCAGGACACTCATGGGGGCGGAAAGTAGTAAAGGAGGTAAGGGGTAGCAATGGGAAACCGACTGGAAAAAGCTGCCTTGACGTCGGCGGACTGATGCGACCAGAGTCAGGGCATGTACAAAATCATCGGGGCGGACGGCAAGGAGTACGGGCCCATTTCGGAGGAGATTTTGCGGCAATGGATCGCGGAGGGCCGCGCCAATGGGTCGAGCAAGGTGCTGCCGGAGAACAGCCCCGAGTGGAAGATGCTGGGTGAGTTGCCCGAGTTCGCAGCCACGCTGAGCGTGCCAGCGACTCCCGTAGCCCCGGTCCCGGCGCCGCTGAGCTCGTCTCCGGGACCGCGCCGGACGAACCCGCTAGCCGTTACGGGCCTGATACTGGGGATTCTGTCGGTGACCATTGGGCTGTGCTGCTGCAGTGGTTTTCCATTCAGCCTTTCCGGGGCAATTTGCTCGGGGATCGCTTTGTCACAGATTGGCCGGAACCCGCAGCAAGAAGGGCGGGGAATGGCGGTCACAGGCCTGGTGCTTTCGATCGCGGGGCTGCTGCTCGGGGTCGTCCTCGTTGTTCTATATGGCGTGGTCGCGAGTGTACCGGACGTGATGCGAAAAATACAGAACCTGTAGTGGGCGCCGGCATGCCTGGTTGGCAAAGCAATTCGCAGCGGCTGGTGTGGATCGTTCTTGGACTCGCCGCGGCTGGAGGGAGCGCGGTTCTATACTGGTTTGACCCGACTCAGTTTGGGTTTTATCCGGTTTGCGTGTTTCACCGGACGACCGGTTTGCTGTGTCCCGGCTGCGGCGGTTTGAGAGCTTTGCACCAGCTTTTGCACGGTCACGTGACGGCGGCGTTCCGCCTGAACGCGCTGCTGGTAATTGCGTTACCGCTCGCCGGCGCGGCCGGCCTGCGGCTGCTGATCGGCCGGCTGCGTCACCGGCCGGGCCGGCTCGAGGTCCGGCCTTTATGGATATGGATCGGCGCAGCAGCACTGGTGGCGTTCGGCATTGGAAGGAACGTGCTGTAGCCGGCAGGCAGGAATCGGAACGGCCTCGGACTTGGCGACAAAGGCGATTGGCGGCAGAGCGGGGCCATGCGACCGACCAGGGGCAGAGAGGGGCGGGATGCCTGTCGGACGAGACGGTTGCCACCAGACTGTGGCGGATTTAGTTTCAATGAGATTTTGGGAAGCAAAGGAAAACTATGAAAGCAGCTTACATCACTCAGACAGGGCCGCCGGCGGTCATCATCTACGGCGATTTGCCAGAACCGAAGCCCTCGCGCACACAATGCCTGGTGAAGGTTGGCGCCGTGGACGTGAACCCGATTGATACCTACGTGCGCAGCGGGATGATCCCGGCGAAACTGGCGTTTCCGTTTATTGTGGGGCGCGACCTGGCGGGGACGATTCTGGAGGTGGGAGCGGGTGTTAAGCGATTCAAGGCCGGTGACCGGGTCTGGGCCAGCAACCAGGGGACGGCAGGACGGCCGGGTACGTTTGCGGAACTGGCGGCGGTGGACGAGCGCTGGCTGTATCCGACGCCCGCGGGGGTCGGCGATGACGAGATCGTCGCACTGTCGCTGGTGGCGATCACGGCCCACCTCGGGCTGGTGCGCGACGCGCGCCTTCGGGCGGGGGAAGTGCTGTTCGTAAACGGCGGTGCGGGGGGGGTAGGCTCAAGCGTGGTGCAAATGGCGAAGATAATTGGGGCGCGGGTGATCACCACGGCGGGCAATGAGCACAAAGGCGGGATTTGCCGGGAGTTGGGAGCGGACCTGGTTGTAAATTACCAGACCGAGAATGTGGACGAGGCGATTCGGCGGTTTGCTCCAGAGGGTGTCAACGTTTGGTGGGAGACGCTCCGCGAGCCGAACTTCGAGCGGACGATCCCGCTGCTGTCGCTGGGCGGACGGATGGTGGTAATGGCCGGGCGCGACGCCCGGCCGACGTTCCCGGTCGGGCCGTTTTATGTGAAGGACTGTTCCCTGTACGGTTTCGCGATGTTCAATGCGTCGGCTCGCGAGCAGCGGACGGCAGCCGCAGACATAAACGAGTGGGCGGGGGCAGCCCGGCTCAAGGCCCGCATCGACCGAGTGCTGCCGCTGGAGCGGACGGCAGAAGCGCACCAACTGCAGGAGGAGAGCACGGTCCAGAAGAAGAGCATCCTGGCGGGGAAGATAGTGCTGAGGCCCTGAAGAAGGGAAGGTCACGAACAGGGCGGTCCGGATCTGGTCTCCCCAAGGCCTGCGCTGAATGGGGCGCCGGGTGAACAACAGGCTGGCGCCAGGTTTTGGGGATCCGTTTTTGTTTTTGCAAGCCAGGAGCAGGCCCGGGAGGGGGAATAACGGCGAACACGGCTCTCGACTTGCGAGTGTAGTTTGTGACAATAGCGGCACGGGCGGGAGGCGGGCTGCCGCAGGCGTCCCGACGCCGCGCCGCCTGGACTCAACGAACCACGTTATGAAGAACACACAGATCGGAGCCGTAACCTGGGTTATGGGGCTGTTGGCATTCATCGGAGCCGCTTGGCCGGCGGCAGCGCAGGAGCGGAAGGAATGGCAGGACCCGAAGCTCACCGGGGTGAACAACCAACCGGCGCACGCGACGATGATCATCTGCCCGGATACACAAACCGCGCGGAGCATCCGGTGGGCGAGCAACGCTGAGCGCGCGAAGTCGCCTTTTTACCAGCCGCTCGACGGGGAGTGGAAGTACCATTTCGCCCCGAACCATGCGGGACGCGTGCCCGAGTTCTGGAAGCCCGACTTCGACGACAGCAAGTGGGCTCTGATCCCGGTGCCGTCGAACGTCGAGATGCTCGGGCACGGCGTGCCGATTTACGTCAACATCCGCTATCCGTGGATGAGCAAGCCCAACCCGCCATTCGTGCCCGAGGACGATCCCAATAACACGGTGAATTCCTACCGGCGGACGTTCACCGTTCCAACTGATTGGGCCGGACGGCGCGTCTTTATTACTTTCGACGGGGTTAACTCTTTCTTCTTTCTTTGGGTCAACGGGCAGAAAGTCGGGCTGGGCAAGGACAGCCGGACGCCGGTCGAATTCGATATCACGGAGTATTTGAAGGCCGGTGAGAACCTGTTGGCGGTGGAGAACTTCCGCTGGTGCGACGGCTCGTACCTGGAAGACCAGGACATGTGGAGGATGAGCGGGATTTTCCGCGACGTGTATTTGTGGTCGCCACCCAACGTCCACGTGCGCGACATTGAAAACCGAGTGGAATTAGACGAGCAATACCGCGACGCCGAGGTCCACGGCACGGTGCGGCTGGTTAATTACGGCAAAGAAACGGCGACAGTAATCCTGCATCCGACGGTGCTCGACCCGGCCGGCAACGAAGTGATGTCGCCCCGAGTCGAAAAGACTGTCGGTGCGGGGGAGGAAATTACGGTCGAAGGCCGGGCGCCGTTTTTGAACCCGTTGAAGTGGTCGGCAGAGACCCCGAATTTGTACAAGTTGCTATTGGCGGTCGAGGAGCCTTCGGGGAAGGTGCTGGAGGTGATCCCCATCAATCTCGGGTTCCGGAAGGTCGAGATCCGCGAGGGCAGTTTGTTGGTGAACGGTCAGCGGATACTGGTCAAGGGAGTCAACCGGCACGAGATCGATCCCGACCGTGGCCAGGCAGTCCCGATCGAGACGATGGAAAAAGACATCCAGGTAATGAAGCAGTTCAACGTAAACACCGTTCGCTGCTCGCATTACCCCAACCAACCAGCCTGGTACGACCTGTGTGATCGCTATGGGATTTATTTAATCGACGAGGCGAATGTCGAAAGCCACGGCATGGGTTACGGCAAAGAGACGCTGGCGAAAAACCCCGACTGGGCAGATGCGCACATGGACCGCACGGTGCGGATGGTCGAACGCGACAAGAACCATCCTTCGGTGATCATCTGGTCGCTGGGCAACGAGGCGGGGGACGGTCCGAATTTCGAGGCGACATCGAAATGGATTCACCTGCGAGACTCCAGCCGTCCGGTGCACTACGAACAGGCTGGATGGAAGGCGCACACCGATATCATCTGCCCGATGTATCCGCATCCGCGTGAACTGGCAAAGTACGCCGCGGAGAAGCGGGAGCGGCCCTACATCATGTGCGAGTACGAGCATGCGATGGGCAACGGTTCCGGGGATTTCTGGTCCTACTGGAACCAAATTTACAGCAAGCCCTATCTGCAAGGGGGTTCGATTTGGGACTGGGTCGACCAGGGACTCCGGCAGCCGCAGGGGACGTTGCCTTTTGCCCACGTCCAGAAGGTAAAGGCCGGGGACAAGACTTTCTGGGCCTACGGCGGCGACTTCGGCCCGGCGGGCACGCCGAGCGACGACAACTTCTGCTGCAACGGGCTGGTCACACCCGACCGCGAGCCACATCCCGGCGCGTGGTATGTGAAACACGTCTACCAATACATACACTGCAAACCTGTTGACCTCGCGGCCCGCACGGTCGAGGTGAAGAACTGGTACCAGTTCACGAACTTGAAGGAGGTCGCCACGGGCCGATGGGCGCTCAAGGCTGACGGGAGAGAGATTCAGTCCGGCACACTGCCGGACTTGGACGTTGCCGCGGGCGCTGCCACTCAGGTTTCCCTGCCGGTCAAGAAGTTCAAGCCGGAACCGGGTGTCGAGTACTTCCTCCACCTTGGCTTCACGTTGAGACAAGACCAGCCCTGGGCGAAAGCGGGCCACGAAATCGCCTGGGACGAATTCAAGCTGCCGGACACCGCGTCCGCGCCCGCGGCCCGAACGGAGCGCGGACGGGCCTCGAAGTTGACACAAGATGCAGCGCAAATTGCAGTCAGCGGCAAGGACTTCGAAGTGAAGTTTGACAAGGCGTCGGGCGCGCTCAAGTCGTGGCGCTACAAGGGCACAGAACTCATTCACACCCCATTGCGGCCGGATTTCTGGCGCGCGGAAACCGACAATGATCGGGGCCGAAACATGAGCCGTTCGCAGGGAATCTGGCGCACTGCTCATGAAGAAGCCCAATGCGCCAGGTGCACCAGCGAGGTCCAACCGGCCGCCCGGTCAGTGATGGTCACCATAGTGCAGAACCTGCCCAAGGTGGGGGCGGAGTGGGAGACTGCCTACACGATTTACGGCAGCGGTGAAATCGCAGTGCGGGCCCGTTTCAAGCCATCCAACACTGATCTGCCGAAGCTCGTTCGCCTGGGGATGCAGATGAGTCTGCCCGCGGGTTTCGAGAAGGTCACCTGGCTTGGCCCGGGGCCGCAGGAAAGCTACGCCGACCGTAAGGACGCCCCAATCGGCGTTTATTCAGGAAAGGTCGACGATCAATTTTTTGCCGACTACACCGAGCCCGGCGAGACCGGTAACAAGGCCGACGTCCGCTGGCTGGCCCTGGCGAACTCGAAAGGCATCGGCCTCCTGGCGATGGGCGAGCCGGTGCTCAGCGCGAACGCTTTGCATTATGGCACGGCTGACCTGAATGCCGGAAAGCATGCATTTCAGTTGCCGCGGCGCGATTACATCACGCTCAATCTCGACCTCATCCAACAGGGCGTGGGCGGCGATGACAGTTGGGGCGCCTGGCCGCACGATGAATTCCTGATTCCCTGCAAGGAGTGTTCCTACGGGTTCCGCCTCCGGCCGTTGGACGCGGGCCAGGACCCTGCCAAACTGGCGCGCGAGTAGCCAGTGGTTCAGTCAGATCCGGGAGGAAGTCACGTCTTTCGCCGACTGCAAGAATCGCGCGGCCGGCGGAGTCAGGCCGTCCTTGGGCCAGGCGGCACCAACCACCAGAGGTTCCGGCGCGGGGGAGAGGGGTATGAGTTTGAGGCGAGGCCCGGCAGTACAGGAGAAGGAATCCGGAACCACCGCGACGCCTGAGCCGGACTCGATGGCGGCCACCAGGCTGGCAGCGCTATCGTGTTCCTCAACGACTCCGACGGCGGGCCGGACGGTTGCGAACAGAGCGTCCAGGTACTCGTGGTACTCCGGGTAGTCTTTGCGGGTAAAAGCTACCAACGGTTCGGCAGCGACCTGCTTGAGTGCAACCGAGTGGAGGCGAGCGAACGCATGGTTGGGAGGCACAGCGAGGCGCATCGCGTCCCGCGCGAGTCCCTCGAAACGCAGGCCGCGCAACATGGCCCGGCTCGGCTGCACGAGGAACGCGATCTCCAGTTTGCCCTCTCGCAGGCCGGCCAGCATTTCCTCAGTCGACAAATCATGCAGCTTCACCCGCACGTTATTTGCACGAGCTTGGAACGCGCGCAGGGTGGGCGGCAGGATCCGGACGGTGGGCGATGGAGCATAACCGACATGAAGCTCGGTGCGGCCGCCCTGGGCGACGCCGCGAGCCGCTGTGACGGCCTCTTGCGCGCGTTGGAGCACGGCCCGCGAGCCTACCAGAAAGGTCCGTCCGGCCTCGGTCAGGCGTACGGATTTTGCGGTCCGCTCGAACAAGGGGAAACCGAGTTCGTCTTCGAGGTCGCGGATCTGCCGACTTAACGCGGGCTGCGAGAGGTGGAGCTTGAGCGCGGCCCTGGAGACATTCTCGGCCTCAGCCACGGCGGTGAAATACCGGAGATGGCGTAATTCCATGCGGCCGTTAGTATACCTTTTGGTTATGCTTAGTCAAGAAACATGATCTTTCTCAGAGAGGCGCGGCGTGTGGCAGGGTAGGGCCATGAAGATGATACGAAGAGCCAACGAACGGGGCCACGCCGAGCACGGCTGGCTGGATTCCTACCATACGTTCAGCTTTGCGGATTACTATGACCCGGAGTGGATGGGCTTCCGCAGCCTGCGGGTCATCAATGACGACCTGGTGATGCCCGGGATGGGATTCGGGACGCATCCTCACCGCGACATGGAGATCATCACCTATGTGCTGAGCGGCGCGCTGGAGCATAAGGACTCGATGGGGAATGGTCGGGTCATCAGGCCCGGGGAAGTGCAGTACATGTCGGCCGGCACCGGGATTCGCCACAGCGAATTCAATCCCTCGCGCGATGAAGCGGTCCACCTGCTGCAAATCTGGATTCAGCCGGACCGCAAGGGACTCACGCCGCGTTACGCGGAGAAGTCTCTGTCCAGGGCGGCGAAAGGCCGATTGAATCTTGTCGCCTCCAAGTCGGGACGCGATGGCTCGCTTTCAATCAACCAAGAGGCGGATCTTTACCTGGCGAAACTGGAGGCGGGCAACGAAGTCTCCCATCAACTGAAAGCGGGGCGCCACGCCTGGGTGCATGTGGCCGAAGGTGAAGTCAAGGTCAACGGGGGCACACTGAAGGACGGCGACGCGATGGGTCTTTCCGACCAGGCCGAGATTGGCCTTGTGGGGGCAAAACCGTCGCAAGTGCTGTTATTTGATCTCAACTGAAATTGCAGCCACCTTACCCGATGAAACGCACACTCCAATTCCTGGCGCTGGCGGTGGTGGTTGTCGCCGGCGCAGCCTGGCTCGTGCTGGGGGCGAACCGGGGCTGGACCCGGACCAGTGTGCCGGTAAAGACCGTCGATGAAGTGACCGGCATCGAAGGCATCGAATACCACAAGAAATTTGTCCCCGGTCTGGATTTTCTGGGCGGCAGCCTGCTGGGAGCCGGATTCCTGGCGGGAGCATCGCTCTTTTTCCGTAAACAACAAACACACCATACTAAATCATGAAAAAATCGTTCCTTACTCTGATTGGCGTTTCCATATTGGCCAGCGTTGCGCTCGCCGCACCGCAAACTTTCGACTTCAAAGACCCAAAAGGCGTGAACAACGCCGTGTTCAAGCTGGACGCGCTCCTGGAAGCGACGCAGGGGAGCGCCAACGGGATTTCGGGCTCGGTGACTTTCGACCCGGAAGCGCCCGCGAAAACGAGAGGGAAGATCCTGGTCGCCGCGGGATCGCTGCACGTGCCTAATCCCATGATGAAGGAGCACCTTCACAGCGCGATGTGGATGGACGTGGCGAAGTATCCCGAGATCAGCTTCGAAGCGAAGGAACTGCAGAATGTGAAGACCTCGGGTAACAATACGACCGCCGACATGGTCGGCACGCTGACGATGAAAGGTGTCGCCAAAGAGATAACTGTGCCGGTGAGGTTTTCGTATCTGAAGGACAAGCTCGGCCAGCGCGTGCCCAACATGAAAGGCGATTTGCTGGTTATTCGCTCCACGTTCACCATCAAGCGCAGTGATTTTGGCATCAATCCTTCCGCGCCCCAGGACAAAGTTTCGGATGATATCGAACTGACGCTCAGCGTCGCCGGGGCCGCTGCACATTGACACAACACACGATTGGAGGTGGCTGGCGGGTTTTGCGCAGGGTGAGCAGATAGCCACGCCGGGAAAGCTGAAGTGCGATTGAACCAGGGAGTTTTGGGGAGGTGGCAAACCTCCTGCTAAGAGAACGCGGGAGGCATGCGAGCCGAAATGGACGTGAGAGCTTCCCGCTATGAAAACTGGATATTTAATTGACATGGATGGAGTGATTTACCGCGAGAACAGTCTCATCGCCGGAGCGAAGGAATTCGTCGAGGCGTTGATCCTGAGCGGTTCACCCTTCATATTCCTCACCAACAACTCGGCGCCTACCCCGGAGGAGTTATCGGTTCGTTTAGGGCATCTGGGGATCCCGGGACTTTCCGCGCGTCATTTCTACACCTCGGCGTTGAATACAGGAGATTTCCTGAGCGAGACGCATCCGGCATGCACAGCGTTTGTGATCGGCGAGGGAGGGCTGCTGGCAGCGCTGCACGAGCGCAAGATTGCGCATGACACAATCAACCCAAGCTATGTGGTAGTGGGGGAGGGCGCAGCTTCCCTGGAGAAACTGGCGAAAGCTCACGGGCACATTGAACGGGGAGCGCGCTTGCTGGCGACCAACCCGGATAACTGGTGCCCGGTGTCGAGCGACGCGACGCGGCCTGGAGCGGGAGCCACCGCGGCCTTCCTGGAAGCAAGCACTGGCCGGGCGGCGTATTACCTTGGCAAACCCAACGGGTATATGTTCCACCGGGCACAGCGAAAGCTGACCGACATGACGGTGGGCAGTGCACCGGAGCAGACGGTGGTGATTGGGGACACGATGGAAACGGACATCCGGGGAGCAATTGAAGCGGGCTTGCAGGCTTATTTGGTATTGAGCGGGTCGACCGCAATTGAAAACGTCTGCGACTATGTGTACCAGCCAACGCGGGTGCTGGGAAGCGTCGCCGATTTGGTCGATGAACTCAAAACCGGCAAGCCGTCGAGTCGCTTGGATAGCCCGGTTTACACCCAGGCCGGCAGATCAGCCGAACGGGGGCGAATGCGCCACCGGACCGACGTTGTACACATGGAGAAACCGCGGCCACGCAGGCGCAAGCCTGATTCGGGTCAGCTCACGAAAGCGGAGTGAGCCAACCCGGAGGCGAAACCGGAAAGGGGGCGGTTTCCGAACACTCTTTGACTGAAATCAAAGACGGGGACGGGCGAAGGGCTGATGGTTGAGCCATGGACGCCCACAGAGTGCTTGCCTGGTGGCTTGGGCTCGCCGGCTCGTGCATCTTTTCCTGGCCGGGGGCCGAAGCTGCCGAGATGAGCCAGCCGACGCTGCCGGCCCTGGAACGCGGGAAAGCGGTTTACCTGCAACATTGCGTCAGTTGTCACGGAGTGAACGGCGACGGCGCCGGACCGGCATCAGTATGGCTTTTCCCCAGGCCGCGGAATTTCAGCGCGGGATTGTTCAAGATAAAATCGACGCCGGGGATGGCGCTGCCGACCGACGAGGACCTGTACAACACGGTTTCGCGCGGCATGCCGGGGAGTTCGATGCCCAGTTTCACCTATCTGACCGAGGCTGAACGCCGCGACGCGGTACAGTACGTCAAGTACCTCACTGCCACCGTTGATCGTTCGGGGAAACGCATCAACAAGTTCGAGGAAGCAAGAAGCGACCAGCAACTTGGGGAGCCGATTCAGATCCCGCCCGAACCTCCAGTGACGGTGCAGGCGCTGGCCGAGGGCGGGCGTGTATTTAGCCGGCTGAACTGCGCGCTGTGCCACGGCGAAACGGGAGCGGGCGACGGGCCGAACGCCCCGACACTCAAGGACACCCAGGGCCTCTACTTGCCACCGCGCGACTTCAATTCCGGGGCGTTTCGGGGTGGTCACACGGGGCGCGACCTGTACACGCGGATCGCAGTGGGTCTGGCGGGGACCCCGATGGTGGCGTTCGACGACAAGGTAATGACGGCCCAGGAACGCTGGTCGCTGGTGCATTACATTCAATCGCTCCGCCGGAAGGACGTTGAAATCAATGACATGTTGGCTCCCACCGACGGGTTGGTGCACGTGCCGCGCGCCCGCGGCAAGCTGCCGGTCAGTCCCGAGGATCCGGCGTGGGACAGCCTGGATCCGGCGCGCATCGTGCTGAACCCGTTGTGGCCGGAGAAAGACCTGATTTACGCCGTGGCGGTGCGCGCGGTTCACGACCGAAGGCGCATCGCAATCCACTGCACGTGGAAGGATCCGACTCCGGACGGTGCTCCGGTGCGGGTGCAGGATTTTCAAGACGCGGTGGCGGTGCAGTTTTCGTTGAATGGAACCACGCCGTTTCTCGGCATGGGCGACACGAACAACCGGGTGAATATTTGGCAATGGAAAGCCGGCTGGGAGCAGGAGGTTGAAGGGCGGCGGCAGGACATGGCGCAACAATACCCCGCGATGCATGTAGACACTTACTTTGCGACGAGCTACCGCACGGCCGCGGAGGCGGGCAATTCCGTCGCCATCGTCCATCGCTCGGCGGTTGAGGACGCCAATGCGAATGGCTTTGGCACCTTCGAAGCCCAGCCACCTTCCGGCCAGAACGTGAGCGGCAAGGGGATTTGGCGCGATGGTTCGTGGAGCGTAGTTTTCGTGCGCGACTTGAAGTCGAAGGACGCTGACGACGTGAAACTCGTTCCTGGAAAGCCCCTTCCGGTTGCGTTCGCCGTATGGGACGGGCAAAACCGGGATCGCAACGGACGCAAGGTCGTCAGCAACTGGCACAAGCTGATGCTCGAACCCTGACCTGGATCTTTTATGCGGAACACTGAACTCTCGCGGCGCGACTTCATTCAGCGGAGCGGACTAGTCGGGGCCGGGATAGCCGCGGCACAGATGCTGCCGCTGCGTTTTCTCCAAGCCCAGACGGCGGCGGACCTCGCCAACCCACTCGCCCATTACCCGAATCGCGAATGGGAGAAGCTCTACCGCAACCAGTACGCCTACGACCGCACCTTTTCGTGGGTATGTGCACCGAATGACACGCACAACTGTCGCATCACCGCCCACGTCCGCAACGGGGTCATAGTGCGCATGGGCGAGGAATACGACATCGATACCTACTCGGATATCTACGGCAACAAAGCAACGACCAACTGGGGCAACCGGCATTGCGCGAAAGGTTACACGTTTCACCGGATCCTCTATGGACCTTATCGGCTGAAACACCCGATCGTCCGCCGGGGCTGGAAGCGGTGGGCAGACGACGGCTTCCCGGACCTGACGCCGGAGGTCAAAGCGAAGTATTTGTTCGACTCGAGGGGGACGGACAAGTTCGAGCGGATTGGCTGGGACGACGCGTTGGCATACATCGCCAGGGCGTTGAAGGCGATCGCCAGCCGGTACAGCCGCGAGGCTGGCGCCAAATTGCTGGAGGCGCAAGGTTACCCGAAGGAAATGATCGAGGACATGGGCGGCGCCGGCACGCGCACCATCAAGATGCGCGGCGGGATGGGTTTGCTGGGAGTCCTTGGCAAGTACGGGATGTACCGGCTGTGCAATTCGCTGGCTCTGCTGGACGTTCACATCCGGGGCGTGAAGCACGAGGAGGCCCGGGCAGGCCGGGTCTGGTCCAACTACACCTGGCACGGCGACCAGGCGCCGGGCCATCCGTGGGTGCACGGGCTGCAAAACAGCGAGTGTGATTTCAATGATCTGCGCAACGCCAAGCTGATCATTATGAACGGGAAGAATCTTGTGGAGAACAAGATGGCGGACGCTCACTGGTTCGTCGAGTGCATGGAACGCGGCGCGAAAATCGTGGTGATCGCGCCGGAATACGGCGCGCCCTCGACGAAGGCGGACTACTGGATTCCAGTGCGGCCGGCGACGGATGCGGCGCTGTGGCTGGGTGTCACCCGGCAGATGATGGACAACAAGTGGTACGACGCAACATTCGTAAAGCAATTCACGGATTTTCCGCTGCTGATCCGCACGGACAACCTGAAGCGTCTGCGCGCGGCGGAGGTCTTCCCGAACTACAAAAGTGCGCTGTCGGAAGACAGCCCCAGCAAGAAGGTGCAGGGTTTGACTGAAGAACAACACGAGAAACTTGGGGATTATGTCGTCTGGGACACGAAGACCGGTTCTCCCCGCGCGATAACCCGGGACATGGTCGGGAAGACGCTCGACCAATCCGGCATCGACCCGCAACTGGATTTCCAGAGCAAAGTCAAACTGGCGGACGGCAGCGAAGTCGAGGCCGCTACGGCCTGGACGCTCTACCAGGCGCATCTGCGAGACTACGATCTCGACACGGTTTCCGAAATCACGTCGGCGCCAAAGGAATTGGTGCAGCGGCTCGCCAAAGACCTCGCGACGATCAAGCCGGCGGCGATCCACCAGGGGGAAGGAATCAACCACTGGTTCCACGCGACGGAAGCGAATCGCGCCGCGTATCTGCCGCTGATGCTTACGGGCAACCTGGGAAAGCCGGGGACCGGCTGCCACGGCTGGGCGGGCAACTACAAAGCGGCGTTATTCCAGGGAAGCAAGCTGACGGGATGGGGTTTCAAAGGGTGGGTGGCCGAGGATCCTTTCGAACAGAACCTGGACCCCAAGGCGACGGGACGCGAGGTCAAGGCGCATCCCTATACGAAGGACGAGGAGCCGGCTTATTGGAACCACGGCGACCGCCCGCTAATTGTCGACACGCCCAAGGAAGGTCGGAAGTGCTTTACCGGCAAGACGCACATGCCGACGCCAACCAAGGCGATCTTCACGACGAACGTGAACTTGATCAATAATGCCAAGTGGGCCTACGGCATGATCAAGAATGTCAACCCGAACGTGGAGTTGATCGTGACGATTGACACGCAGATGACCGCTTCGGTCGAATATTCGGATTTTGGCCTGCCGGCGAACTCGTGGGTGGAGTTCCAGGACCTGGAGATCACCGCGAGTTGTTCGAACCCGTTCCTGCAAGTCTGGAAGGGGGGCATCAAACCGCTCTACGACTCGAGAGACGACCTGTCGATCCTGGCGGGGATCGCGGCGGCGCTCGGCAAGGTGACCGGGGACAAGCGGTTTTACGACCACTTCAAATTTGAGCACGAGGGGAAAAGAGGCATTTACATTCAGCGGTTGCTCGACACCTGCACGACCACGGCCGGCTACAAGTTGGAGGACATCATGGCCGGCAAATACGGTCCGCCAGGAGGGGCGCTGATGCTTTTCCGATCCTATCCCCGCATTCCGTTTTACGAGCAGATACACGACGCCTACCCGTTTTATACGGATACGGGCAGGTTGCATTCTTACAGCGACGACCCGACCGCGCTGTCGTGCGGCGAAAATTTCATCGTCCATCGCGAGGGGCCCGAAGCCACGCCCTACTTGCCGAACGTGATTATCAGCTCGAATCCGCTGGTGCGCCCGAACGACTACGGCATTTCGCTCGATGCCGAGCATTGGGATGAGCGCACGGTCCGCAACGTAAAGCTCCCGTGGGCCGAGGCGAAAAAGACCACGAATTTTCTTTGGAAGGGCGGGTATCAGTTTTACTGCCTGACCCCCAAATCGCGCCACAGCGTGCACTCCTCCTGGGCGAACGTGGATTGGCACCTCATCTGGAACTCGAATTTTGGCGACCCCTATCGGCTGGATAAGCGCCTGCCGAACGTGGGCGAACACCAGTTGCACATGAACCCCCAGGCGGCCCGTGACCTCGGCATCAAGGACGGTGATTACGTCTACGTGGATGCGAACCCGGCGGACCGGCCATACCTGGGCGCGACACCTTCGGATCCGTTTTACAAGGTCAGCCGTTTGATGCTGCGCTGCACTTACAATGTCGCCTACCCATACAACGTCGTCATGATGAAGCACGGCTCGTTCATCGCCACCGAAAAGACCGTGAAGGCGCAGCAAACGCGGCCCGACGGCCTGTCGCTCACTGACGAAGGTTACATTTCGAATTTCCGGTTTGGCTCACAGCAGTCGGTCACGCGCAACTGGCACATGCCGATGCACCAGACCGACACGCTGTTTCACAAAACCAAGGCGATGATGGGTTTTATCTTCGGCGGCGAAGCGGACAATCACGCCGTGAACACAGTGCCGAAGGAGTGTCTCATCAGCGTGACCAAGGCCGAGGATGGCGGGTTAGGAGGCCGGGGGCCCTGGAAGCCCGGGACCGGCGGCATGTCGCCCGACGCCGAAAATGATGCGATGAAGAAATACCTGGCGGGAGATTTCTCCGGCACGGGCAAGGCAGCCACGCAGGGCTTTGAGTAGTCTCCGGCGCCAACGCGAGGCGAAATCTACCGCTCCAATCCAATTATGCCTAAAGACGAATTTGATGTTGAGGACCCGCTGGAGCTAAATGGCATCACCCTTCTGACCGAGGAAGACACTACCGATGAGATGGCAGAGTGTTTTATCGAGGAGTTCATGCGGCTGGGTTATGGCCCTCAGGAAATCCTGGCGTTGTTTCGGAACCCGTATTATCTCGGCATGAACATGGTGCTGGAAAAGCGCGGCGAACCGTTCGTGCGCGACCGGATCGCGAGGGTTTTTGCCCAATGGGGAAGACCGGTGCTTTGACCGATTGCTCTGCAGATTCTAACGCGCCCCTGTGATCTCCGCCAGCAACCGGAAGAAGCCGCGTTTGCGTTCCGTGTTGATGTCCCATCTAACCGGCGGACACTGGTACCCGTCGCTGTAATTTCGTTCCCCGGGATCGAAGTAACCCCACGAGGCGTACTCGCTCACCGCCGCCACGAAGTTGTTGTCAGGTTTTTCGAAGGCGAAATGGTCGTCTTCATTGAAGAGAATCGGTTTGGCGGTGTAGCCGGGCACCGCTCGCGCCTGGCGGACCATGTTGCGAATGCGATCCGGTTCTGACACTCCGTTGCCGTGCATGAGGAGGAAATCCGAGACGCGCACAACATTTTCACGTGGAATCGTGCCGCCTCCGTAAGAGGTGCCCACCAGCAGGCGCCGCTGGCCGCGCGTGGTCGCTTTCACCCTGCCGATCAGCTCGTGAACGCGCTCAGGCTGGAGCACGCTGTGATCGTACCGGACGTTGCATTCATTGTTGACCTCGATCAGCACGTTGTTCCACGCGTGATCCAACACCCAGCCGGTGGCGTTGTCCGTCGCGCGTAAAACGGCGGGCTCGTCTTGCAGGCGCTGGTCCTGTCCGAAATAGAAATAGCCCAGGATCACAGCCATTCCGAGCTCGTCGGCACGATTGATAATCCGCTCGAGCCGCGCGGTATAATCGGGGCGCAATGAGCCGTCGTTTTCAAAGGCGGAGTTGTGCCAGGGCTGAGCCTGCGAGTAACCCTGAGGCGAGCCGCCTTGCAGGTTGATCGTGAAGGCCAGCAAGCCGTGCCGGCGCCACTCGGGCATCGCGGCGATAAACTCCTGAGTGTTTCTCTCCGCGTCCCATTTACCGGTGTCGGGGTAGGCCCAGAGGGCAATGGTGTTGGTGTTGCGGTCGTCGAAGATGCCTTGCACCAGGCGGGCGTTGAGCAGCAGGCCCTCAATTTTGTGGCCTTTCCAGGACCGGCCCTTGTAAGTGGGCTCGCCGTTGATCAGGAAGGCATCGCCTTTAATCGAGACGGTAGTCCGGAGTTGCCGGGCGGACGTCGCAGGGCCACGGCTGCCGGGGCGGGTTTCGGTGTTGGCGGCGATTGTTTCCGCAGATTCGAACACCCCGCCCTGGTCGTGTGTCTGTTCTATCCAGTTTGCCAGCGCCGTCCGCAGTTCCTTGAGAACCCGCTGGTGTTGGGACTTCGGCGAACCCACCAGGTTGGTGACTTCGAAGGGGTCGGATTCCAGGTTGTAGAGCTCCTCGGCGGGCATGCGCGGCTGACAGAGGAAATCCTGCGCTGGCGTGAGCTTGCCCGCAGCGTGCAGTTCTTTCAGGACGTTCCAGGCAGGATATTGGGTTTCCTTATAGCGATTGGGGGCGAGAAAGGGTGTTTCCGGCGTGAAATTGCGGATGTAACGATACCGCGAATCCCGCACGGTACGGATGCGCATCACTGTTTCATCGCAGCGGTCACGCGCGCCGAAAACATATCGGGCGGCGGGTTCCGCGCCGTTGCCCAGAAAAATCCGTCCCTGCATCGCGGTAGGTTTCGGCGCGCCAGCGATCGCCAGCATGGTTGGCGCGAGATCGATCGATTCCATTAGCCTCGGATCGACCGTGCCCGGACGAAACCGTCTTGCCGACGGAAGATCCTCTGGCCACCGGACGATGAGCGGCACGTGCAGCCCTTCTTCGTAACAGAACTGCTTGCCGCGCACGTGGGATTGGCCATTGTCGCCAAAGAAGACCACGACCGTGTTGTTCGCCAGGCCATCCTTCTCAAGTTGCTGCAACACCAATCCGACCTTCCGGTCCAACTCGGTAACCGAGTCCAGGTACCGCGCCCAGTCCTGCCTGACCACCGGGTGTTCAGGATAATACGGCGGGATCTTGACTAGCTCCGGATTCGCCTTTTGCGGCGCGCGATAGGGCCGGTGGGTTTCCGAAAAGTTGATCTGCGCATAAAATGGCTGATGGCTTTTCAGGTCGTCCCAGTTCGCGGAGTCGAATGGTTTGCCCGCGTAAGCGAAGTTCCAGTCTGTTTTACCCGTCCCTTTGAACCCGCACGCCGGCGGCAGGGTGACGATATTGGCCGTGAAGTAGCCGACGTCCCGCAGCCAGTCGGTCAGTACGCGGACTCCGTCCGGCAGTCGGTACCCGTCGTTGCGGTGCGAGCGATGGTTGTGGGTGCCGATGGTGGTCGAGTACATGCCGGTCATGAAAGCCGACCGGCTGGGAGAGCAAACCATCCCGGAATAAAAACGCGTGTAACGAACCCCTTGCGTCGCCAGACGGTCGAGGTTCGGCGTCCACACCTGGTCCGTGCCGTCGCAACCGAGGTGCGGACCAAGGTCTTCGGCGACCAACCACAGGATATTGGGCCGGGTCGATGCGCCCGCCGACAGACTTGACGCCCCGAGAAAGAAGAAGGTCGCGGGCAAGAGCCAGTTCAGTTTCATAAAACGTTTCCTATCTCCCGAACGAAACGGACTTGAGCCTGAAGTGCGATCCGGGCTGGCCGACCGGCGCTGGGTCCAGCCGCAACTGCGTGATCAGGCCGTCGTACCTGGGCGACCTCGCCAAGTCGACCAGGTATTGTTTGAAACGCCCATCGGAACGAATCGGGACCTTCAAGGATTGTTCGGTGGTAAACGACGCCTGGCCGAGCCTCCGCCAGAACACAGTCACCCCAGCCTCGGCTGAATCTTTGTTTCCGCTGTTGAATGCGGCTTCGAGCTTTAGCTTGGGAGCGTCCTGCGCCTTCACCAGGAACACCGGGCTGAGTACCTGGGGTGCGGCCTTTTCGAGCGGAATCTCCAACTGCCGGCGAATGGGCCAGCCGGTGTCGGTGCCGTCGCGGTAAAACCAGCCTTGTCGGTCCCTGACGAATTGGAAAACCGGCAGCTTTGGCGTCGCGTGATGTTGATAAACATAGGCGCGAACCTCCTCCAGGCTGCCGAGGATCAGCTCGTATACATAATCGTAGACGATGTTGTGGTCGAGAATCTCTGCTCTGATTGGCGCGATGTAACCGGTCGGATCGTCCAGCGGGCCGCCGGCGCCGGGGCGTCCCGCGAAACCGCCCGTGAACTCGAAGGCGCCGGGGTTCCAGACTCCCAGACCCCAGCCCGCGTCATTCACCTGGGCCGCCCAGTTTTCCGTGCCTACCCATTGCGACCAAGGGCCCGGCTCACCCGTCCGTTTTTCGATGCGTGTGAGCGCGTCTCCCGAGAAGGGTCTTTCACCGGTGTAGGTCATGAGGCGATAAAACGGGCCATTCACATAGACCGCCGGCAACTCCTGGTGCCGCGCGGAGTACTGGGTCTTGTCAGGTCGATGGTTGGTGAGGCGGCAGCGGGCTTTTACGGCCGGCCCGGACAACTCGAGCCAAACCTCGCACTCGCATTCGCCCGGGAGGTTGTCCAGCGGCCAATGCATTGGGACGCACTTGACGTAAATCGAGCGGCCGTGGTTGGTGTGCTTTACTACCCTCGATTCGTGCCCATAGCAATCGCCGGACTGAATAGGATTCCACCCGATAAATTCCCAGGCTTTGGACATGCGCGTGCCCGGAGGGTTAAACGGCACCGGACCGGAGTAGTAGGAGAGCTGCACCTGGCGGCCCCAATCGTGGGTGTTGATCAGGTTCAATTCCCGGTTCGTGCCGGCCGGCGACAGATAAGTGATGGCACCACCAAGATTAAGATCCACGCCGAGCCGGAGCGTCTGGTTTTCGATATAACTCATCTGCGGCACATGCTGCGAGGCGGGCTTTCCCGCAGGTACCGCCGCCAGGACCGTGGCCGAGAAGATGCCTGCGGTCAGCAGCGCGACCGAGTCCGCTCGGGCGGGTCGAAAGGGAATCCTGCGGCGGCAGAGCTGACTCAGGTTACCGATCGCGCGATGCATGCGGGAAGTGTAAGCGGATGGCTTTGGCAAGGCCAGAGGCTTTGTCTGGGCTTGGCGTTGCCGGGTGAGGCCCGTATCCTCGCGGGCGCTTATGATGAGGTTGTCGTTGACACTGGTCGGAGTGATGCTGCTGGGTTTGTCCTGCGCGGAGGCTGGCAGTGTGCGCATCTATCCCGCGCCCGACGGGGAGGAATTGTCAAACGACTACAGCGTGAAGGTGGAGGGGAAGGAGATGCCGGTGTATGTCGCCAGAGTGGCGCCCGCGACACCGGAGTTGCGATGGAAGGCCATGGATGACAAGGCGCGGTCGGCGGATTATTTCGAGCAGGCGGCCTTCGTGTACTTTGACATGGAAGGTAGTGTGAGCGTCACCGTTACTTGTCCGGAGGAGATCCGCTCGGTCAAGGTGCTGCCGTCGTCGCTTCAGATTACTCCAGCGGTCCAGGGCAAGACCCTGACGCTGACTCTCACCAAGCCAGAGCCGGTGACTATCGAGGTCAACGGCAACTGGACAAGATCGTTGCACCTGTTCGCAAATGCGCCGGAGGTCGATGCGCCCCGGCCAGGGGACGCAAACGTGCTGTATTTCGGGCCGGGGCTTCACGAGGTCAGCCATTTGGTGGTGAGCAACAATCAAACGGTATACGTCGCCGGCGGCGCGGTGCTGCGGGGGGTCATCAAGCCGGACGAACCGTACCAGATCAGCAGCTACAGCGGGTTAAAGACCTACTCACCCACGTTGGTGCTGAAGGGGGACAACATCCGCCTGCGCGGTCGCGGCATCATCGACGGCAGCCGATGCACGACTCACGCACGGAACCTGGTGCATGTGGAAGGCCGGGACATCACGCTCGAGGGGGTGATCCTGCGCGATTCGAGCACCTGGACCATTCCCGTGCGGCGGTCTCAACATGTGCGGGTGAACAACGTCAAGCTACTCGGCTACCGCGCCAACTCGGACGGGATCGACATCTGCAACAGCCAGGACGTAACCGTAGAGGGCTGCTTCATCCGGACGCTGGATGATTTGATCGTGGTGAAGACCGACCGCGGCCAGGGCGAGGCGCGAAAGATCGTCGCCCGGAACTGTGTGCTCTGGAACGAAGTTGCGCACGCGCTGAGCATCGGCGCCGAATTGCGCGAAGATGTGGATGACGTGCTGTTTACCGACTGCGATGTCATCCACGACAAAGGCCGCGAGTGGACGCTCCGGGTCTATCATTGCGATTCGGCGCGGATCACCAACGTGCGTTTCGAGAATCTGCGGGTCGAGGAATCACCCCGGCTCATCTCACTGTGGATCGACAAAGCCTTCTGGACCCGCGACACCGAGCGCGGTCACATCGACAGCGTGAGGTTCAAAAACATTCGCGCGGCCGCGGCTCCGTTATGCGTGGAACTCCACGGTTTCGACGAAACACACGCGGTTGAAAACGTGCTGATGGAGAATGTCGTCGTGAACGGAAGCCCGCTGAAGGCGGCGGAGGTGAAGACCAATGCGTTCGTGCGGAACGTGAAGGTCTCACCGTGAACCGGGACTTCCGCGACCCGCCAGAATAGATCGCGGAATCCGCAGCGCCTGATTTTGGGCAGCGGAGCGCTGTTTGTATGGGCGGTCGTCGACGCGGGTTCGATCAAAAGCGGAGCCGGGCCCGGAGTTCATCGCGCCGGAGGCCGATCTGGGCCAAGGGAATTTTTTTGAAACCGAGTTTCCAGGCCGGGGAATCGCTCCGGAGCGCGAAATCGGTCGCGCGGCAGTTGTCGATGGGGAGGCTGACGAAGCTTGCCGCGGCGTTAGTGAGGTTGTCCTCCAACCGCAGCATTTCCCCGGTGGCATGCCAGTACACGTTCAGCCATTTGCCGACACAAACGTTGCGCGCCACCAGGTTGTTTTCCGGCGGGACACCCTTGAAGGCGTCGCCCTCGATGACCGGGCCGCCCGGCGGGCCATAACACTGATCGAGAGTTTTCATCTCAGGGTAGCGTTCGCGATAGAGAGCGAGCGGGATCTCGGCCAGGTGCTGGCGCATGGTCTTGTCTATCATCTCGTGCCAGACAGGCGACTTATCAAGGCCGCGGCCGTCCAACTCGACGGCGAAATTGCACTCCACGAAGATGTTGTTGAGGACCTGGTGATCGCGGCCGCCGCCGAGAAAGGCCGCACGCTGGACTTTGTAGAAGACGTTGCCCGAGATCTCGGTGCCGCTGACACAGTCGTCCATGTAAACCCCCATCGAGCCCATGCCGACGCCGCCCGTGTGGTGGATAAAATTGTGGCGGATGCGATTGCCGCGGAAGGTGTAATCGCGGCCGGTGTAGATTGCGCCGACATCGCCGGTTTCCAGCGCGATATGATGGATTTCGTTAAACTCGATGAGGTGGTCATTGCCAGTGAACAGGATCGCGCAATGGGGATGATCCTGGATGAGATTGTGCGTGGCGCGCATTCCCACGCCACCGATGAGCACCGCTGGCACATAACACTTCGACCACCGGCCCTGGCGCGTGAAATGGCAATTGTCAACGAAATGTCCCGCGCCGCGAAGCGCCTGCCGGTCGCCCCCGTTGAGCGACACACCGCCATCTCCCGTTTCGAAGACGTCGCAGCTTAAGACTCCATGACCCGCGCCGCCTTCGACTCGGACGCCGTAGTTGCCAAGGTTTCGAATGGCGCAGCCGGCGACGAGATTGGTGGCGCCCCCGTGGATCTCGACGGCGCTGGCGCGGGCAGCCTCGAACGCAACGCCGCGGAAGATCACGTGTGAGATCTCGGTCAGTTTCACCAACGGCTGAGCGAGCAACGAGAGCAGCACCTCGACCCGGTCATCCAACGGAGCCGGCGGCCAGAAATAGAGCATACCGGTTTTCCGATCGAGAAACCACTCGCCCGGCTGGTCGAGTTCTTCGAGCAAGTTCAGAAAATAAAACCGCTGGCCTTTGCGGAAGCCGTACAGGCCGAAGGGCGGGACGGTCTTGACCAGCCTCTGTTCCAGGTTCAGTTCGCTGACCCGCTCGTAGGAATTGGCCCAATCCCACGACCAGTAGCCGTGGACCCAAAGGTCGCTGGTGTTTTTCCACGCGCGCGGACGGTCGCCAGCGTAGAAGAAGCCGTCTTCGAGCTTGCCGATTTTGCCGCCGTGGCCGTCGTTTTGGGCGTTGGCTTCAGGGAAGCCGGCGATTTTTTCGAAAGCGCCCTCATTGGGCCAGCGGGCGAGAGTCATCGGTTTGCCGTCGAAGAACAACTCGCAATGTGAAGGCGTCAGCGGCCGGCCGAAGCCACGGGACTTCATCTCGCCGAAGTCAGACATGCCCAGGGCGCGGAGGTCGATCTGGACCACGCTGGCCCGCGCGACCTCGGGCAAGCGGGCAAGCACGGCAAGGTCGGTCACCCGTGAGAATCCGGCCAGGCGACGGCCACCGAGGAGGCGAGGAGATTCGTTTTTGTATGAGCGCCAGGTAACGGGAGATTTTTCGGTGCCGGAGTCGGGCGCCGTTAGCTCGAAAGTGTTCGTGCGGAGATAATCCCCACCACGGAGGCAGACGGTTGACGGGGAAGGACGGTTACCGGGCTGGCGGAGTCCCCGGAGGGCGTCGCGAGCTCGCTCAAGAGTCGCGAAGGGCTTTGCCAGCGAGCCGGGGTTGGCGTCGCTGCCGCCGGGCGCAACGTAAAACTCGGCGGCAAACGCCGTGCCGCCATATCCCAGCAGCAGCCCCAGTAAAAGCGTTTGCCCGCAGGTCCGACCAGGCTGAGCAGTCCGACTCGCCTGACTCGTGTCGCTTTTCTTCATGGCCCATCCCTTCTCACTGCAAACAACCGGTTCATGGTCGCGACATAGAGGACTCCGTTAGCAGCGGTAACCGTCGCGCTGACGGGGCTGCCGAGGCTCTTGGAGGTAAGCAGCTTCTTCTCCCGCGCGGCAGCAAAGATGTAAAACTCGCCGCTGCGCGTGCCCAGATATACTTTGCCGTCGGCCACGAAAGGCGAGGCCCAGCCGTCGCCCTTAAGTTGGTGAGACCAGCAAGGCTGCCCGGTCACCGCGTCGAGGCAATGCAAGGTGCCGGGGCAATCGACGATGAACACCAGGCCATGCGCAACGGCCGGGGTCGCCATCACGTGTTTGTCGAGCTGAGCGGACCATACCAGGCCGTTGGTCGTGATATCACCGGTTTTAGTCGCATCGATGCATTTGACCCAGGCCTCGTTTTTGCCCCACCAGATATCGCCACCACCCGCGACATACAGCCGTCCGGCGTCGAAGACGGGCATGCCGAAAATGTTGCTTGGGCTTTCCCGCCGGTTGCTGTTGTATTTGTGGACATTGGTTTTGGGCGCTGCAGGGTCAAAGTCAAACTGCCAGACTTTCTTTAGAAGCGCGGGAGAAAGGGAGGGCGCATTGGAGTCTTGGAGTGCCGGCGCGGCTGAAGCCTGGGCGGGACTCCTCTTGGCGGCCTCACCATTGCTCCGAGACTCGATCACCCCATTTTCCACGGGCTCAAAACTATAGACAATCCCGTTGCCGCCGGCAAAGAACAGCAGCGAGCGGCCGTTGACCTCCGCCATTGACGGCGCCGACCAGGTGCTGTGGAAAATGTTCGGCGCGGTGTGCTCGTTATCGCGCGCGATCAATCGTCCCGTGCGCTTGTCCAGCACCACCAGTCCGGGTGCGTCCGGCGTCCGAATCTTGCGGTGGGTGTTGTCCACCCCGGTGCCGGTGTTCAGATAGAGGTAATCGCCATGGACCAGAATCCCGCTATGGGCGGAGTCATGGGACCAGATGCCCGCCCCGCTGGTCAGCTCGAAGAGCCAGAGAATATCGGCATCCAGCGGCCCCGGCGGGCTGGCGGCGTCGCAGAGCTTCTGCTCGGCGGCAGGGAGCGGCGCATTGGAAGAGGCCAGCCACACCAGCTTTGGATCCATGTGCGCGCCCTCCATGAGGTACGGGCCGTCGTTGCCATTTGCCATTCCCGGCGCATCGAGGCACATGACCTCCCCCCGATTGCTCACCAGATAAACGCGGTCGCCTTCGACGGTCACGGGCGAGCAAATGCCGGCATTGGGCCAATCAAAGAAAATGTCCTCGATGCGCTTTGGCACCACGAGTTGCCAGAGCAATCGGCCAGTCGCCTCGTCCAGGCACATCAACACGCCGCGGTCGCCCTCGTGTTTGGCGTCGCGCGGATGTCCGTTGTTCGTCCCGATGTAAATGCGCCCCCCGGCTATTACGGGGGTAGCGTGGGTCTCAGTGCCGAGCTCGACCGACCATTTGACGTTCTTGCCGTTCTCGGGGTCAAATACGTCCGGCAGGTCGCGCTCGGTCGAGACAAGATTCCGGGACCAAGCCTGGCCCCACTGCGGCTGATCGGCGGCCAGCAACCCGAAGCCCGGCACCGCCAGGTGCCAAAGGCTAATGTGCAACAGCCAGAAAATAGTTCGTCTCATGCGCGGCATGGGGACCTCAGGTCGAAAGCAGAGCGAAGGCCTTTTTCAGCGCCGCGGCCGACGCCGCACACGCATCGTCCTTGGACATTTTGTTGACCGCCTGGTTGAAAGGCTCGGAGCGGACGGGGCCGTCGTAGCCGATCTGGTTCAAGGCCTTCAGGAACGACCCAACGTCAATGACCCCAGTGGCGGCAGGCAGTTCGCGACGGTTGTCAACCTGCTGGTCTTTGGGGATGCCGGCGGGCGCGTCGTTGAGGTCGACGGCCACGACATCCTGTGCTTTGAGGTTGAGCAAATCTTCCACCGTGTCGCCGGCGTGATACCAATGCCAGCTATCCAGCAGAAACCCGACATTCCCGGTCCCAATTTCGCCGATCAGATCCTTCATTTCCGCCATGGTGTGGATGAAAGGGTAGCGCGCACGGGTCCAGGAAGTTTTGGGCCCGACGTATTCGAGCCCCAGGCGGAGGTCGCCGCTGTCTTTCAGGATCAAGGCGACTTTTCGCAATCGGGCGGCATGCTGGCGGAAGTTTTGCACGTAAGTGAGACGTCCGTCGCCGGGGCTCAGCCAGGTCGAAATCCGCTTCACGCCTGCGCGCTCGAGACCGGCTGCAACGATCGGCAGGCCTTTGAGCCCGTGGGCGAAGCGGCTATCATCCTGCCGGAACTCCAGCGGCAGGCCGGCCGCGCCGAACACCAGGCCTTTGGTTTTCATGCCCGCCTGGAGCTCCGCGATCTTCTCCTGCGAGAGTGATGCCAGGTACACCCCGTCGGCGCCCACGGACTCAAACCCGTGCTTCGCAGCCAGCTCGATTGCTTCAGGTTGACTGGCCGAAACCCCGATGGCGCCGCACACGAGGTCGATGGTCATCTTGCGGTTCTTCCCCGAACCCGGGTTTTGACCAAATGAGCTGAAGGAGACAGCGGCCGTCGCCAGGCCGCCGAGAGTGGCGGCGTGGAGGAAATCTCTGCGGCTAAGGTTTTTCATAATGACTGCGTCAGACCGGCGAGCCGCCGGTCTCAATGTTTCCGGACGTGCGTGCTGCATTCTGAACCCGCTTAGATAGTGAGAGAGACAGAATGCCCGCGCAAGAAATCTAAAAAGAGACAGGCGGGGCGCCTGTGCTGCGGCTCAGCGCGGTTGCAGCCAGATCAGCCAGGGGGCGGATTCCTGGGTCGGGATGAAAGGA
Organism: Verrucomicrobiia bacterium; assembly: GCA_036524155.1. Classification (GTDB taxonomy): domain Bacteria; phylum Verrucomicrobiota; class Verrucomicrobiia; order Limisphaerales; family UBA8199; genus DATDCV01. Next base: position 27,498 of record DATDCV010000279.1, read on the forward strand.
ACGTGCGTGGCTCTTCGTTCGAGGTCGTCACGGAGTTCCCACCACAAGCGGCCCGGGTCTTTGGACCACAACAACACCCAAAAGCCGCCCTGGTCGGACCTGGGACCGGTGCGCCATTCGTAGTCCATGCCGCCGAACCAGCGCAGATGTTTGAGAAACTGATCACAAAAGGCCGTCTCGAGCCAGGTGAAATCTTCCTGTTCGGGCGACCACCGCCCGCCCAGGCGCAGTTCGTCCCGGCGCTGGCGGCAAAGGGTTTGCCACAAGCCCTGCCCCCCGCACAACTCGATGCAACGTCGAATGAAATCGCGTCCTTCAGCGGCCACAGCCAGATGCGAGCAACCGCTTTCGGCCGCGGCCTTGCAGAACGGGCAATGTCGTTGGTTGATCATGGTTCAGCACTCAGACTCGGGAACGAAGCCTATCCTGCCAACCGGCCATCTCGTCAAGGAGAATGAAGCGCGGCGGGAATCGCCTCAGTCTTGGTTCGGAGCGCCGATTTCTAATCGGCTTCAGCGAGCCGACAGCCTCCTGTAAGCCGAGTACAACTCGGCGCTCCGACCCAAGACTAAGGGCGTACCACGGCTGCGCCGGCTCACGTTTGCGGAGTCCGCGCAACGACCAGGAACTGCTTGCCCAAGATGCGCCACGCTAACGGAACGCGCAGATAAAGCCGCAGTATCGTCAGCGGATAACGCGGCCCTCGCGCCATCGTATGGGGGAGAAATTTGCCCAGGCACAACTCAATGCCAAACCCGCGGGTTTCCAGCGCTTCAGCCAGCGAGTTTTCCGTCAGGGGCAGGTGGTGGTCCCAGAAATCCCAGTACCGCCCCGGCAAGTGCATGATGTTTGGTCCGAGGGCGATGAGGCAACCGCCCGGTTTCAGGCAACGGCGGATTTGGTCGAGGGTGCGTCCCAGGGAGGCCTTATCCGGAAGGTGCTCGAAGAAATTGCTGGTGAAGACGACGTCCAGGCTTGAGTCCGTGAGCGGCCAGGGCGTCGCGCAATCCTGCGGGAACAACTTCACTTCCGGAGCGAGCTGTCGCGCGGACTCGGGGTTCAGGTCCATCGCAAATCGGCGCGCACAGGGAACCTGGTTGATGAACTCGCCATAACCGCAACCGAGGTCGAGGACCGTCTGTTCGGGCCTGAGATAGCGGCCGAAGAAGTCGGCAATCAACACCCGCCACACTGCCCGACGGTACTCGAGGCCGCCGGCGAAACGGGATTCATAGATGCGCTGCAGGTCTTGCGGCGAGTGAGCGCTCATGAGTGCTTCCGGTAATCGCCCCGACTGAAGTACTTTTCCAGCCAGACATAGAGGCAGATGAAGAGGTAACGGCTGCCCATCTCTTTTATCTTCAGCTTGGGCGCACCGGTGCGCCGATTCCGCCAGGTGATCGGAACGACGGTCCAGCTATAGCCGCGGACGATGGCTTTCAGTGGTAGTTCGACGGTGAGGTTAAAATGCGGCGCGATAAGCGGTCGGCATCCGTCGATCACGTTGCGCCGATAGGCTTTGAAGGCGTTGGTGGTGTCGTTGAGCTTGATCCGGAAAAGCACTCGGAGAAAGAGGTTGGCGAGGCGATTGAACGCGAGCTTGATGCGGGGGTAGTCAATCACGCCGCCGCCTTTAATGAACCGGCTGCCAAAGACGCAGTCATGGCCTTCCTGGAGGGTGCGCCAGTAACGCACGACGTCCCGGCAGTCATCGGATTCGTCGGCCATCATGACGACGACGGCGTCGCCGCGCATCTGATCCAGCCCTCGAATCACAGCCCGCCCGAAGCCAGGCTCCCCGGTGTTCCGCACCGGCTTCAACTCGGGCAATTCGCGTTGCAGGCCGGTTAGCCGCTCCCAGGTCTGGTCCTGGCTGCCGTCATCGACAACGATGATCTCATGCGGCACGTGGTTTAGCTCCAGTTCGAGATGCAGATGCCCCACAGTTGAGAGAATGCAATCCTGTTCGTCCCGGGCGGGAATAACGACCGAGAGCAATTGCAGTTCCTTTGCGCCGGTTTGCGCGGCCTCGGGGCTTAGGTTGTCGTCCACTCCAGCCATTGGGGGTTTTCCGATGCGTGGTTTGCGATTTCCTCGAGCACGGTTTCGAGCGGCGTTGCCGGCTGCCATCCAAATCGCTGCCGGGCCGGCGCCGAGTTGAGCACCAGCCAGGGCACATCAAAAGCCCGCTCCGCGGCCTCGGACCCGACGGTCTGCTTGCCAAAGCGCTGCTCGCACCATTGATGGAGCTGGAGCAGGGACATGCTGTTGGCCAAACCGCCGGAGAAATTGGTAATAGCCGTGCCCGGGGCGGGGCGGTCGGCCATCTGTCGCGATAGAACCGGGACCAGGTCGCGCGGATGCAGGCAATCTCGCACCTGGTGGCCGTGGCCACCGAAGCCGATGAACTTGAGCGGCTTTTTCGCAGCACAGGAATGGATCCAGAAAGAAAAGATGCCCTGGTCAGCCCGGCCGAACTGGCCCGCCCCGGCCAGCACGCCCAGCCGGTTAATCCATACCGGGAAATCAAAAGCATGACCGTACTCGAGAGCCAGCAACTCGGAACAGCGTTTCGTCGTGCCGTAAAGCGAAACAGGAGGCGCCGTTGAGAACTCCTCGCTCACACCTTCGCGGGTCAGGCCCGCAGGCCACGCCTGGTCGGCACTCGGCTGGAAAGCGCCCTCCGCTACCTCCACCCGCAGTGCCGCCAAGGGTGGGATCGAGTAAACCCGGCTGGTACTCAGCAGAATGAATCCCGCCCGGTGCCGGCGGCAATACTCGAGCAGATTGATCGTTCCGGCCAGATTGTGCTGCATCAGTGCGCGGCTGCCGGCGGTGCCAGGCCCTGTCCCCGCCTGGACACTGGGGTTGGCCGCGGCGTCGATAACCCAATCCACTGGGGCCAGGCCCTCGAGGTCCTCCGGAGTTCTCAAGTCAGCATGCTCGATGCGCACGCCGGCGACGCCGAGTTTCCGGCGGTTCAGCTCGCTGCCCGGGCGCATGAAATTGTCGACCCCCAGGATTGAAAGGCCTTGCATCGCCTCCAGCAAATTCAACGCAATGGTGCTGCCCGCAAATCCGCAAGCCCCGGTGATGAGCAGTTTCATCGCGCGTTGGTCCGGGCGCCCGAAGCAACGTACCGTGTGGATCCGGCCGGGCCGGTAATTCGAGGAGGCCGAGTCTCTTCGAGTCGGGAATTTGATCGCAAGCCCGCACCCGACCTGGAACCCGCGGTGCGCCTACGGAGCCTTGGGCAGGTTAGCATGGGGCGAGTAAACCAGAGCGTGACCGACGCTGCAAATCGAAAGGGCTTCCTCTTCCACCAACCCATAGGGCGTGAGAACTCCTCTAATCGAGCTTTCGCGCTGTTAACCTCCGAACCGGCCGAATCCTTCTCCCTCTCCGCCCCTGGAGGAGAGGGCAGTGGAAGAGGAGGCCCTGTTACCACTGGCCGAGAGCGCGAGGACAGCGGATTGCCGCATGTCCTGATCGCCGGGCGGAGAGGTCGGCACCCTTGAGCGCTTGGTACGTTCGGGCCGGAGTCAGACCTCGACCCATTGTCCCGGGACGGGGACAGGGTAACGGCCGTTGGCATCGGCCTGGATGGGCGGGGCGGTGTCGTCGGTGAGTTGGTCCGCGTTGGGACACAACTGGAACTGAGAGTTGGTCATTTCCTCCCAGGTGATGATCCGGCCCATGTGGACGGCGGCCCGGCCCATGAGGTCGGCGAAGTTCGAGTACGCGGCGCGTTTGGCTTCGTTGTGGGGTTTGTTCTGGCGGATCGCGTCGAGCAGCGCGTTCCACTCGGCCTGCCAGGGAGTGTACGTCTCTTTTGGGGCGCGCCAGGCGATGTTGTCATTGGCGCAGCGCTGGTCTTTGTAGGTGTGAACGGTGCCGAGATGGTGCGGGCCAGAGAATTGGGCGGCGCACTTGGTGCCGTGGATAAAGGTGGCGAAGTCCTCGTGGCACTTGGGCAGCCAGCGGACCACATCGAGCGCCTTGGTACCGTCGGCGAAAGTCCATTCGATGGAGAGCGAATCGAGGTTCTGGCTGCAGTCCGCGCTGTCGGCGGCGCGCCCGCCGATGCCGTGAGCGGTGACTGGCCAGGCGTCCTTGATCCAGCACAGCTCATCGATCTGGTGGATGTTCATCTCGGCGAAGAGCCCGCCGGATACCCATAAAAAATGCACGAAGTTGCGGATCTGCCAGTAGAGATCTTTTTCATTCGGCGGACGTTTGCCGAGAGCACCCACCGGCTGCATGCGGTAGGCGCGGATCAACTGGATGTCGCCGAGCTGCCCGTCGCGGATGCGCCGGATCAATTCCTGGCGGTTGGGCGAGTGCCGGCATTGCAGGCCGGCGGCGATCTTGAGTCCTTTCTTTTCCGCAGCCTCGCCTGCCTGGATGATCCGCCGCAACCCGGGCGCGTCCGGGGCGAAGGATTTTTCCATGAAGGCGTTGATCCCCTTTTGGACCGCGTATTCGAGCTGGACGGGGCGGAAGGCGGAATAGTTGGTCAGCATGGCCACATCGCCCGGACGCAAACAGTCAATGGCCTTCTTGTAAGCGTCGAAACCGAGGAACTGCCGGTCCGGGGGAACGTCGATCCGGTCGCCGAACTTCTCCGCCAGAACCGCTCGCGCGTTTTGGAGGCGATTGGCGAACAGGTCGGCCATGGCCACCAGTTTCACCGGCCCGTGAGGCGAATCAAAAGCATCGGCGACGGCCCCGCTGCCGCGGCCGCCACAGCCAATGAGCGCGAGCCGGATCGTGTCGTCCTCCGCCGCGTGAACAAATGGCAACTGGACGCCTGCGAGAGCGGACACGCCCACGGCGGAGCCGGCGCGGGCCATGAACTGGCGCCGGGAGAGCGAACCCTGGCGGAGCTGGACGGAGGAATCTTGGGGAGGCCGGGAAGTGCGTTTCATAAGCATGATGCGGTGATCGGTCCAAAGGTAGCGGTAGTGTCTTGCGGGGTCACGCAAATACGACGGTGCAGGAGGCGGGAGGGCAATGCTCCTGGCAAACCGTATACGCTACAACCTCAGAGTTATAACGCGTAAAGGACGCCGACGATCACCGTCGCCCAGGCCCATGGCTGCCGGCTTGAATTGCTCATAAGCGGCCGCGGAACTCACATTCCTCGGGCAGGCGCCCCGAATTCCCGCCGTTCATTGTCTTTGCACCGTCAAAGGCAAAATCATGAAGCGACAAAGCCATCTCACTCCTGACATCTGCCGCCGCGGGCCATTTCCCCGCCGTCATCTCAAACAAACAGAGCGGCTCCGGTTAAGGAGTCGCTCGCGCTTCAGCCCTCCCACCTATGAAAAGGAGGACCTAAAGCCTATGGCAATGTAATCGCTTTCCGGCGTGGGCGCCAATGGGTTGTTCACCCCCGTGCGCCTCCAATCGCTCACCGCGGCGCACACGACGCGGTAACCGCGGGCGGGGCCGTGCCGGTTCCGGCGAGCGTGACCGCATCGCCGGCCGAAGTAGTCCCTCAGTGAAGGCTGGTAGGGACGCGTTCCACCGCGTCCCATTCTCGCTAAAACAGGTGTTGGGGACGCGGTGGAACGCGTCCCTACCGCGCTTGACTCAGGGGTTACTTCCCGCGAGGCGATGGCCCGCTCACACAGCAGCGAGGCGTTGCCGCACAGGCCGCGAGGACTATCAGGTTACTCCCAGCAGCGGCAGCTTGTCCCGATACCGGCGGCTCAGCGTGAGCCGGGCACCGTTCTGCAGCGTGATTTCGTATCCGCCGTACAGCATCCGGTGAAGCTCCTTGATCCGCCGCGGATTCACCATCGCCGACCGGCTGATGCGCACGAACTTCTCGGCGGGCAGCCGGTTTTCGAGCGCGTTTAACGTCTCGCGCAGCAGATGCGATCTGGGACCGACATGCAACTCCACGTAATTGTCGGCGGACTCGATCCAGTCCACTTCATGCAATTCCACCCAAACGATATGGCCGCCCGACCTGACCGCCAGGCGCTCGGGGGCCCGGGTCGTTGACGTGAGATCGGCCAGCAGCGCCGCCTGCCGCTCGTCGCGGGTTCCGGCGGCCCGATTTCTGACGCGCTCGAGCGCGTGGCGCAGCGCCGCCTCGAACCGCTCCCGGTCGAAGGGTTTCAGCAGGTAATCGACGGCGTGCACCTCGAAGGCGCGCAAGGCGAACTTGTCGTGCGCGGTCACGAAAACGATGAGCGGCATTGGCCGATCGCGGATGGCTTCGAGGACACCAAAGCCGTCCAACTCCGGCATCTGCACATCGAGGAAAACGAGGTCAGGCGAGAGCTTTTCAATCGAGTCCACGGCCGCGTTGCCGTCGGCGCATTCGCCGGCGATCTCGATCTCCGGGTGCTTTTGCAGCAATTGCCGCAATCGCTCGCGCGCCAACGACTCGTCGTCAACTATCAGCGTTCGCACTCTCATGAATGTATGCGCCTAGCCCGCCGTTGTTCCGGGTACGGAACGGAATGAGCACTCGCACCATCAAACCGCCGCCCGCCGCACCGCGCATTTCAAACTCGTGCGCGTCGCCGTACAAAGTTCTGAGCCGGGCGCGGGTGTTGGACAGTCCCACTCCCTCGGAGGGCGCCGCATTCTGCGGCAGGCCCTCGCCGTTGTCGTGCACCTCGAGGGCAAGCCCATCGCCCTGGCGCGACGCTTGCAGTTTGATTTGTCCAGCGCGGGCATGCGGCTCGATCCCATGCCGGATCGCGTTTTCAACCAGAGGCTGCAGGATAAGATTTGGCACTTGTGCGTCCAACGTTTCCGGTGCGGCTTCGATCCGGACCACCAGGCGGTTGCCGAACCTAATCTGTTCCAGCTCCAGGTATTTCTTCACAAAGTCCAATTCCTGCCGCAAGGAGACTTCCTGCGCGTCGCTGCTGTCTAACGCGGCGCGCAGGAGTTCGCCCAACCGCGAAATCATGCGGTCTGCCGCCTCGATATCCTTGTGCATCAGGGCCGATATCGAGTGGAGGCTGTTGAACAGGAAGTGCGGGTTGAGCTGCATTTGGAGCGCCTGCAACCGCGCCTGCGCAAGCCGGTTTTCCAGTTCAGCCGTCCGCAGCTCCCGGTCCCGGTATTTCCTGTAATAATCGAACGCGCACGCAACCGCCACCATCACCCAATACAGCAGCAGGTTGAAATGCCATGTTTTGACCAGCAAAGGCTGAAAGGCCTGCAAGAACCCCGCCTGGCTCTGCCAGGTGCCCACCCACGCCCTCAAAACCATGTAGGCGCCCGAAAAAAGCGCGCTGCCCGCAGCGTGCACCGCCAGGCTGCGGCCCCGTTTCCCCGCTTCAAAATGGTAAACGCGGGCGAGCCGAATCACCGGCAGCGACAGCACCGCAAAAACGTACCAATCCGCCAGGGCGTAGCTGATCGCCTGTTTCCAACTCACGTCCAGACCGGCCTGAGAGGTTGAGATGTGAAACTGGCAGGCGAAGCTCAGACCGATCAGCGTCCAAAACGCAAAAAACAACAGCCCTTTGACCCCGCGATTTTGGATGGCCGCACTCAGACGCATATTGCTCGTTGCTGCCGCATCTGCTAGACACTAGACAAAGTCAGCATGCTAAACAAATCCTCTCTGGGGCCGGCTCGGTGTGAGCCGCTGGGAGCGTCGGAGCCCGCATCTGCCTTCCTGGCGTCCCGGCGCGCGGACTTCAGTCCACAGCAACGCCCGCCAACAGAAGGCTTCGGTATTCAGGACGCAACGGCCGGCCGGGCGTTGCTGCGGACTGAAGTCCGCGCGCCGACAGCCGCCCGCCGCCGGTTCTTGGGCCCTACGCATTCCAAGGCGTTACGGTTTGGTTTAGCGATAATGCTGGCCGAGATGCTGGCGAGCGCGGCCCCGGAAATCCCTTTGGTTAAGTTCACCGATATCACGCGGCAGGCGGGCATTACCTTCGTTCACGAGAACGGCGCTTATGGTGACAAACTCCTGCCGGAAACCATGGGGGGCGGTGTGGCCTTCCTTGACTATGACAACGACGGCCTTCCGGACCTGCTCTTCATTAATTCCACCTACTGGCCCGGCCACATCCCGAACGGCAAGAAACCGCCGACGATGGCGCTTTATCACAATGAGGGCCGCGGAAGGTTCAAAGACGTCACGGCGGGTTCCGGATTGGACGTGAGCCTTTACGGAATGGGCGTCGCAGTTGGGGATTATGACAACGATGGGCTGGTGGACATTTTTATAACCGCCGTCGGGGGCAACCACCTTTTTCACAACGAAGGCAACGGGAAATTCCGGGACGCCACGAGTGTCGCCGGAGTGGGCGGGTGGCCGGATTTTTGGAGCTCGAGCGCTGCCTGGATTGACTACGACAACGACGGGAAGCTCGACCTGTTCGTGTGCAGTTACATCCGCTGGTCCCCGGCTTTGGATCTGGCGGCACCGTACGAGCTGCCCAACATCGGGCGCGCCTACGGTCCTCCCCGCAATTTTCAGGGCGCGTTTCCCTATCTCTACCACAACGACGGCAACGGCCGATTCACCGAAGTCAGCGCCCAGGCCGGCCTCCAAATCAAGCACCCCTCGACCGGCCAGCCCATGGCCAAGTCCCTCGCCGTGTCGCCCGTCGATGTCGACAACGACGGCTGGATCGACCTGGTCGTGGCGAACGACACCGTGCAGAATTTTCTGTTCCATAACGCGCGCAACGGCACGTTCAAGGAAATCGGCGCCCGCTCCGGCATCGCCTACGACGCGTACGGCCTGGTCCGCGGCGCGATGGGCATCGACTCCGCGCGGTTCCGCAACGACGACGCGCTGGGCATTGCGATCGGCAACTTTGCCAACGAAATGAACGCCCTCTATGTGGCCCAACGCGATTCGCTCGTGTTCGCCGACGAGGCAATCAAAGAAAATTTCGGGCCCGCCAGCCAGGTGTTGCTCAAATTCGGGCTGTTCTTTTTTGACTATGACCTGGACGGCCGGCCGGACGTCCTTACCGCCAACGGTCACCTGGAACCCGATATCCATCGCGTCCAGTCCGCCCAGGAATACCGCCAGCCCGCGCAACTGTTCTGGAATCGTGGCGACCCCAAAGGCTTCGGCTTCCTGCCGGTCACCGCCGAGAAAGCCGGCGACGACCTCTTCAAACCCATTGTGGGGCGCGGCTCTGCGTTTGCGGATATCGACGGGGATGGCGACCTGGATGTCGTGCTCACCCAAATCGCCGGGCCGCCCCTGTTGCTCCGCAACGACCAGAATCTGGGCCATCACTGGGTTCGCCTGAAGCTCGTCGGCACCAAGAGCAACCGCGATGCGATTGGCGCCTGGGTCAAAATGCGTGTCGCCGGACATACGCTCTCGCGCCAGGTCATGCCAACCCGCAGCTACCTCTCCCAATCCGAACTGCCCGTCACCTTCGGCCTCGGGACCGCCACGAAGATCGACAACGTTGAGATCGTCTGGCCTGGAGGTACAACGCAAAAGCTAAGCCCTCCGCCGATTGACCGGCTCACGTTCATCACCGAGCCGTGACGCCCCTCGGCGACGATCAAAGGGCCTTTGAGCCGGCCCTGAGAATACATTTGCGGCCCTGCCCTGAGGGCCCCTAAGCTTTGGCGCATGATCGCCCAATACGTAGAAAAAGTCGTCGACCTGACCGACTCGTCAGCCAATCGCATTTTGAACATGAGCGTGGAGGAGGCCCGGCAGCGGGTCCTCAAAGGAGACCCTGAGTCAGTTCGGGAAATCGAGGGCTCGTTCGCCTTGCTTGCCCGCGACGGTAAAACGGTACGCCTGGCGCGTTCCCTCGACCGGCCGCTGCGCTATTTCCTGGCCAAGCGGCACGAAGGGCCCGCGCTGATTGTCGCCGACCGCATCGATGCCATCTACCGCCAGCTTCAGGCCGAGCAGCTTCAGGAGCAGTTTCATCCCAGTTACACCCGCATGGTTCCGGCGCATTACGTCGTCGAAATCCAATTGGTCGGCTGCCCGGACCCGGATCCCACGTACACACGGTTCTTCACGCCGCCGCGCAATGTGCTGCCGACCGACCTGGACGAAATCGGGAAGCGCTATATCAACGCCCTCGCCAACGAACTGGCGAAGTGGCTGCAGCAGGTCCCTCCCAGCAAACCCATCGGGGTCGCCTTCTCCGGCGGTATCGACAGCGGGTCGGTGTTCCTGGTCACCTATCACGCGATGCGCCGGCTGGGGATGAGCCCAAGCCGCCTCAAGGCCTTTACCTTGGACTTCGGCGAAGGACCCGATGCCTCCCAGGCCCGCGAATTCCTCGGGCAGCTCGGGCTCGGTTTGTTCCTGGAGACCATCGAGACGGATCTATCCTCCCTTGACGTCGCCGAAACTCTGCGAGTGATCGAGGATTACAAGCCGCTCGACGTCGAATGCGCCTCGATGGGCCTGGCCTTGTGCCGCGGCATCCGGGCGCGCTACCCGGACTGGACAATCCTGGTGGACGGTGATGGAGGCGATGAGAACCTGAAAGATTACCCGATCGAAGAAAACCCTGAACTGACCATCCGGAGCGTGGTCAACAACCTGATGCTTTACCAGGAGGGCTGGGGCGTCGGCCGGATCAAGCACTCCCTCACCTATAGCGGCGGCCAGAGCCGGAGCTGCGTCCGGACTTATGCGCCCGCGCGGCAATATGGGTTCGAGAGTTTCAGCCCGTACACGCGACCGGAAGTGATCGCCGTTGCCGAAGGGATCCCCTTCGAAGCGCTCACGGCGATGTCCGTTCCTCGCCTCTATTCCCTCAAAGGAGAGATCGTCGCACGGGGCATCAAGGCCCTGACCGGGTTGGATATGCCTGTCTTTCCGAAGCGGCGCTTCCAACACGGCGCGACGCCCGTGGAACGGCTGCGGCACCGCCTCCCCGGCCGCGAACGCGACTACCGCCGCCAGTTTTTGGCGATGTACGCGAGCTGATCCGTAGTCGGGAACAGCCCGCGCCCAGGCTCGTGAACCCGGCGGCTTTCTCTCCACCCCCGCAGCAGGGCGATCCGACCTCGTGGATCGTCGCACAACGCCCTGCGCGCGCCGTGGTCGACCCTTCCCGACCTGTTGGTCTCTTCCTGGAACAGGAACGGGCCGCCGACGGACGGATCGTAGACTCCGCCTGCGTTCTGCTCGCGAATAAGGAATGCCCCTGGCGCTGCCTCATGTGCGATCTTTGGCGCCACACGCTTCCCGGCCCAACACCCTTGGGCGCGATTCCCCGGCAAATCGATTTCGCTCTCTTGCAGTTCGCGACAGTCCCCGAGCAACTCAAACTCTATAACGCCGGCAGCTTCTTCGATGTCGCCGCAATCCCGCCGGCGGATTACCCAGCCATCGCCCGACGCATCGCCTTCGCCCGGCACGTCATTGTCGAATCCCACCCCCGGCTGGTTGGCGATCGAGCGCGGCAATTCCGCGATTTGCTCGCCGGGTCGCTCGAGGTGGCCATGGGGCTCGAAACCGTCCATCCCGCAGTTTTGCCCCGCCTCAACAAGCGATTCAGCCTCGATGACTTTGCCCGGGCGGCCGGTTTCCTCCTGCAGAGCCACATCAACCTTCGCGCATTTGTCCTGGTTCAGCCTCCCTTCCTTTCCGAGTCTGACGCGGTGCCCTGGACGGCGAAGTCAGCCCAATTCGCGTTTGACTGCGGCGCTTCCGCGGTTTCACTCATCCCGACCCGGCCCGGCAACGGTGCCTTGGAGCAGCTCAGCCAGCAGGGCGAATTCTCTCCTCCCTCCCTCGCCACTCTCGAACAGGCGCTAGCCGCTGTCCTGGCCTTGAAACGAGGCCGCGCCTTTGCCGACACCTGGGACCTCCGCCGATTCTCGTCCTGTGCGGCCTGCTTACCCGAACGAAAACGGCGGCTTGAGCTGGCCAATCTAACCCAGGAAACCCAGCCCGCCGCGGCGTGCTGTGTTTGCGGCCCTCACTGAGGTTGCCGGCAAACGGATGCCGGGGACCCTCAGGCTTGGCGCCAACGCCGCTAACGGCCGGCGCGCGGACTTCAGTCCGCAGCAACGTCC
>DATDCV010000280.1:0-5677 GCA_036524155.1 Verrucomicrobiia bacterium
TGAAAGCGAGAAGATCTACGTGGAGCGATTTGGGCCGGATATCGATGGGAAGGTCTATATCACTCTATTGAATGACACAACGACGAAGCAAAGCGGCAAGGTGCGACTTGACCCGCTCCGTTTCTTCGCCAGGGAATTCCAGGATTCCACCGAGTTAATCTCCGGAAAGGCGCAAGAGGCCCGCGCTGGCATTGAGATCACGCTGGAGCCGCAGCAGGCGGAGGTTATCGAGCTCAAGTTGGGGCCGAGACCGTAGTAAACCACGGCGGCCAGAGCTAACCGCGGGACGGGACAGGACGCAACGTAATGGGATTCGGGGCTCGCGCGCGCCACAAGGCGAACCGAGCGCAGAGCTTCTTTCCGGCGCCTGCGATCAGCCATAGCGAAAGCAGAATAAGGACGGAGTTCTCGATCATTTTGCGCCAAATGAAAACTTCGCCGGTGCCACACCCGCAGTCGAACTTGACCTGCGTAAAAGGGATGTGCTCGGCGGCGGAGATCGCCAGTGCGCGTTTGAGCACGACCAGCGTGAACGGCACCAGCATCACCACCATAATGAGTGCGGATCCACGAACGGCTATTCCTGCCACCAGGAGCAGCCCGCAGAACACCTCGAACCATGGCAAAGCGGCGCCAATAGCGTTCAACAAAAACGGTGTTGAAACCAATTCGTATTGATGAACCAGCTTGAGAAAGTCGACCGGGTGCAGCGCTTTGTTCAGGCCCATGTAGATGAACAGCCCGCCCACGAGCCAGCGGGCCAGCACTCCCAGGATATCGGGCACACGACTCGAGCTTGTTGGGGCGGTGTAAGCCGGGCTGATCATCGGACGAGGTTGGTTTGGATTTGGCCGCTGAGCCGTTCGCCTATCTCAAGGGGAAGGCCATTCGTCACCCACTCGTTAAGACCTCCGCCATAAACCAGCAGCTTCTCTTTGGGCACACTCGCGGACAGCAGAAAGTTGGCGGCGAACTCGCTGTCCTCGCAATTGCCGCCATTACAGTAAACTACGATCTGCTCCGCCAGTTGGCACAACGGCAGCAGAGCCGCCAGATAGTTCTCAGGACGGTAATAATCCAACTGGTACGCCCCGGGGATATGCCCCTTCTTGTAGTATTCGTCCTCGCGGGCATCGACAAAGATAACCAGGCTCTGCTGGCAGCGCGGGTCGTGAAACAGCCGGACCACCTGGTTGCTGTCCACCAGGGTCAGGCCTTTATCCCGCAATCGAGCGGCCAGCAACTCGTGCGGGGAGGGGGTATTGGTGGTCGTGACCGTGACCACGTTGGTGTCTGCCGCAACGGCGTTGGTCGGCGCCGGCACGGCGTTAGTGGGGCTGGGCCTGGCCGGCCCGAAAAAGTCGCGGCTGAGTTTCAGGCCGCGAGGCGACAAAGCATTGGCAGCAAACGCCAGCGCAGCGCCGGCCACAGCAACGACCAGTGCCTCCGCCAGCACATTTTTCACTGTATAGCGGCCTTATTCGTTTGAGTGCCCGCGGTGATCGCCGTCGGCTGCAACTGGGCTGGAATCTGGGCTTTTGTAAGCGGTTTCGTCGCGAAACTCGTCGGCAGGTTCGGTTGCATGGGCGTGACGGGTTTTGGCATCTGGACGATGGGTACCTGGAGGACTTTGAACTGAGGATGGCTGGTCTTAACGGTGAGCATGGCCTTTTGGCCTGCCGGGATTTCGAAACCTTGCGGCAAGGTGACCTGAACCGAGAAGATGCGGCCTGGTTGCAGCTCCTTGATTTGCGCGTCGATGCCCGGCAGATTCACGGCCGGTTCAGACAGGACGAGGGAGTTGGTGGAATGGTTCTGGATCGTGACGCTCGGCGAAACCTGGGTGGGCAGAGTGGCCGGGATCATGATCTGCGCCGGGAGCACCATGACGGGGGCCTGGACGTTCGCCCAGAAAGGTAAATCGATGGTTGGAGCGTTGGTGGCGGAACTCTTCAGGGTCACCTTGCCCTGGATGGCGCCGGGACTGAGCGGCGGAAGGGCCGTAAGTTTCAGTTCAAATTCCTTGCCCGGGGTGTTCGTCTTGAGCGTGGCGGTGAATGCGGGGTTATTGCACACCGGATCGCTCAGCGACAGCGGATCCTCCATGTTGTTGACGATTTTCACAACGGCTGACGGATTCGGTGTGTCGGGGAGGATGTTGAGCACGGTGTAAGGAGGTATCAAATCGATGGGCTTCCAGAGCGTGCCTTTCAGTTGCAGCACCGCCACCGGTTGCGTTTTGTCGTTCGAGGCAACCGTGATGGTTTTGATTACCTGTTGCCCATAGTTAGCGGTGTTAAACTGGATCGGGATCTGGCCTGTTTGCCCGGGTTCGACCTTCCGTGTCCATTCGCCCGCGGCAGTGCAACCACATTGCGGCTGGACGTTGCTCAGTTCGAGCACCTGGTCCCCAGTGTTGGTGAAGATGTAGGTGTATTTGACGGGGTCGCCCGATTTGACCCTGCCAAAATCATACACCGGCGTTTGGAAAACAATCCGTGCGCCGATTCCGTTAGTCCCTGAAGGGATAGCGGCGGGATTCGTCAAGCTGGACATTACGGGCGGAGCCTGGGTCAGAACCTGCGCGGACGCCGGTGGAACCAGCCCCGCCGGGAACCTCCGGACCGCTCGCGCACCGAAAACGTTACTCGCAGTGTTAGGACTCGGTGGCAGCAGGCTGGCGGGGCGTGGAGAGGACGGCGCAGGCACAAGCTCCTGTGCCTGCGACAGCCAGGCAGATAAGCCGGTGAACACCAGGTAAAACGCCAGGTTACAGTTCTGTTTGTGCATATATACTCTTTATAACCTGCTCACAGTCTCGCAGAGGACAAAAGGGAAAGAAAGCTGATTCTGGGCCAATTCCATGACCGAGGCGGTTCGTTTTCCGGGCGAATGAGGCGTGGTCGGAAAAGACTCAATTGGCGCATCCATAGCACCTTAGATGCAAACAAGGTTATAAAAAATCAAGTTTCAATTGCGCCGCCAGACGGGCGACGTCGGGACCCGAGGCGGGCAGACAAGACAGGATCCGCGAGGCGTTATCGCGTACCCACGGGTCGGTATCACTTCGTCCTTTCAAGCCGCCGGTCAATCCCAACAACCGACGCCATTGTTCGCGCTGCTCGTGGTCGTAGGCTGCGAGATTCGCCAGCCCGGTTTGCTGGCGGAGGAAGTTCCTCATGATCCGGGTGAGTCTTTCGGCTTCAAGAAAGCCGGCGTTCATGCTCTGAACCCCTGCCGGTCCAGTCTGATGCGCCGCGTCACCGGCCAGCCAGCACCGCTTTCGACCGAATTCCTTGACCATACGGTGCTCGAACGATACTTCGGTGCACCAGGCGATCTCTTTGACTCCGGCGCTAAACCAAGGTGCCCGCTGCTGCGCGACCTTCTGCACGTAGGCCCGAATTCGCTCATCGACGTTGGGTTGGACCAGACGCGCCGAACGGCGTTCTTTTTCGGGAAAATCCGGGGACATTTCAGAACGCAGGACCTGGTAGGTCCAGCGACACCGGTTCCCAGGCAAGGGCCAGAGCACGTCCAGCGTCCGTCCCAGCACGACGCGCAACTCCTCGTCCAGTGGCCGGTCGGATTCAAATTCGTAGGCCGCAAACGAATCGATTCCCGTCAGCCGCTCGAAATCGATCCCGAGCCGTTGCCGGACGAGTGAGTTTTGGCCATCCGTGCCGATTATGAACTGAGCCTGGAGTGACACGCGGTCATGAACCACGGTCTCCCAATGTGGAACAATGTACCCGGTGCCGGTGCCGCGCAGTTCCTCGATCGTGACGGCCACCGTCTCCGGTTCATCGGCAAAATCGGCAAAGCGGTAGTTCCATTGCACTTTCACTCCCGCGCCGCGCAGACGTTCCTCCAGCACGCCCTCCAATTCGCTTTGCGGCAGAATCAGCAGGAACGGGAAGTCCCCTCCCAGCGCAGCCAGGCTGAGCTGGGCGCGGGGTCCGGTTTGATCACAAAACAGAACCCGCTCGATGCGGCGGCCTCGCTTGACTATCTCGGTAGCCAGATCGAGCCGCTCCAGCAGCGCCAAGGTGCTGGAGTGAAGAGCGCAAGCGTAGCTGCGCGCGGTGGTGCGTTCTTCGCGGTCAATGATGGTTACCTGAAGCCCGGCTTCCGCCAGCAAGAGCGCGGACCACAAACCGACTGGTCCGGCACCAACCACCAGAACTTCAGTCTGTGCTTCGCGCATAGTTATCGGGCCGTTCGCAGTCTGTGAACATTTGCTCCCAGAGTAGCCTCGCGGCGGTGAAATGTCTATCGAGCCGACGCGACTTGCACCAGTTCTCATTATGGGATTGTGGCGCGAGCGTCCCGCCCGCGGGTTCGGTCGACGTCCCGCCGACCGAGGCTAGAAAGGGCGGGGACGCCCCAGGAACTCGCGGGCGAGACGCCCGCGCTACGCCAAAGTGGGAACTGCTGCGCCACCTGCACTGTCAGTCTGCGCGCTGCTGGCCAGCCCTCACCGCCCGTTATCGACGTGTTCGCGGCGCCGGACACTACAACGACGATTGGAATTCGTATTCTCCGGAGCCGATTTCGAACCGGTGGCAGCCTTCTTTCCGGCCCAGAGATTTGAGGCGGTTGTCACCCTCGCGACCGTATGCCTTCGGGAATGCCCCGGCAGCGTTGGCTGGCACCCACACGGTCCCGGTGGTGTTCGGAGGAATCGCGACCTTGAGCGTGAGCGTGTTGGCCTCCCGCCGCCATTCGGATCGGATTTGGCCATGCATGGAATTGTAGCCGCCCCGAACCCAGGTCAGATCGCCGACCACCGCGGGCCGAATGATGATCTTTTTGAATCCGGGGCCGGCGGGATCACAACGGATGCCCGCCAGGTCGTGGTAGAACCATTCGACGATTTGGCCGAGCATAAAGTGGTTTTGGGAGGAAGCGCGGCCGGCGTCCCACGCTTCGGTGAGGCTGGTGGCGCCTTGGCTGAGTTGGTAACCGTACCCAGGCTTTTGTGACTGGTTGTTGATGTCGAAGATGAGGTCGGAGCGGTTGCCTTCGGCCAAGGCCCGCAGTAAGTAACGATAGCCGACATCGCCCGCGGTTAAAGCGTTGCCGCGGGCGCGGACGTCGGTGACGACGCTCTCCAGGACCGAGGCGCGATGGGCGGGGTCGGCGAGGTCCATCACCAGGGGAATGGCATTGGCGCATTGCGATCCCGTCGCATAGCGGCCGGCCCCGGCGTCGTAGAATCGCTTGTTGAACGCAGCCTTCACCGCCGCCGCAAGCGCCGTGTATTTCGTCTCATCATCTGCTCTGCCTAACAGCCTGGCGGTTTGGGCAAGGACCCAGGAACCGTAATAGTAAAAGGCCGTGGCGGTGAGAGGAACCGGTGTGAGCTGAGCAACACCGGGCGGCTTCGGACCGACTCTGTCGTCCCCTTCTCCTCTCACCTTCAATCTTTCCCAGCATCATGGTCTTTTCCAATGAGTCAATTCTTCACATCAGGTGGCCAAAGTAGTTTCATTGACTTCATCTATTGCTTTCTTAATCTCTATTACATACATCTCTGCTCTGATCTTTGATTTCTTCCCTTCTGTTAACTTTCCATTTTATTTGTTCTTTTTTCTCTCATTGCTTTAGGTGTAAGATTAGGTTGTTTATTTGAGGTTTTTCTTGTTTCCTGAGGTGAGATTGTATTGCTATAAAA
>DATDCV010000281.1:0-15084 GCA_036524155.1 Verrucomicrobiia bacterium
GCTGGTAAGCCGAGTGCAACTCGGCGCTCCGACCCGAGAGTGAGCGGATACCCGCGTGCGCGTCGTCCTGTTGACATCACTGCGGGCTTTTGGCATGCAGTTACACACGAAATGCGTTCTGCGTCGGATTTGCGCGAATAATCGGGCGCTCGAAAGCGTCGGTAAATGAATAGCTGGCCGGTCAAAAGCGCCAGCCCGGTTTGTTGCAGCCTCAGCCAATGAAAACAAAATTCAAACTCTGCGAAACCCAACTCACCCGCCGACAGTTCCTGCGCGGCGCAACCATTTCCGGGACAGCCTTCATGGTTCTGCCGGCCGCGACGCTGGGTTTGCGCGGCGCGACCTCCCCGAATGAAAAACTGAACCTGGCCGGCATCGGCATCGGTGGGCAGGGGGGCTCAGACCTGGCGCAGATGGAGTCCGAAAATATCGTCGCGCTCTGCGACGTCGACAAGAACCACGCGGCGCATATCTTCAAAAAGTACCCAAAGGCCAAGCAGTTTACGGATTACCGGACGATGCTGGATGAGGTGAAGGAGATCGACGGTGTAGTGGTCGCCACGCCTGACCATCATCACGCTTTCGCGTCGATGGAAGGCATCAAGCGGGGCAAGCACGTCTATTGCGAGAAACCGTTGACCCATTCGGTTTGGGAGGCGCGGCAGTTGGCGAAGGCCGCCCGTGAAGCCAAAATCGCCACCCAGATGGGGAACCAGGGTCAGGCCTCGGGGGACACCCGTCGGCTGTGTGAACTCGTCTGGTCCGGAATCATCGGCCCGGTCCGCGAAGCGCACATCTGGACCGACCGCCCTTCGCAAGGGCTGTTCAACGAATACTGGCCGCAGGGCGTACCGCGACCCAAGGAGACGCCCCCGGTGCCTTCCGGCCTGGACTGGGACTTGTGGATCGGACCCGCGCCGATGCGGCCATATAACCCCATTTACCTCCCGTTCCGGTGGCGTGGTTGGTGGGACTTCGGCACCGGGGCACTCGGCGACATCGGCTGTCACGCCATGGACCCGGTATTCCGGGCCCTCAAGTTGGGCGCGCCGGTCACCGTTCAGGGCTCCTCGACCCGCGTGAATCAGGACAGCTTCCCGCTGGGTTCGATGGTCACCTATCAGTTCCCGGCGCGGCCGGCCGAACCGCAGGCCATCAATACTTTCATCCGGGGTCTGACGGGTGCCGCCGCCGGCGGCATCGAGATGCCGGCCTGCAAGCTGGTCTGGTACGACGGCGGGCTGCGACCGCCGCGGCCGGCCGGTTTGCCGGAGGGCAGGCAAATGGGTGACAACGGACGCCTGCTGGTCGGCGACAAGGGCTTCATCCTGGGCAACACAATTTATCCTGAGCCCGTGGCGAAAGCCGCGCAGGAAGTACGCGAAACGATCGCCCAGTCTCCGGGCCATTACCGGGAGTGGATCGCCGCGTGCAAGGGCGACAAGGCGCCTGGGTCGAATTTCGATTGGGCGGGACCGCTGGCGGAATCCGTGTTGCTTGGCAACGTCGCCTTGCGCGTGCAACTGCGCGAGGAACTCACGCTTTATACCCTCAAGTGGGACCCGGAAAACGTCAAGTTCAGCAACCTGGAGAGTGCGAATCCGTTCGTGCGCCGGGAATATCGGGCGGGTTGGAGCCTTTAGACGAGGCTTCAGGCGTAAGAGCCGACGGCGACGATCAATTGGTCTGCATTAGTCTTGGCGAGGTACTGGTCCGCGCCTAGTGCCAGTATGTCTTGGATCTCCGCCTGGTCGTGTTCGACACCCGTGAAGACTAAAATTGGGGTCTTCGGATGATTGCGTTTCAGAAACTTCAGCAGTATGACGCCATCCTCCCCGTTCAAGTCGATATCGAGAATAATCACGCGAGGGTGGGCTTGGTCCGCCAGGGCCATCGCCTCGGAAGCGTCGCCGGCGGTGACGGGGTCGTACCCGGCCGCCGCCAACGAAGCCGTCACCCGCTTTCGCCACATCTCATCGTCATCCACGAAAAGTATCTTCTTTCCCACAAAGACAGTTCTTCCCACATTCATCGCGCAACGCAAGCGTTTTGTCACCCCCATTGCCGTCAATTGTCGGACGAGGCAGGGCGCTCGCTCGATTAAGTCTACACAACCTTGCTGCGAAATGTCAGAGTAATTCTTATGAACAAAGCGCTCCATCTCTCTCGTGTCTGGATTTGGTGTTTGTTGTCCTTCGTACTGACAACGGGTCCAACGCTGTACGCCGCTGACTCGAAAGCGCAGGCCGCGAAGACATCTCCGGAGCAGGCCCCCGTGACCGCGAAAAAGGGCAAAGCCAAGCGCGACTGGTACCCCTTTGGGGGCATCGTCGCCGCAACGGATATGCAGGCCAAAACCGTCTCCCTGAAAAAGAAAACCGGGGCTCGCGTCCTGAAAGTAGACGCCACGTCAGAGCTCGAAGTCGGCGGCAAACCCGCGACGCTTGCCGCTGTGAAAATCGGCGATTACGCCCACGGCAAGCTGCGCAAAGATGGCGCGGGCAAGGAAGTGATTCTGGCGGCCAAATTCGACCAGGAAAAACCGAACAAATCGAAAGAGGCCCCCGCTCCGGAAGCCCAAAAAACGCCGGGGGCAAAACCAAAGAAATAGGGCCCCGAGGTCTCCTGATGAGGGGCATCGGAATTCGGGGCCGCTGGTGCGGGACTCGACAGGGAACGGGCGCTGGAAGGGCCGATGTTCATCCAGTAGCGCTCGTTTCGCCGTTTGACATTCGGGCTAAGGGCGTGAACGTTCCCCCCCTGATATCGTCGACTCGAACAAAACACTATGATCAACGTCGCTGTCATCTACCATACAACCTACGGCCACACCAAGTTGCAGGCCGAAGCAGTGCTTCGGGGAGTCCAATCAACCTCCGCCTCCGCCAAACTTTACACGGCTGAGGAAGCAACCAAACGACTCGACGAATTCGACACGGCGGACGCCATCATTTTTGGGTGCCCGACCTATATGGGCAACATGTCCGCGGGCATGAAAGCGTTCCTCGAAACCGCCGCGAGGAAGTGGTTCACGCTGGCCTGGAAGGATAAGGTAGCCGGCGCCTTCACCAATTCCTCTTCTTTCTCCGGCGACAAACTGAACACGCTTCTCGGCCTGGTGGTCAATGCGATGCAGCATGGGATGATTTTTGTCGGCCTGGGCATGATGCCTTCCGCGAATCGGCCCGACGAAATGAACTCCAGCAGCGGGCCCGGGCCGGAAGCACACAACCGTGTCGGTTCGTTCATCGGACCGATGGCGGCGAGTTTTCAAGTCGCGCCCCCCGCCGCGCCGCCCAAAGGAGATATCGAGACCGCTGAGGCCTACGGTCGGAGGGTCGCGGAGATCACCGCGGCGTTCGTCAGGGGAAGGCCAAAGTAGCTGCGACAAACCGAAAGCTCGACTCGGTGGTCGCACAAATGTCGGGACAAGCCGGCCTCAGGCACTCTGAGGTGCGGGTCTTTTCAATCCCCATTTATTCATCCGCGAAAGCAGGGTGGGAGGTTTCACGCCTAACAGCTCGGCGGCGCCGTTGGGTCCCTTGATCTTCCAGTTGGCTTTCTTGAGGATCACCAGCAGGTTTTCGCGCTCGCGCCGCTGCAGCCCGGCCTCCGTGAGGAATTCCGGTTCCACGCTCGCGCCGCCTTGGGTCTTTGGCCCGGCAGCGGTCCGAGGCGTCGGAGACGGGCTCAACGTCACGGGGAGGTCAAAATTGAGAGTCCCGCCGCGCGCCAGGATGACCGCACGCTCAATCACGTTGCGGAGTTCGCGAACGTTACCCGGCCAGTGGTAGCTCTGGAGCTTCGCCACGCCGGCCCGTGCTAGACGGGGGGCGGCGCACTTCAAATCGCGCACCGACAATTCGATGAAATGTCTTGCCAGCAGCGGAATGTCGTCTTTCCGCTCCCGGAGCGGCGCGACGTGGATGGGGAACACGTGCAGGCGGTAATAGAGGTCTTCGCGAAACCGGCCGATAGCGACAGACTTTTTCAAATCGCGATTGGTCGCGCCGATAATGCGCACGTCGGCGGAGCGGGTCCGGTCGTCGCCGACGCGTTCGTAGCGTTTTTCCTGCAGCACCCGCAGCAGTTTGCTCTGCATCTCCAGGGGGACTTCGCCGATCTCGTCCAGGAAGAGAGTTCCGCCCCCGGCGGTTTCGAACCGGCCAGCGCGGTCCTTGATCGCGCTGGTGAAAGCGCCTTTGACGTGGCCGAAGAACTCGCTTTCGAACAGCTCGCGCGGGATGGAAGCGCAATTGACGCGAACGAGCGGGCCGTCTTTGCGCCCGCTGCGACGGTGGATCTCCCGCGCGACAAGTTCCTTGCCGGTCCCGGTCTCTCCCAGGACAAGCACCGAGGCTTCGGTAGGGGCGACGAGGTCGATTTGGCTGATGATTTGCCGGAGTGCGGCGCTGCGGCCAACCAAGTCGCCGAAGGCCTTGGCTTCGACGACTTCCTCCTGCAAGTAGGTGTTTTGCAGTTCGAGCTGCGCCTTGAGCCGCTTAATCTCCTCGAACGCGCGCGCGTTGGCGATGGCGGCGCCGATGTGGTCGGCAAAGATGCGTCCCCAGGGCCGGCCTTCTTCCGGCAACGGTTCGCGGCTGAATCCAGCCATGACTCCCAGGACTTCCCCTTTGAACATGATCGGCGTGCCGCCGAAGGTGTGGATCTGCTCCCGGTCGAGCCAGTCGAAACCCAGCGTCGCCGCCCGGTTGGCGCCGAGGCCTCTCACGATGATTTGCTGGCCGGTCGCGGCAATCTCACCGAGCACTCCCATTCCCAGCGGAATGCGCGCGTCCAAGTCCTCGAAACGCGAAGCCGCCTGGCTGGAATCGGAAAGCGACCGGCCCCGCCCGGCCACCAGGTGCAGACAGCGGGTTTTGTCCTGGCAGAGCGCCCGGTGCGGACAGCTCGCGCAGCGGTCGCCGGCTTCCACCAGCCAAATTTGGGTGCATGCCAGATGAGGACGCTCCACCGTGCTTCGGACCAGCTTCTCCAGCAACCTCTCCAGCGAGTGCTCATGGCCGATTTCCACCAGCAACTGCGTAGCAAAGTTCGGATCAAATCGACTATCAACCGCAGATTCCATAGCTCGGGCAAGCATGTGGGATGTAAATGCGTATTTCAACTCACAAAGGTCAATTCTTAGAACGTTTGATTTATTGACCCTCAAGTCAAAGCGCCATCAATAAATGTAAACGACTACTGAATAGCTTATTAGGTCCAAATGAGACAAGCTGGCACGATCTTTGCCTATACCTGCCCTCGACTCGAATGAGGTCAAAAAGATGAATCAAAACGATGGAAAACTACTGCCCCGTGGGGTCACCGAGGGGGATTTTCGGGCAGAGGTCCTGGAATCCACGCAGCCCGTGCTTGTCGAGTTCTGGGCGCCGTGGAGCCGGGCATGCCAGGTCCTGGAATCAGTTCTTGAAGAGCTGGCAGCATCGTGCGGGGAAAAACTGAAGGTCGTCAAAGTGAATGCGGATGACAGCCTGGACTTGAGCGTGTGCTATGACATCCAGTCCCTGCCCACGTTGCTTTATTTTGTCGGCGGGAAGCCCCAAACCCGAATTGTAGGCACTGCCAGCAAGGACGCGATTTTAGCCAAACTCGAACCATTCAACGCCGCGACATGAAGAATTTGCCTGTCAGGAACCACTCCGTGCATGAATCACCACAAACCATGAGAGACATCGATTCAATAATTACCGGTCTTGCCAAGGAGTCAGGTGTGTTAAGACTCCTCCTGACACTCGTTTTCGCCGGGCTGGCGTTGACCGCATGTAAACCCGCGCCCACAGCCTCCGGGTCACCTCCTGTTGCCGAGGTGGCGACGGTGACGGTGGCGTGCCGGCCGGTTTTGTTGACGTTTGAGCTCCCGGGCCGCACCTCGCCGTTTCGCATTGCGGAAATCCGGCCCCAGGTCAACGGACTCATACAGAAACGACTGTTCACCGAGGGTTCAGACGTGAAGGAGGGGCAGGAGCTGTATCAGATTGATCCGGCGCCTTTCCAGGCGGCGCTGGAAAATGCGAAGGCGGCGCTGGGCCGGGCCGAAGCCAACCTCCCCGCGATACAGTCGAGAGTGAACCGCTACAAGGAGGCGCTCATCGACAAAGCGGTGAGCCAGCAGGATTACGATGATGCATCTGCGTCTCTAAAACAGGCTGAGGCCGATATCAATTACTACAAGGCGATGGTGGAGACGGCGCGCATTAACCTGAATTACGCTCGAGTCGTCTCGCCGATCCCGGGGCGAATCGGGACTTCGACCGTGACGGACGGCGCGATCGTGACGGCTTACCAGCCGGTGGCCCTGGCCACTATCCAGCAACTGGATCCCATTTATGTGGATGTGCCGCAATCGGCGACCGAGCTGCTGCGCCTGGAGCGGCGGCTGAGGGCGGGGCAAATCAAGCGTGACGGGACAAACGTGAACACGGTCCGACTCATTCTCCCGGATGGTTCGAGCTATCCTCGCGAAGGAAGTTTGCAGTTCCAGGACATTTCAGTCGATCCGACCACTGGGTCGGTGATTCTGCGGATGGTCTTCCCGAATCCGGACGGGCTGCTGCTGCCGGGGATGTTCGTGCGCGGGGTTGTGCAAGAGGGCGTCAATGAACAGGCCATCCTGGTTCCGCAGCAAACGGTCGCTCGTGACACCAAGGGTAATCCGGTCGCGCTGGTGGTGAGCTCGACCAACACCGCGGAAATACGCCAACTCGTATTGGACAGGGCGATCGGCGACCAATGGCTGGTCACATCGGGCCTTGCGCCCGGAGACCGGGTGATCGCGGAGGGTATCCAGAAGGTGCGGCCCGGAGACCCCGTCACGGAAGTGCCGTTTGACGCCGGTGGAAAGCCAGTGGCCGGGGCGGCTCCCAAGACGGCGAGCGCGGGAAAGTGAGCGCGTGAGTGGCACACAAAAACGTGAGGCATAACGCGCAATGCCTGAAGGAATGAAAGAAACTCGCGTCTGCAATTTCTTAGTGGAGAGCTAACATGTTATCGAGATTTTTCCTGAAGCGCCCGGTGTTCGCCTGGGTCATCGCCATCATTCTGATGGTGGCGGGCGGCCTGGCGATCTACACACTGCCCATTTCGCAGTACCCGCCCATCGCCCCTCCTTCCATTGCCATCACCGCGATTTATCCCGGCGCGTCGGCTGAGACGGTGGAAAACAGCGTCACCCAGATCATCGAGCAAAAGATGACCGGGTTCGACAAACTGCTGTACCTCTCGGCCACCAGTGATTCTGCCGGCATGACGCGCATCGAGTTGACGTTCGCCCCGGGAACGGACCCCGACCTTGCCTGGGCGGAAGTGCAAAACAAGCTCCAGCTAGCGATGGCCAGCCTGCCGGAGGTGGTGCAGAGCCAGGGCGTCATGGTGAACAAGAGCACCCGCAACTACCTGGTCATCGTCGGCCTCGTTTCCGAAGACGGCAGCCTCACCGGCCACGACTTGCGGGACTACGCCAAATCCAACCTGGAAAAGGTCCTGGCCCGCGTCAAAGGGGTTGGCGAGGTGGAGATCTTTGGCGCCCAGTACGCCATGCGCGTATGGATTAACCCGGACAAGCTGACCGAATTCGGGATGACCTTCGCGGACGTGGTCCAGAGCTTGCGCGCCTACAACGTCGAGATCTCCGCCGGCCAGTTCGGCGGGACGCCAGCCGTCGACGGCCAGCGCCTGAACGCTTCCATCATCGTCCAGAGCATGCTCAAAACGCCCGAGGAGTTTGCCGCGATCCCACTGCGCACCAATCCCGACGGTTCCGTGGTGCGAGTCGGCGACATCGGGCGCGCCGAGTTGGGCACTGAGGACTACTCAGTTGAGGTCTATTACAACGGCAAGCCCTCGGCCGGCATGGCCGTCCGGCAGGCGGCCGGCGCCAACGCCCTGGACACTGCGGACAATGTCCGGGCCAAGATGAAGGAGATGAGCGAGTATTTCCCGCCGGGGGTGAAGGTGGTTTACCCCTACGACACCACGCCGTTCGTAAGAGTCGCCATCCGGGAGGTGGTCAAAACCCTCATCGAGGCGGTCGTGCTGGTGTTCCTGGTGATGTATCTGTTCATGGGCAACATGCGGGCGACGCTGATCCCCACCATCGCCGTGCCGGTGGTGCTCCTCGGAACATTTGCAACCCTGGGCCTCTTTGGCTTTTCCATCAACATGCTGACCATGTTCGCCATGGTGCTGGCCATCGGTTTGCTGGTGGACGACGCCATCGTAGTGGTGGAAAACGTCGAGCGCATCATGAGCGAGGAAGGCCTGCCACCCTACGAAGCCACCCGCAAATCCATGGACCAGATCACGCCGGCGCTGATCGGCATCGGGTTGGTGCTCTCGGCCGTGTTCGGGCCGATGGCCTTCTTTCCGGGGTCAACCGGTGTGATCTACCGGCAGTTCTCGATCACGATCATCGCTTCAATGCTGCTGTCGGTGCTGGTGGCCCTCGTCTTAACGCCGGTGTTATGTGCCACCCTTCTGAAGCCGGTGCCCAAAGGCCACCAGCCCGCCGAAAGCGGCGTTTGGTTCCTGCGGCCGTTTTTTGCCTGGTTTGACCGCGTGTTCTTCCGCGCGCGGGATTACTACGTGGCCCTGGTCGGGCATTCCCTCGGAAAGAAACTCCGCTACCTCGCGATCTTCCTGCTGATTGTGGGCGCGATGGGATTCCTGTTCAAGAAGATGCCCACCGCCTACCTGCCGGATGAAGACCAGGGCATCCTGCTGTCGCAAATCATGCTGCCGGCGAACTCCACCCTCGACCAGACGAAGGCGGTGCTCAGGCAGGTCCAGGCCTACTTCGACCAAAACGAAACCAACTCGGTGGAAGCCGTGTTCACCATCTCCGGCATCGGCCTGGCGGGGCGGGGACAAAACGTAGGGATGGCCTTCGCCAAACTCAAGGACTGGGACCTGCGCGACCGGCCACAATGGAAAGTCGGCCCTGTCGCTCAACGGGCCACGATGAACCTCTCCCAAATCCGCGGGGCATTGGTGTTTGTGTTTTCGCCGCCGGCTGTGACGGAACTTGGCACCGGCAAGGGATTTGATTTCCAGTTGCTGGACCGCGGCGGGCTGGGGCACGACAAGCTGATGGAGGCGCGCAACATGCTCCTCGGCATGGCGATGCAGAATGCGGCTTCGAAGAACCCCGTCCTGACGAAGGTCCGCCCGAATGGCCAGGAAGACGTGCCGGAGTACCGGATCGACGTGGACTGGGATAAAGCCGGCACGCTGGGCGTGCCGATCGGCTCCATCCACAACACGATTTCGGCTGCTTTCGGCAGCGCATATGTCAACGATTTCATCCAGGGTGGCCGCGTCAAGCGGGTTTATGTTCAAGCCGACGCCCGCTACCGCATGTTGCCGCACGACCTGGAGAAACTCTATGTGCGCAACAACAAGGGCAAAATGGTCCCTTATTGCTCATTCGCATCCGGGCATTGGAGTTCCGGCTCTCCGCGGCTCGAGCGGTTCAACGGGTTTCCCTCGATGAACATCATGGGAGAGCCGGCCCCGGGCCGGAGTTCCGGGGAGGCCATGCAGATGATGGAAGACTTCGTCAAAAGACTGCCGAAAGGCATTGGCTTCGACTGGACCGGGCTTTCCTACCAGGAGCGGCAGGCCGGCGGTCAGACCGCCCCGCTCTTTGCCTTTTCTATTCTGGTGATTTTCCTCTGTCTGGCGGCGTTGTATGAGAGCTGGCCCATTCCGATTTCGATCCTGCTGACCCTGCCCCTGGGCGCTATCGGCGGCGTGATCGCCTCGGGTCTCATGGGATTACCCAACGATATCTATTTCCAGATCGGACTTTTGGCCACGCTCGGACTGACCACCAAGAACGCCATTCTAATTGTGCAGTTCGCCAAGGCCCGCGTGGAGGAGGGAATGGGGCTGATCGAGGCGACCCTGGAAGGCGCGAGGCTGAGGTTGAGACCGATCGTGATGACTTCGCTGGCCTTTGGGTTCGGCGTCCTGCCGCTGGCGATCGCCAGCGGGGCGGGAGCGGGGGCGCAACGAGCGATCGGCACCGCGGTCGTAGGGGGCGTAGTGACCTCCACTTTCCTGGTGACCCTCTTTGCTCCGCTGTTCTTTGTGATGATCGAGCGGACCTTCGGCAGAAGGCGGCGCCTGGCCACAGAACGGACCCAGACCATACCTCAAGGGAATCACTAACATGAAAAGGAACCTTCTGCTTTTGTTAACGGGAATCACCCTCGTTGCGACCGGTTGCACCATGGCCCCGAAATATTCCCGCCCGGCGGCTCCGGTTCCTGCCCAATGGCCCGCGGGCGCGGCCTACTCGCAAGACCAGCCGCCGACCAACACACCTCTGGCCGGCGACCTGGCCTGGCGGGAGTTCTTTGCCGACGACAAACTACGGCAAGTCATCGGGATTGCCCTGACCAACAACCGCGACCTCCGGTTGGCTGCGTTAAATGTGGAAAGAGCCCGAGCCCTCTACCGCATTCAACGAGCTGAGCTGTTCCCGACCGTTCATGCCGGCGGCACCTATACCAAGCAACGCACCCCCGGCGAAGTCATGGGCTTCAGCGAGCCGTTGACGATCGAGTCCTACACCGCCAACCTGGGGGTGGCTTCCTGGGAAATCGACTTTTTCGGGCGGATCCGGAGCTTCAAGGATCGTGCCCTGGAGGAATATCTCGGCACGGAACAGGCTCGCCGTGGCGCGCAGATCCTCCTGGTCTCCTCGGTCGCTAACGCTTACCTGGCTCTGGCGGCGGACCGTGAGAACCTCAAGCTTTCCGAAACGACCCTTGAGGCCCAGCGGGCCGCGTATAATCTCGTCAAACGGCGCCACGAACTGGGCCTGGTACCCGAATTGGATTTGTTCCGCGCGCAGGCGCCGCTGGACGTGGCCCGAAGGGACGTTGCCATCTACACGCAACAAGTCGCCAAGGACGAGAATGCCTTGAACCTGCTGATTGGCTCACCCGTGCCTCCCGATTGGTCGGGGGTGCCGGCGGAGTTGAGCGTCGTTGCACCGCTCAAAGACATCGACGCCGGCATTTCCTCCGATGTGCTGTTACGTCGCCCGGACGTCCTCCAGGCCGAAAACCAGCTCAGAGCAGCCAATGCCGATATCGGCGCTGCTCGGGCAGCCTTTTTCCCACGCATCTCCCTGACCGCCGCCTACGGTACCGCCAGCGGTGACCTCTCCGGATTGTTCATGCCCGGGTCCGAGGCCTGGAACTATGGCGCCCAGATCGTCATGCCCATCTTCGACGCCCGCACGTGGTCCGCGCATAGAGCCGCCAAAGTCCAACGCGAAATCGCCGTCACTCAATACGAGAAAGCAATTCAGAGTGCTTTCAGGGAGGTGGCTGATGCCCTGGCCGTCCGCAGCACCGTGGGGCGGCAGGTCGAAGCGCAACAATCCTTGGTTAAGGCTAGTGCCGAGACTTACCGCCTTGCCAATTCCCGCTACGACAAGGGCATCGACAGCTATCTGAGTGTCCTCGACGCACAACGGTCGCTCTTCGCGGCGCAGCAAGTGCTGGTTTTCCTCCACCTGGAAAAACTCGCCAACCAGATCAGACTTTACGCGGTGCTTGGCGGGGGCTGGCAAGCCGAATAATCCCCCGGTCGTGATGAGAATGAGGTTCCTGCAAACACTCGGGCGGCGTGCTTCACGCAGGCTGTTCCGGGTGGTGAGTGAGGCCGATCGAATACCGCAACCGGTCGCTATCAGCCGCAGCTTTCGGCTGGTTGGCCCGGATCCAGTCGACCGGCCGGCTTCAGGCCTGGAAAGCTGCGCAATCCGCGGAGATCACCCTGCCAGGCACGGCGGTGCCGGGGAAGCCGCTCTTTCGCCGCGTCAGGGTACGGGCTGGCGGCTGGAGGCCACCAGGGCTCGCCTCTCTCCCTGAGAGATGGGCGATGTGGACCTTCACCGCTCTTCCCGGTCGGGGGAACACGATGGGCACATAGAACACGACGGTTTTGTTCAGGATGGTTGCACGCATGAGGAGAGGGTTCCTGTTGTGGCCCGGCCGAACAGAAGCTCGCACGTTCGGGGAAGTTCTTCGGCCAGACGATCTTTGCATATGAAGGCGTCCGCGCCGTGCTGCAGGCAGGTCGCCCTGAGCGCCGGACTGTGTTGAGCGGAGATTACAATCGACCGGACGCGGGGGCACTGACGGCGGAGTAGCTCGACCACTTGCAGGCCATCCAGGCCAGGCATCTGAAGATCGGTGATGACAAGGTCCGGCTTGAGCTGGGCCGCGAGGGCGAAACCATCCACACCGTTTTCAGCCAGGCCAACAATCTGCATCGGCACAAGCTCGGGCAGCAGGCGGAACAGAGCATTCCTGGCCATGGCCGAATCGTCGACCAGGACGGTTCGGAGCATGCCCGCCTGCCGGCCACGGGCGCGAGGTGATGATGAGCACTCGGTCATTCACCGATCAGAATCCGCCAGGGCCGTGTTTTCCGGTATCAGGTGAATCCCGTATTCAAGCCATCGCCGTTCCCTGAGTAAGACGCCCGTAATGACCCCGACCGCCAGGCGGGAGCACCTCAGGCTTGGATGATCTGGTGGCGGATGGCGTAGCGGACAATGTCGGTCACGGAGTGGAGGTCCAATTTGCGCATCAGGTTGGTGCGGTGCGTTTCGGCGGTCTTAACGCTGATGCCCAGGACCTGCGCGACTTCCTTGGTGGACTTGCCCTCGGCGATGAGCTGGACGATTTCCCGTTCGCGGTGCGTCAACTCGGAGCCTGCCTGCTTTTCCGGGTTCAAATAGCCTTGCAGGACCACCGCGGAGACTTTGGGCGTGAAATAGGGTTTGTGTTCGGCCAGGGCCTCGATCGCCGCGACCAGGAATTCTCCGGCGTCAGTTTTCAGCATATAACCCCGCGCTCCCGCAGCCAACATCTCATGCACGAGTTTGTCCGACTCGTGCATGCTGAGGATGAGCACTTCGGTGCGCGGAACGGCCGCCCGGATCTGGCGGGTGGCTTCCATGCCGTTGAGATCCGGCATGGCAAAATCCATCACGACGATATCGGGGTTCAGTGAGCGGGCCTTGGCTACGGCCTCACGACCCGTGCCGGCCTCCCCGCAGATTTCCCAGTTCCGATGGCTCTCAATCGTGGCCCGCAAACCTTTGCGGACCATCTCATGGTCGTCAGCCAGCAGGATGCGCAAGTGGTTCATAAGCCAAAGGTCACGACCTGGTTGTGGTTTCGCGGGTTGGTGCGCCGAGAGGCACAGTGGCGCGAACTGTCGTGCCCGTGGAACCGGATTCGAGGTCAAGTCGGCCGCCAAGCAGACGCAAGCGTTCCTGCATGCCGCCGATCCCGACGCCGGAACCGCCAATCCGGGCCTTGATCCGCGCGAGGATGTCAGCGGGTATGCCCTTTCCCATGTCCTGGATCTCCAGGGTAACCCATGACATTTGTCGCGCGAAGCGGATTTTGGCCGCCCCGCTGCCGGAGTGTTTCAGTACATTCGCCAGACCCTCCTGGACGACGCGGAACAAGGCGAGCTCCAGGGTCTCCGCCAGGCGGCCAAAGTTTTCGGCGGCGGCGACCTCCACGATTATGCCGCTCCGGGCGGAAAAGCCTTGCGCGTAATCTTCCACGGCGCCCACCAATCCCATCACGTCCAACAGCGGCGGGTGCAGCAGGTAGGAGTGCGTGCGGATCTCCTGGGCCGCCTGGGTGGCAAGCTTTAGGGAGTCGAGGCATAATGGCAGATTAGGTGAGGCCTCTTGAGCCAGCCGGCCTTTGAGGTTGTTCAGGTTCAGCGTGAGCGCGGCGAGGTGCTGGGCGGTCGTATCGTGCAACTCGCGGGCCAAATGGCGCCGCTCGCGATCCTGAACCTCGAGCAAGTGCGCTGAAAGCCGTCGCAGTTCTTCCGTAATCCGGCCCTGATCCGCGCGCGTCCGCAAGGCGTTTATGCCGTAAGCGAGGTCGTCTGCCAACTGGGTCAGCAGTCCGACTTCATCCACGTCAAAAGTATCCGGTTCGGTCGCATACACCATCAGAGCCCCCAGCACATCCTCCTCCCGCTTTAGCGGCAGGGCGGCGGAGGCGGCATAGCCGCGCTCGATTGCCGCCTGACGCCACGGGGCGAAAGCGGGCTCGGTCAAAATGTGCCGGGCGATCACCGGCTGACCCGAGCGAATTGCCCTGCCGGTAGGCCCGCGTCCCCGCTCCGTGTCCGACCAGGAAATGTTCGCCTGCTCGAGGTATCCGGCCTCGAACCCTGCCTGCGCCACCACGCGGACGGTTTTGGCTTCATCAGGTTCCGCGAAACCGACCCACGACATGCGGTAGCCGCCTGCCTCAACTGCCAGGCGGCAAATCGCCTCGAGCAGACTGCTCTCGCTCCGCGCGCGAACCAGAACCTGGTGGCATTCGCTGATCATCCGCAGCGTGCGGTTCATCCGGCGCAGAGCTCCTTCCGTTTTCCTCTGCGCAGTCACATTGGCCGCTTTCTGTTCTGAGTCTGCTTTCACTGACCAGAAGTCCTGCCTTCGACCGGGCAATGGTTGGCGAGGCAGCAACTGCCTGGCGGGCCGGTAACGAAGAACGTGTTAGTCCGAGGCGGCGGGCATTAGCAAGAAGTTTGTGCGGAATTCCAAACTATTCCTTTACTTTGTTTGGCATCGCGCTAGCATATCGTCGAATCGTGGTTTTGGCCGTGCTCCGGATGAAGGGTGCGAAGCTTCATTTAGTGGCAGCGCCGCGAGCGCCTCTCACGCTCCTGGGTCTGCCTCTGAGCAGGGGGGAACGCCCTCCTCTCGGCTCGGCATGGTTGCGATGCGCGGCGCTGTGCAGATTCTCAACAACAAGCACACAAACAACAACTGAACCAAAACAAGTATGAAAGTGAAAATCGGTACCGCCACTCTGGCGTGGACTTGCGCACTCGCCAGCTTGATGGTGGCTGGATGCGCTCAACAACAACAGCAAGGGAGGTATCGGCCTCCCGCCCAGCCCGTCGAAACCTTCTCTTAATTTAATGGCTGCAATCACCATCTACAGTGATTTTGGAGTCCCCAAAAATAAAGTAAGCCACTGTTTCCCCATCAATTTGTCA
>DATDCV010000282.1:0-4683 GCA_036524155.1 Verrucomicrobiia bacterium
CAATCGCGCCGGGTTCGAAATCGAATCCAAACGGCCAACCCTGGTACCGGCGCACCTTCCGCTGGGGCCAAACGAATATCACCGAGATCGATCCTGCTCGTTATGACATTTCCTGGTGGCGCAAGTATTGGAAGCGCACGCGAACACAAGGTGTGATCATCAACGCCGGCGGGATTGTCGCCTACTACCCGAGCAAAGTGCCCTTTCACAAGCCGGCGCAGTTTCTGGGCGGCCGCGACCTTTTCGGTGAGTTGTGCCGCGCTGCCCACGACGACGGGCTGGTCGTTTTCGCGCGCATGGATTCCAATCGCGCCCACGAAGAACTTTATGCGGCCCATCCCGACTGGTTTGCCGTTGACGCCGAAGGCAAACCCTATAAAGCCGGCGAGTTGTTTGTTACGTGCGTCAGCGGGCCCTACTATGCCGAGCACATTCCTGCCGTCCTGCGCGAGATCATCGAGCGCTATCATCCGGAAGGCTTCACGGATAACAGTTGGAGCGGGCTCGGCCAGGCCAGCATCTGCCATTGTCAGAACTGTCAGAAAGATTTCCGCGAGCGAACGGGCTTGAGCCTCCCGCGCGAGAAGAACTGGAACGACGAGGCTTATCGCAAATGGATCGAGTGGAGCTACGCGCGCCGGCTCGAAATTTGGGATTTGAACAACCGGGTCACCCGGGCAACGGGCGGCCCGGACTGCATTTGGGCCGGGATGAACAGCGGCTCCATTAGCGGCCAGTGCCAAAGCTTCCGCGATTACCGCCAGATCTGCCGCCGGGCAGAGATCATCATGCTCGACCATCAGGCCCGCAGCGACCTCGGCAGTTTTCAGCAGAACGGCGACACCGGCAAACTCATTCACGGCCTGCTTGGCTGGGACAAACTCCTCCCGGAGAGCATGGCAATGTACCAGGCCGGCCGGCCCACTTTTCGACTCTCGAGCAAACCTGCGCCGGAAGCCCGGCTCTGGATGCTGGATGGAATCGCGGGCGGCATTCAGCCGTGGTGGCACCACGTCGGGGCATACCACGAGGACCGCCGCATGTACCACACCGCGGAGCCGATTTGCCGCTGGCACGAGCAAAATCAGCATTACCTCGTCAACCGCCGCCCCATCGCCTCCGTTGGCGTTGTCTGGTCACAACAAAACATGGATTTTTACGGCCGTGACGATGCCGAAACACTGGTCGAGCTCCCCTGGCGCGGCCTGGTCCAGGCGCTGGTCCGCGCGCGGATTCCTTATCTGCCGGTCCACGCGGACGACCTCGACCGTGACTCATCTCGGTTTGCAGTCCTGCTGTTGCCGAACCTGGCGGCGATGTCTGACTCCCAGCTCGCGGCGGTGCGCCGTCATGTGGGGGCGGGCGGAGGGTTGCTCGCCACTGGCCAAACCAGTCTCTTCAACGGATGGGGCGATCCACGGCCCGATTTTGCCTTGGGAGATCTCTTTGGAGCACACGTGGAGGGGACACCTCGCGCGCTGCAAGAAACAACCCGCGCCAAGTGGGCAAAGGATACGATTCACAGTTATCTGCGCCTGTTGCCAGAGCTTCGGGCTGGGGTTGACGGTCCGCGTTCGGGGACGGAACCGCCCATTACGGGCAAGCGCCATCCCGTGCTGCGCGGCTTTGAAGAAACAGACATCCTGCCGTTTGGTGGCGTCCTGGAAGCCCTCCGGGTGGACGACCCAGCGCAGGTGGTAATGACGTTTGTCCCTGAGTTTCCGATTTATCCGCCCGAGACCGCCTGGATGCGACAGCCGAAAACTGAAATTCCGGGTCTGCTGCTGCGAACGCTGCCTCAAGCTGGCAGGGTTGCCTTTCTTCCCGCCGATCTCGACCGCCGGTTCGCCCGTGACAACCTGCCCGACCACGGCGACCTGTTAGCCAACCTCATTCGGTGGATCGCCAAAGACGATATCCCCCTGTCGGTCGAGGGGCGAGGGTTGATTGACTGCCACCTCTACTCCCAGCCGGGCCGCCTGGTCATCCACCTCGTTAATCTTACTAGCGCCGGAACCTGGCGTCAGCCGGTGCATGAATTAATTCCGATCGGGCCGCTCGATGTGTGCGTGAAATTGCCGGAGGATGTCCGGGGCAAAAGTCTGCGATTGTTGGTCTCCGGCGCGAAGGCCTCGGTTTCCACCGCGAAAGGGTGGGCCCGGTTCGAGATTAGGAACATCCTCGACCACGAAGTGGCTGTCCTCGCTTGACCCGCTGCCTGGCTCCCGCAACATTACACTAATCGCATTATGAACCGACGCGAATTTCTCAAGGGCGTCACCATCGGAACCGCCATCGGCGCCCAATATTGCCTCGCCACTGCGGCTGAGCAGGTCACGACCTCGAAAACCGCTGAAGGCAAACTCCCAAGGCGGGTTCTGGGCAAAACCGGTGTCGAGGTTAGCGCCCTCGCCCTGGGCGGCGTGATTGGCACGCAGCTCCCGCCGTCTGCGGACCACGATCCGGTCGCCATCGCCGAAGCGGCACTCGACCTCGGCATCACTTACTTCGACACCTCGCCGGACTACAACAACGGCCAGTCCGAAACCAACTACGGCCAGGTCCTCGCCCGCCGCCGCAAGGAGGTGTTCCTCGCCACGAAAACCAACGAACGCACGTATGACGGCACCATGCGGGGCGTCGAACAGAGCCTTAAACGTTTGCGTGCCGACAAGCTGGACCTGCTCCAGATCCACGGCATCTCAGCGAAGGAGGACGTGGCCGCCTGGGGCAAACCCGGCGGCGTGGTCCCAGCCCTCGAAAAACTCCGGGATCAAAAAGTGACGCGCTTCATCGGAGTGACGGGTCATGAAAACGCGGCAAAGTTGCGCGAGGCGATCGAAACGTATGCGTTCGACACACTCCTGACGACCCTCAATCCGGTTTCGCGCCGGCAGAGTTTCCGGGAGGATTTGCTGCCAGCGGCCAATCGCAAGCGAATGGGCGTGATCGCCATGAAAGTGATGGGTGGCGGCAATGGCTGCCTGGTTACTGGCAATCCGCTCCAACAGGTCCTTAGGCCGTATCACGACCAGACCGCTCACCAGGTGAAAGCGGAGTTGCTGTTGCGTTACACCTTGAGCCTGCCGGTCTCTGTTGCCGTCGTCGGCGTCGCCTCCGTCGAGCAACTCCGAGCCAATATTTCCATCGTGCGATCAGCCACTCCCATGAACCTGGCCGAGCGGCAGGACCTGGAGCGCATGGTTGCGTGACCTCGGACAAGGTATTCTACGTGAGATGAGTACCTGTGGCCCTTGTCCTTTTCCAGGTGCAGGCCTGACGCGACGCCGTTTCCTGGCCGCCTCGCTTGCCGTGGCGGGATTCTGGCGATTGACGTTGTTAACACGGGCGGCTTCAAGCGCCAAATTGCGCGCCGCCATCATCGGGCACACCGGCCACGGAAACTATGGCCACGACCACGACCTCATTTTCAAGGGGCGGGAGAACATCGAAGTGGCGGCGGTGACGGATCCGGACGAGGCTGGCCGTGCTAAGGCTGTCAGTCGCTCGGAAGCACTCCGCTCGTACGCCGACTACGGGGAGATGCTCGCAAAAGAAAAACCGGATCTGCTTTGCATTGCGCCTCGCTGGACCGACCAGCATCACGCGATGGCAATGGCCGGTTTGCAGGCCGGCGCCCACCTCTACGTCGAAAAGCCCTTCACTCAGACTTTGGCCGAAGCCGATGAAATCCTGGCCGAGGCCCGCAAGCGGCGGCGAAAGATTGTCGTCGCGCACCAAATGCGCCTGGCGCCGAATATTTTGCAGTTGAAGCAGTCGCGCGAACAAGGGTTCCTGGGGGAATTGTTGGCGATTCGTGCGCATGGCAAACAGGATAGCCGGGCGGGGGGAGAAGATTTGATCGTGCTCGGTGTGCACCTGTTTGACTTGATGAGATTCTTCGCCGGCGACCCGCAATGGTGCACGGCTCGCGTCCTGCAGGACGGGCATGAAATTACTCTGGCGGACGCTCGCCCCGCCACGGAGAAGATCGGTCCCGTCGCCGGCAACGATATCACCGCCGAGTTCGCGTTTCCCAACGGCTTGCGCGGAGGTTTTGCCAGCCGCGCAAAATACCGTGAGGCCGCCGGTCCCTGGGGAATGGAACTTCTCGGGAGCAAGAGATCAGCGAAGATCCTGATGGAAATGGTCCCGCGAATTTACGTGCTGGAGCCTGGAGCCTGGGCAGGGCAGGCCAGGGCGGATCAGTGGCGTCCCTGGCCTGAGGACCCGACTCTCAAATGGCCCGAGTCAGCAAGGAGTCTGGCCGCCGCCAACGCGCGCGTGGTGGATGAATGGCTCGCCGCCATCGCTCAAGACCGCGAGCCCGAGTGCGGCGGTGAAGCGGGCATGAGGGCGTTCGAGATGGCTATGGCGGTCTTCGCGGCGGGGTTGGCACGCACGCGGGTGGAAATCCCGCTTGCCCGGCGCCAACATCCGCTCGGCGCGTAGCCGGCGATTCCTTCGCATTCCATGAGGAAAGGCGGAGGCACCGCGTCTGGTCCGGCGCGCGGACTTCAGTCCGCAGCAATGCTTGACCGGCCATTGCGTTTGGAATAGGGAAGCGCCCTGTTCGCAACGTTGCTGCCTTCTCGTGCAGCCATTCGATGTTTCGCACCGGCCGCTCGTACCGAGGCCGCCGCGGCGCGAGCCCGAGCTCTTCGCGACCGTCGTCGCTTCCGA
>DATDCV010000283.1:0-6001 GCA_036524155.1 Verrucomicrobiia bacterium
GCGATGGTCGTCCCCCATGCCGGCGCCAGCTTCGAAATTGGAGTCGCCCAGACCGCCTCGTACATCTCCTGTCGGGTAACCGCTTTGGTTTGTTCGCTCATAGCGTTGCGAACCTAAAACCAAAACTGGAACCTCACCAACCAGAACGGACCCGCCGAGAAACAATCACGCCACCGCAACCGCGGGAAACGCCACAATCTTTGCCCCCGCCGGCACTGGCACCGTCGCTCCAGCTTCGGCTTTCTTCCCAACGCGTTTCTTAGCTACCTTGGCCTTCTCCGCTCGGTGGCCGTCCGCCAGGACTTTGACGGCCCGCAACCTGGCGCCCTCTTCCTTGAGTTGCTGCACCTCAGCTTTAATCACCGCTGGCGTGATGCCAAACCACTCTTTAGCCCGCTCACCGGTCACCAGCTCGCGGTAATGCTGGAAAATGATTTCCGGCGAGTTGCCCGCTTCCAGTGACACCTCGGCCACGTCCTTGACGTCCGCAACCCGATAGGAAATGAACGAGTGCCGCAGCGCATTGTGCTTCCACTCCACCCCGGCATCTTTCGCCGTGTCGCGCTGGAGCTCGAATAGATACGGCAACGATTGCGGCCACACCGGGCCCTCAGTCGGAGGTCCGTCGGCATCGGCGTCCGCCCGGTAAGACTCGAGCCATGATGCCAGCGCCGGCACAATCGGCACCAGCCGCCGCGCTCGCGTCTTTGCCTTCTTGGCCTTCACCTCGATGAACTTCCCGGCCAGGTTAATCTCGCGCCAATCCAGCCGCTCAATCTCCGCCGTGCGCAGGCCCGCGAACGCACCGAGCACGAGCACCGGCGACAGCGACTCAGGACAATGCGCCAGCAGCAGCTTGAACTCCTTCGGCGTGAAAATCTCAATCTCGAAATCCGCTTCGGCGGCCGTCTCAACCTCATCCATCACCGAACAATCCCGCGTCACATAACCCTGCTTGCGCGCGTACTCGAAAAGCACGTTCAGCGCCTGGAGATAATTGTTCTTGGTCCGGCCGCTGGCCTCCTTCATCCCGTGAACGAAATTGTTGACAGCCTCGGCCGTCACGGCCCCAATCAGCCCCTTCACTTTGCCGGCGAAAGTATTCAACTTGAGCCGCAGCTGATACAGATACTTGTCGCTCACGTTGCGCCCGTTGCCGCGGAGCCGGGTCGAGCGCCCCTCTTCCTTGGCGATCATGAACTCGTCCACCACCTGCTGAACCGTCTTGAGGACCGGCTTCGCGCCACCGTGCCGCTTAATATACTCCTCTGCCGCCGCGACAATAGACACCCCGCCGAGCAGCTTGAACGCCGCGGCATATTCGCGGCACGCGGCCTCCAGCGTGACGCCAGTCGGCTTGAGCAGCCTCTTGGCGTTCAGATAAGCCCGCTCATCCTGCAACTTCAAGCCCGCCGCGGCCACCTCGCCACGCGACAGCCGGTCCGCCACCTTCTTCGCCCGCTTCTTGGCCTTTGCCAAATCAGCCAAGACCTCGCGCTTCCGCTTCCCGTCCTGGTAATAGGCGACCGTGAAGCTTTCGTACCCCTTGCTAGAAACGTTCCGAAAGATGCGCACAACCACGCCGCCCTTGGGAATTTCGAGAGGAAAGTCGCCTTCTTGCTTGCCGTCCGCGGGTTCATTCTTCATGCCCGCGAGTCTGTCAGAAATCTGTCAGAAAAGCCAGCGTAAAGTGATAAACCCCCTGTTTTAGTTGGTGCGCATAGCAGGACTTGAACCTGCACGGGTTGCCCCACTACCACCTCAAAGTAGCGTGTCTGCCAATTCCACCATATGCGCAAGAGGCTGGTGATAATGAAGCAGCGGCGGGATGTGTTCGCAAGCCCAATCTCTCAACTGCCGAGCACACCAAAAACGCGTTGGAGGCCGCGCCAACGGCCGGGAGGCTCGGGTTTGAAAAAGGCTTCGCGCGCAGGAGCAAGATCGAATTGAAGCAGGAAGCCGATCGAGTGGGCGCCCACGCCGTGCGTCCGTTGCGCGTCGATGCCGTAGCCGTAGCCCACCATCACTCGCCAAACCGGTGTCGTGTAGAACAGACCGGCGCCGGCGCCGGAATGCCAGTGGCCGGGTTGCTCAAGACCGGGGAGCTTCTCGATGAGCGCAGTGGCGGCGTTCGCGCTGATATTCCAGCGGTTGTTTCGATCGAGGGGCACGGCATAGCTGCCCGACACCAGAAGAAAGTCTTTCGCGGTGAGTTCCTGGTAGTAATAGCCGGGCAGGGAGAGGGGGAACTCGGACACCATCGGCAGAAAACCACCCAGGCGATAAGCGCTGAAGCGGTCGGCGTCGATACTTGTTCCGGCGGTCAGGTTGACCGAAAAAGTGTGCTTCCAGTCTGGGATTTTGTAGGCCAGGAATGCCTCCATCCAGAAAAGGTAGGAGCGCGGCTTCACTTTCCGGTCGCCATACCCATAAATGTCCGAGCGAGTCCGAAAGTCGGTTTGCTGCCAAATCGACAGCTCCATGGCAAGGGAGGGGAACAGCGTGGGTTCGCGTCCGCCCCACCGCAATCCCGCGCGCTCGCTGAAGATGCCCATATCATCCGGAACACGGAAGTTGGGGTCGGTGTCGCTGGTGGGATCGTAAGTGGCAAAACGGGCAATCCCGCGGACTACGCCGTTCAGGGGAATTTGGCGTTCGGGATTGAAGAGGTGATACAGGTTGATGCTGGCCTGTCCTCCGTAGCCGTCGAACGATTGTTTCGGGAGGTAGGTTCCGTTCTGGATCTCGTAGTAGCTGTCGCCGTAACCGCCGCCGCCCAGACCGAGCCCGACGTCCGTGTCCGGCCCGAGGGCGTCGCGAATGCCTAGCTCGGAATCGGCGTAAGTCGGCGCAACGGCCAGGCGCAGCGTGAAGTTGGTGCGCAGGAACTCCGGCTGGTTGTGGTAATAAAACGCATACGCCGAGAGTGGCGGATGGCCCTCGAACGCCGCGTTGTAGCCGACCTGGAAGAGTTCGCGCTTCACGGGATCGATTTGCGCCGGCGCCTGCGAAAGTTCCAGCCAGGACGCCAACATCACCCCAACGCACCATACCCGGGACCCTGTCACGCTGGAGTTCCTATCCGGAACGGGATTGACGGGCAAGCGATTTGTTACCCCGATTTGCGATCCATTAAGCACGGCAACTCCGACCCGAGCGCCGTTCTGAAGCCGTGCCACTTTTGCTTGATTGACAAAGAGGATTCACTGAACACTCCGCCCATGAAAACCACACTCTACCTTTCGCTGGCCGTTTCGGCATGCGCGCTGTTGTCCGCGGCGGCAGCCCAGCCGCCGGACCCTTCACGTGAGCCATATTCGCTCTCAACCGGGCTCATGTCGCGGTCAATTTCGTTCGAGAACCCAACGGGCGAGCCCGGGGCCGGGGGAAAGGCGGCCAGCAAACTGGGCCCGGGCCGCAAGGGCGCGCCCGCCAGAGACATCAAGGCGGGCGACACGGTCCAGCTCTGTGACATTCAGGGGCCGGGAACGATCCGCCACATTTGGATAACGACGGCGCGCGATCCTGGGACCCAACGCGCCTGCGTAATTCGCGCGTGGTGGGAGGGGCAGGCACACCCCAGCCTCGAATGTCCGATCGGTGATTTGTTCGGCTTCGCGCACGGCAAGATTACGGCCTATCAATCCGCGGTTCATTCCTGCGGCCCGACCGGAGGTAGAAACCTCTGGTTGCCGATGCCGTTCGGCAAACGGGCACGGTTGACGTTCAGCAATGAAGGGGACAAATCCGTGCCGCTGTTCTACAGCATCGATTACACGGTAGGGGATAAACACCCGCGGGATGTCGGGCGCCTGCACGTCCTGTTCCGGCGGGAGAACCCTACGCGGGAAAAAAACGATTTTGAACTTCTGCCGAAACGAGAGCAGAAAGGGCGCTTCATCGGGTCAGTTATGGGCGTCCGGAACCTGCATCCGGGCAAGTGGTGGGGCGAAGGCGAAGTGAAAGTGTATATGGATGGAGACCGGGAATGGCCCACCATTGTGGGAACCGGAAGCGAGGATTATGTGGGCCTGGCCTGGGGTGTGCAACAGGCCGCGTTTCTCTATAACGGCTGCAGCCTGGACGAAAAGAACTTCGTCTCGATGTATCGCTGGCATTTGCCTGATCCCATTGCCTGGCACAGGGAGTGCCGCATCACCATCCAGCAAATCGCGTGGAGTGAAGGCTTGGCCGAAACCGAGGACGACTGGTCGTGCGCGACGTTCTGGTATGAGCCGGCGCCGAGCGCGGCCTTGCCTGCGATGCCCGACGTGGCGGCCCGCACCCGTGATATCTGGAAAGAATAAACGCTGGACCAACGGGCTCCGCAGGCAGAGAGTTGGAACGAGTTCTTACGGGCAAGGTCTAAACAGACAGATTCAGTGGCACACGGAATGGAGAGTAGGATTACCGCTCGCAGCCGGCGACTCGCGCCGCGGTGGGTCCTGGCTATGGCCCTGGCAGGCGTATTTTGGGGCGGCGCCAGGCCTGCCCCGGGCAGTGAAGCGTCGGACGCCCCGCTTTGGATGCCCGGCTGCACGGTGGTGCTTTTCTCCGGTTTACCGGGCGATATCGAGAGCGAGAACAGCTACCTCGAACAGATGCAGAGCTGGATCGAGTTGGTGATCCGTAACGGGCAGGTCCGGAATCTGTTCGTGTTGTCGAGCCAGCCGGAATTGCTGAAGCTGCCCGTGAAGCCCGCGAGTGAGGTGTTGAAAGGCGACCGCGCTCAGTTCCTGGCGCTGGGTCGAACGCTTGCAAAGCAGAAAACCCCGTTGGTAGTGATTGCGTGGGGTCACGGCGGAAACCAACGCTCGACGCCGGTGTTCCATGTCAGAGGTCCGAGGATCACTCCGGACGATTTCGCTGCTTTCGCAGAGCAAGCCGGCGCCGCTGAGTCGCGGTGGACGTTGC
Organism: Verrucomicrobiia bacterium; assembly: GCA_036524155.1. Classification (GTDB taxonomy): domain Bacteria; phylum Verrucomicrobiota; class Verrucomicrobiia; order Limisphaerales; family UBA8199; genus DATDCV01. The sequence goes on from DATDCV010000283.1 coordinate 4,915, forward strand.
TGTTTTGCGGCAGCGGAGCCTTCGCCCGGAAGTTGGCCGGGCCGCAAAGAACCATCATCTCTTCAGAGTGTGAAACCTCGTTCACGAGTGATCCGATCGGCATGCCGCTGTTGGTGAAATTAGCCGCGGAACCAGGCGCGCGGTCGTTCGAGCAGCTCGGGACTGAGTTTGGGCGTGCCGTGGCCTCGTGGTACGAAGAACGGCATCTGGCGCGAACAGAAGAGCCGACTTTTTGGAAACCGGGCGACCGACCACGCCTGCTGGCAACTTTGGGCGAAAGCGAACCTTGGGGCGGCGCGGAGATGTCCCACCCCGCGAAAAACCAACCTACCCGGCTGGAGGCGCCGCCAGGCGCTGAGAAACCGAATGACAGCTCCGAGAACGTCACGTCGCCAGCCGACAGGGAATTGGCGGCGGCGTGGAAGGACATCAAGAAAGCGGCGCCCGAAAAATATCCGGAGGCCGAGGCGGTCGTCCTGTGCCAGAGCTTGCGTTGCACGCTGGGCAACAGCCCGGCCGTCGTCACGGAACAGGAGAAGTTTATCCAGGTGCTGACGCCGGAAGGCAGGACTTTGGGAGATTTCGACGTCTCTTTCGCACCGCCCCAGGAGGAGCTGGAGTTCCTCGACTGCGAAGTCCTGAGCCCCGACGGGAAAATGGTCCGGCTCAACCCCGATGCGATCCGGGAGGGACGCGAGCAGGAACTCGGGGAATACCAACCGCAGCGTCGTAAGTTCTTTTCCCTGCCGGGCGTCGTGCCCGGCGCGGTGCTCCGCGTGCATTTCCGGGCGCAGTGGAAAGAATTCCCCCTGCCGAAAATATCGATGACCTTGCCGTTAGTGGACGAGTTGCCGGTGGTGAAGGCTTCGATCCAGATCAGCGTCGCTAACGATTCTTCCTTCCATTTTGCATTCGAGAATATTTCCGCCCCGGATCCGGAAATCAAAAAGACGACCTACAGCACAAGTTATGGCTGGGTGCTGGACAATATTCCGGCCCCCCGAGACGAAGTTCTCTCTGCTCCCGGGCAGAACCCCCGTCTGCTGATTTCCACGTTCACCGACTGGAAGGCCTTTGCCGAGTGGTA
>DATDCV010000284.1:0-4483 GCA_036524155.1 Verrucomicrobiia bacterium
ATGGCCGCACGCTCCTGTGCCACGACCTTGCGCTTCAGTTCGATCAGCGTGGCGCGCATGGACTCTTCGCTCATCTGCGAAGCCGTACCGGCCCGCGCATCGGCGATGCCACGCACCACTGCCGCTTCATTCAGGTCCATTTTCTGGCGCCGGAAGTCACCGCCGATCTGATAACCGAGCGCGTAGCTCGCCTTGTCGGTTTCCGACTTCAGTTCCATGCCGTTGTCGGCTGCCCACACGCCGGCTGAAACGCAAGCGCCCAATGCCAGCGCGATCGACTGTTGCAGAATTGAACTCTTCATTTTCTCGTCTCCGGTTGGGGACTGATCCCGTCTATTTGAAATGGCCGCCGGGGTTTGCCGGCGGCCACTTATCCTGCTCTGGCTATCAGTAGGCCAAGCCGACACCGTTGCCCGCGATAGGCCAGGGAGTGCCGCCACCCGGCGTGCCGGCGCATGCCGTGTCGGTCGCAGCGCCCTTGATGCAGATCGGCACCATCATTTCGTTGTCCTCGTGCTCGACAATGTGGCAGTGCCAGGTGTACAGACCTGCAATTTCGAACTTCGCCTTGATCCGTGTCACCTTGCCCGGCAGGGCGATGACGCTGTCCTTGTAACCAGCCTCGGTCGCCAGCGGTGCGTCCACCACTCCAGTCCCCGCGGCGGGGATCGCCGGAAGGCCGGTAAGGGGGTCAGTTGCCAGAGCTTCGCGATTGACCACCTGGACACGTGCCGCATGCAGGTGCATTGGATGAGCATCGACGGTGTAGTTGTAGATCTCAAAGATCTCGCTGTCACCGACGGTCGGTGCCTCGGTCACCGGGTTCACCCACGGTTGCGGCTGCGGCACCCCGCCTGCCATGGTGCCGACAAAGACGTCCGTCGGACCGAACGGGAGAGAGGGGGGCATCGTCATGCTGCAGGCCGTGGCGAGGTTCGCCTGGGGTGTGGTAAACGAGGCGACCACTGTGATGGCGCCGGTAGGAGCGACCGTCACGCAGAGCTTCTTCGAATCGTCCTCGATCAGCGCGGCTCGCCGTGTTGCCTTGACCAGGTCGGTGTTGGGCGCCTCGCTGCTCATCACCAGTTGCGCGGGCGGCGTGGTGTCATCCGGCCGCGTGGTGGCGGTGGGGGCGATGACTTTGAACTCCATGACCTGGCCCGTTCCCGCCGGATTGGCGAGATCGGCAGCGGCGATGGGAAAGCCGTTGAACGGCACGTCTGGGCCCATGTTGATCATGTGCACCAGTGTGCCCGGCGGGAGTGCCGTGAAGTCCACGATCACATCCGCGCGTTCGGCGGGTGCCATCAGCAGGCCGCGCTCGCAGTTGGGGTCGGCCGGGTTGCTGGGCGGGACGGCCGCTTTGGCTGGCGTGGTGGCGGTTGCCGGAACTGCCGCTGCTGCCACAGTGCAGACGGCAACCGGTTCGGTTCCATCGCCGGGCAGTGCCGTGGCTGTGCCGGTCGCGATCTTCACCACCTTGGGCAGGAAGCCCTGTTCGGCACCGATCTGGTAGAACGGGATCTCCTTGGCAACGGCTTTGAGATCGCTCCAGTAGGTCGGCGAGTTCTGGTTAGGCGGTATCGCTCCGGGCGGAATGGCCCACATCGACAGATTGAACGTGCGTGAATCGGCACCTGCCAGCAGGCGCAGGCGATAGCGCTGGGGCACTACATCCAGGGAGGGCCAGACCGAACCGTTGACCACGATCATGTTGCCGAAGAATTCCGGATTATGGATCGGCGACACGTCGGAATTGGAGGCGGGCAGGTAAGGCACGGTATTTCCGCCGTCGAAGAACGCGCGGGTTTGCGGATAGAACAGCGAACCATCCGAATTGAAGGAGCGGTCCTGAAGCGCGATGGGAATCTCGCGGATATTGGCCCGGCATACGGCGTCGAAGTTCGGGTCGCAGCCCTTCTGGGTGCCGTAGGTGATGTTCGGATTGGTCGGGCGGGCGAAGCCACCGGGGTTCTCTCCCGGCAGCACGCCGGATATCGCCTGATCTGTCACCGTCGTGTTGGCGTTCGGTGCCGTGTAGTCGCCCCGGACCAGCCAGAATCCCGCCGGGCCGGCGTAGACGTTGCTGGCCGTCATGCCCAGGGTATGGTCGTGGTACCAGAGGGTGGCAGCCGGCTGGTAGTTCTCGTAATTGAACACGGCGGAACCGGGGTAGCTGTTCGTATTGAACAGCGCATCCTGGTCATAGTGACTGCCGACCGTTGCATAGTTGACGGACAGCGGCGGCGTGTTGAGGGCGAGCGAGTCGTATCCGGCCGGGAGCCACCAGGATTCGGTAAAGCCGTCGCTGTTGGGACCGACCTCTGCACCGTGAACATGGACGACCATGGGGACCGGTCCGTTATAGGGTTTGCCCAGGCGTGGATCCGGGTTCAACGGGTCAACATAGGGGCGGCAGTTTGTCGCGCCAGGCAGCTTGGCACCCGTGGTCGGATTGGCGCAGGGCAGCTTTTCCGGATTGGCGAAATGCAGGGTCCGGTCCACGGCGAGCAGATGCGGCAGCGCCGTGCGCCGCTTGTCCCCCAACGAGTAGGGTTTACCGGTGAGAGGGTCGATCGTCACCAGTTCGTTGATCCAGCGCACGGACGAAAACTTCTGCGACTTGGTCTCGATGGTGAAGGCGGGGTAGTTGAACGACGATTGCGCCGCAGGTACCGGTGCCACGCCTTTTGGCTGTATGGTCCCATAGCCGTTTGGAATCGGATCCGCCGCAGCCCCGTAACTCCAGACGGTGGTCGGGCCGAATGCATCGGTGCGCTTGTTGAGTGCATTCCAGATGCCCCCGGGCAGAATTTGCTGCTGGAACTGCCGGACTGCAATGTTGTAGTCGGTTGGTGGGCAGACGCCGCCGACAGGGCACGGTTCGGTCGTTCCCGTCCTCGGCATCTCCGGCGGGATGACCAAGGGGATCACATACTTCGGCACATTGGCCACGACCGGATCGATCGGCCCTGTCACGACCGCCCAGGCGCCTGTCGATAATATGCTGCCAATCGCTGCGCATAACACCCGCTCTCGAATTAGCGGCTTATTGGGCCTCTTCCAAGCATTCAATGTTTCCATGTACGCCTCCATGATTTGGGCTGCGATATAAAGAACAAGGGAGGCAACCCTGTGCTGCAACAGGAGATGGCCCCTTACCTGACTTCTTGAACTGCTAGGCGTGATTTATACGGACGGGTTGGCTTTCGGTCATTGGGCTGTCGGCTGCATTTTTATCGGGAAATCAACGGCATTTGGAAGTGAGGTATTCCCCTAGTCTTCCTCGGGGAAGTTACGGATATCCGGATTGTGTCTGAAGCTTGCGGCTATCCCGATTCGCGCGCGGCCACCGGAACTAATCCGCTGCCCAAGAAGGCAGACCCCGGGGCGTTGAACGTCTGCCTTCGGTCTTCGTGAAGGTCTGCAACGGGTTGGATGCGGAAGTTGATCTGCTTATCGCCAGCTTTTGATTTGGCCGACCATCGGACATTGCCTGTCAGGTCAAGTCTGGGCTACAACGACTTATACCCTGAAGTGATGAACACTTTCCTTGAGCGCATGCGAGAGGTTGACGAGCACTTCCGAACGGCGGCTTGATTCTGCGGAAGCTGCGTGGGTTTGCTCGATGCCGTGGGCGATCATTTCGACGCGCTGCGCGATGTCGTTGCTGGCCATGCTCTGCTCCCGCAAGGCGTCGACGATGGACTCGACCGCCTTGCCGACTTCCAGCGACGACTGGTCCATCAGCTTCACGGCCTGGTGAACGCTGGCTGTCTGGTTTGCGCCGTCCGAAGCCAGTACCTTGACCTTCGACAGGGCATCGACTGCCGCGTCGCTGGTCTGCCGGATTCCACCGACAATATTCGAGATTTCCTGAGTCGACCTGGTGGTGAGTTCGGCCAGTTTGCGGACCTCGTCGGCAACCACGGCAAAGCCCCGTCCTTGCTCACCTGCGCGCGCGGCTTCGATGGCGGCGTTCAGGGCCAGCAAGTTGGTCTGGTCCGCGATTTCGCGGATGGCCTGGACGATGCCGGTAATGCTGTTTACCTTCTTGGACAACTCTTCCATGGTGACGGTGGCTTCGGCCATGCCATCCGCCACTTTCTGGATCGTGTCCGTCGTCGCGGAGACGACATCCATGCCTTCATCGGCTTGTTTTGCGGAACGCGTGGAAAGTTCGCCCGCTTCATTGGCGTTTTCGGACATGACTTTGATGCTGACCGTCAATTGCTCGACCGCTGCAGCAATGGCGGAAACCGACGAACTTTGTTCCTCTGCCGATTTCGACAATTGCGCAGATGTTCAGCTGGTTTTAGAAAAGGCAGAGGAACCAGAGATCAAATTGCCAACATCCGCTGGATCATCGAAAAAGCAAAAGAGTTCCAGAAAAACATCTATTTCTGCTTTATTATTGATTATGCCAAAGCCTTTGACTGTGTGGATCACAATAAACTGTAGAAAATTCTGAAAGAGATGGGAA
>DATDCV010000285.1:0-11230 GCA_036524155.1 Verrucomicrobiia bacterium
TGCTTTGAAATCCTTTGAAATGCTTTGATTCACTTTGAAATCCTTTGAGGCGTGCCGGCACAGTCTACAATCCACAGTCCGAAGTGGTGGGGATGCCTTCAGGGGTATGGACCCGGCAACCCGGCAGGAGCACGGAAAGTAACCTTCCGTAGCCCTCCGTAGCCCTCCGTAGCCTTCCGTGGGCTACCAGCAGGCTTTGTGGGGAGGGGGGCGAGGACGAGGAGGAGGAAGAGAACGAGGAGGAGGAAGAGTAGGGAGGGGGGTGGCTTGGGGGTGTACAGCCGTCTCACCGTCCCAAGGCCGGTAAACACGGCCGATTCTCACCTTTGCGAGCGTCCCACGACCGTCCCAGAGCGTCCCAAGCGTCCCGGCAAGCGTCGAAGAGGAAGCGAGACGATTGGACGAGGGTGGAACCGAATAGGCTGGGCCGAAGCAGTTGGTTAACAGTTCGAGGGAAAATGCAGGAAGTGTTATTACGCGGGAGTAGGTGTTAATAGCTGATACTAGCTGATGGTGACTGAGCCCGAGAGAAGGCTGAAAAGCTAAAATTCTCGTTCCCCGTGAGCCAGGCGGGAAGTGCCGGGGTGGCACTTTATTCGTTATCTGGCGTTAACGAGCGTGATTTGGCGTTATCCACCGATGCCTGGCGATATTGCGGCACGGGCAGGCGGGATGGCAATTCCGACGCTTCCAACCACTGATAGACACGGATGGCACCGATACACAAGCCGAAGCCCGAAATGCGCAGCAGAGACCGACAACCGCGGAATACGCGGAACACGCGGAAGGCGGGTTTAAGGGGAGAATTTTCTTCCGGGGATATCTGGGGACCGCTACATCTGCTACATCTGCTACACCCGTCACGCCGGCCAGGCGACCGGGGGAGAGGCTGAGACGCTGAAGCGTTAAAGCGTTGAAGCGTTAAAACGTTGATAGGTTAAGAGTGTCAAGGAGGGGAAATGTTTTTCTCCAGGCAGGGGCTGGAGATGCAAAAGCGTAGCCAAAAACGTAGCAGATTGCGGAAGTGGCTGGTCACGGGCGGGTTGTGACTTGCAGAAGTGTAGCAGCAAAAGTGCAGCACCTGCAAAAACGTAGCAGCTCCGAAGTCCGATTGAAATGTTTTTCTCGGAGGGGGGCTGCGATCCGTTAAGAGTTAAGAGTTAAGCGTTAAGCGTTAAGCTCGAAGATTGGCGTCGGTTTCCAGTGCCGGGGAGATTACTTCCGGTGCCTGTTTTTGGGTTGATGCATGTGGCCGTCCGATCAAGCCAGGGAGCTTTTCCTCAGGGCCGCTACTTTGATCGGGAAGGCTCCGTCGCTTCGTGTGGCCTATATCACAATCTAATTAACCCCTTTCTGTTCTGCACGCGAGGGGGGTGAGGCGGCGAGATTACAGCGACAGGAGATAAGCACACAGATCATCGATTTCACCGGCGGAAAGATCGGAGGTCTTGCCATGTTCATCGTGTGGATTCTTGCGGGTAATTACGTCGCGAACGGTGGCCGCGGACCCGTCGTGCAGGTAGGGGGGAGTCCGCCAAAGTTCGACCAGGTCAGGGGTGTCGAAAAAGTCGGCAGGTTTATCATAGGCGGCTCGCGTGCCGACATCGTAATGGTGAAGGTCCGTGAAGAGTGGCGGAGGATGGCAAGTAACGCACCCTGCTTTGGTGAAGACTTCTTTGCCTTGTTCCGCCATCCCCGACAGTTTACCGTCCACGAGGTAGGGGCTTGGGGCTGGCCGGAGTGACTTTATGTATTCGTCTATCGCGACGGCGATTTCTTCGGACGGTTTCGCAAACAGGATGTGGCGCAGGCCGGCGCGAACGGCTGTTTCGGCCGTATCCCGCACGCCGAGCCACATGGCCGGAGGTGTTTTGTGCGCGTATAGCAGGCTCTTGGTGTTTTTCGGGTTGCCGATGCCATCGTTCAGCAAATCCCAATTCAACCCGTCCGCCCGGCCGTCGGGGTGGCAACTGGAACAGCTCATCCAGTGTTGAAAACAGATCGTTGCATCGTGAAAGTAGAATTCACCCCTCTTTGCCAAAGGCATCCGGGCAAGCGTTTCGGCACGGGTGAGGGGTTTTCCTGGAGCGACGTTCGTCCCCAGAGGAATGGACTGCGGCTTCACGTTGGGATCGAGCAGGTCAAGAAGAGTGACTGTCTCAGAAAAATAGTTCGTTACGAATGCCGTACGCCCGACAACCACGACAGAGCGTGGGCCGAGGTCGCCCTCGGGCAGCTTCACGCGCCGGCGCGGGCTGGGAAAAAAGGGGACGTAATTGGCAAAATCGACCTCATGCTGACTGAACAGCCTGGACTTCCGGCTTAAGGGATCAACTGGTGCCGGTAGATCTAAAATGCTGTTCAGCAACGCTGGAAAATCAATGATGCTGATCTCATGGGTGCCTGCATGAGTAACAACGAGGATTTTTCCGTCCTCCGAGAAAGCCATCCCCCCAGGGTTTGCCGCACCGTTCCCGCGATCGTCGAGCAGCACGCTGCCCAAAAGCTCAAACTTGGTGATATCTATAATGCTGAGAGCATTGGCAGCAATCCAGTTTTGGCCCGGATGGATCGCGGGGCGTCTGAAGTTGCCAACGACATGCGTCATGGAGGCATAGTTGCCATTTGGGGAAAGGCATATGTCCTTAACGCCCGTGCTGCCGTTGGGAAGTTGGAGTTGGCGAAGGAGCTCCAAGGTTCGAGCACTTAGGACCAAGACGACAGCGGAAATGTAATGTGAATTAGCGGGCCGCTTCGGAAGCTGATCCGCGACCAGTAGTTGGCCAGGTGTCGGTAGGATCAGCTTAGTCGCGACGTCAGTGTGATCTAAAGCGATCAGCGAGGTGTCTCCGATACCGCTGGTGATAGCACATAACAAACCTATAGTAGGAACCATATTATTCCCTGGCACGCCGCCGCCAACACCTATAGAGAACGCACTAATGACCAGCGTGGCAAAGGGCCATTTCAACGCAGTTGAATTGTACTCGAGGGCCAACGACATTCGGAGCGGGGTCTGCTGATGAGTGAAACCTAAAAAGCCCACACTGACGGGTGATACCCACAACGCGAGGACTCCTCGTGAACGAGGGGTGGGCGAACGAAGCAGGTCGGGGTTTTGCCTGGGAGCATATTTAAAATTGAAAGTCGTCGAATCTGTCAAGCAAGTGCTCACAGAGCAGGCTTCGTGAGAAGCACATTCTCATGACTTCTCGGCAGCAACTCAGCCGTTGAAGAGGGTCATTTCCCGGCAAATCGCTAAGGACGCTTTTGAAAATTGGATCGCTAGGTGCCGCTCGCACCGCATTTTCCAGGAGCCATATTAGCAGAACACTCTTTGCGGGCGTACTAGAATCCTGGAGTTTCTGTGTGAGGAGATCCAACGCCCGGCGACGGTCGCGCCGGAACCCTGCGAGCGCCGCAAGATGCAGCTGTTTGACGAGCGCTCTGCGAAAGAGGGGGATGGGGGGAAATGCCCCGTAAACTAGCACCAAAAGTGAAAAATACCTCATAATCTGTTCTAACTGTTCGCGGGTCCTCATGAAGTGCTATGTGTCATTTATTGGAGGCAGCCGATCAAGGGCAATCTTCGCGGTGGGACTCCCTATGCCAGCTGCTTCCCGCAGGAGCGCTTCACCGCGACCCCGGTCCTGGTCAACGAATTCTCCGATGCAATAAAATACCCCCAGCGCGCACAGTGCCTCAAGGCTTCCTAGGCCAGCCGCTTCATGGAGAAGCTGAAGTCTCTCGGCCGGATTGCGGGGGCATTGCAGGGCAAGTAAGTACTTTGCCGTTGAGTCACCGCTCTCGGCGCTTGACCTGAGCTTTGTATTCAGTTCCTCCACGAAATAGGGGTTGTTTTCGATCCTGATGCCTTGAGTACGAATCCAACTTAAGCACACCTCGTCGGTTTGCTTGTTTAGAATCCTGCTCCTCAGCTGGGTCCCTAGTGGCCCCGCATCTATAATGAGTTGGTCAATGCGCGGATGAAGGACTAGGTCGAGGTGGTCCCCCATTACGCGTGGGGAAAGACAATGGAGCAGGACCGCGCTGCAAACGTGAAGCCGATCTAGGAGCCTCAACCCGGGCAGAGATCTGAATAGGCACGCCGTCTCCACGCTGTTCGGCTCATATGTTGCGATCTGCTTTAAAAGCCATAAGAGCACCAAACTCTTGCGAACTTTTTTTGAGTTGTGCAATTTCTCAACCAAAAACGAAAGCGTCGATTCCGCATCTTGACGGAACGCGTCGAGGGCTTTTTGGCGCAACCAATCAAGCCGCTTTGGACGAGGCTTTTGACAACTCGCTAGCAGGAAATGTAAACGAAACGCCGTTATTGGTCTAATTTGCATGGAAATGCCTTGAAATCGCCCAACCAAGCGACCAAGCATATCTACTTTCACCAATCAAGTAGTCGGTCTCGGACACCGGCCAATCCCCACCCCTAAGAAGCGATGAGGGCATCATATTCGCGGCGCACCGTAAGCCAAGGTCTCTTAAGCAAGGCGAGCAAGAACCCCCCCCACTATGGTTCAACCCGAGCAAAGCAGCGAAGGCTGGAAACCAGGCAGAAACGTGCCAAAAGTCAGACTTCAAACCCATCATTTGCGACAAGAGTGTGCGTACCATGGGTTCCAAACAGCCCACCGGAAGAAGCGCTGTATCAGATCGTCGACGGTGTTACCCTGCGGGCCAATCTGACCGACTAACTTTCCCGCCACCACACCTCCAACTCCTGCGAGGCCGACTCCTGTCCACCCTACTGCGGCAACGCCGCATCCGCCCGCTCCTGTCAATACGGCACCCGCAGGCAGGGTCCCAACGGTACAAATGGCCGTAGCTGTGGCCCCGACGCCTCCTGCAGTTCCTACGGCGCGATAATCCCTTAACTGTACTTGCGCGGCGTTCATCTGCTGCTGAATCATCGCCCGCGTAGCCTCGTTTCCTGGGACCGTTACCGGGAACCTGTAGGACAATGCGTTCGCCCCACTGTCAATTGTGGCTTCTAACGCAAGTATGCTTCTTGCCGGTTGGCCTGTCATCTTCAAGGCGTCCGCTTCCCAGGAAGGATCACATGAGCCAAACCACAAGCCGAACGGGTCAACCTTATGCGTAGGATTATTGGCTACAAAGCCGTACAAATTCAGGCCACCGGCTCCCCCGATAGGATCCCTATTTAGCCACCTCTGCAGATTTGGTGCGTAATAGCGACAGGCGTAATAAAGCAGCCCAGATGCTGTATCGATCTCTTTGGTAGAGAAGCGGTAAATATTCGCGTCCGCCAGCGGGCCGTTCTTGGTGAGAAGGTTCCCGAAAGGGCTGTAGCTGTAAAGGGCCACGACGATATTGCTGGCGTTCACAAGGCAGGAAACGTTACCGTTGCCATCGTAATGGTAACAGGCTTGCGCGAATGGAGTGCCCGCAAGGCTTGAGTCGGTCCTGGCGAGAAGCCCGCGAATACCCCCCGCCTCCTGCAGGCCGCCGCTCAGATCGGCTCCCCGCGTATAGGTGACTTGGGGGAGATTTCTGGCGTCGCGCTCTTGCACCACCAGCAGCGCGTCGTAAACATAATGCACTTCGTTGGTCTGGAGCCAAGCGCCACTCGCCCAACTGAACTCTTTCCGGATACGCCGGCGCATCATTCCGTCGTAACAGAACTCGCTTCTCCAGGCGCTGGAGACTGTGACGCTGGTCAATTGGTTTTCGGTGTCGTACTCGAAGGTCCGCAGGCCGTCGTTTGTAAGATTGCCATTCCCGTCGTAGTAGAGGGAGCTTGAGGTGGGCAGGTTGACTACGACGCTGTCCTGGGCGGTGCGACCGTAGCTGTCGCTTGTGCTCGCGTTATAAGTGTTCTGGCCATTGGCCGGAGTGGCGCCCGCTCGTGCCCAGCTTCCATCCGCATAGACGTTGGCGGCCCCGGAGGAGAGGCCGGTCCCCGACACCGTGACTCCGGAAACGCCCGCGCTCTGGCTGAGCGCCCCTGCGACCGTCAGAGTTCCGCTGCGGCTGGCGCTGGTCAACTCGTTGAGATTGTTCACCGCAAACGTCTGGACCAATTGGTTATTGGTCCGATAATTTAAATTCCAGGCCCGATCATAATCATATCCGAACTGCTCATGCAAGCGCGGGGTGGTTCCGTCCTGTTCCCAGCCGGCGGCGGTTTTCAACTGCCCGATGTTGTCGTAGGTGTAATTGACGAAATTGGCGGCCGTGAACACTTGCTGCGTTCGCTGCGACCCCATGTCGTACGAATATCCGTGGCTGTCGAGGACGGTGCCGTTTGGGTGATAAAGGGTGATGTCGGTCAGGCGGGCCAGATCGTCATAAGCGCGGCTGCTGTAGGCTCCGGAGGGCAGGGTGAGCTGTCTTATGAGGTCAAACCTGTTGTCCGGGTATTGGTAACCGAAAGCTCCGGCCTGCGAGGTGACATTGGTGAGCCGCCCGTCACTATCATAACCGTACGTCTGGACCCAGGGAGAAGCGTTCGGCTGCAAGAGGCTGAGGGCGGTGCGGAGCCGGCTGGTGTACGTGTAGCTCACCGTGTCGGCATTCCAGGGGCCGTCTTCGCTGACCAACTGGTCACCGTCGGTCCAGGTGAAAGAAGTTGTGCCCACGGGATCGACCATGCTGGTCAGCCGGTTGAGTGAGTCGTACCCGTAACTGATGGTCGATTGAGGATAGGTTATATTCGTCAGGTTGCCCAAATAATCATAACCGTAAGAAGTGGTGCCTTTGGCCACGCTCCACCGGTTGGTCAGACGGCCCTCGGGATTGTAAATGTAGCGGAGGATTTCCGTGCTCGCGGCATCGACCTTGTTGGTGACACGGCCATAACTGTCATAATGCCATGTTGTGGTCTGGTTCTTTCCGTCGGTGAGTGTCAGCAGTTGGCCGGCGGGACTGTAGGTGAACTGTAGCAGCTCGGTGTTCGCGTTGGTTTCGTAAAGCAGACGTCCGGCGGCGTCGCGCACGAAGCTGGTGAGATGGCCGAGGGCATCGGAATAGTTGGTGAGGCCGCGGCTATTGTACACGAAGCTCTCGAGTCCCGACTCGATCGTGCCATACTGAAGCGCAGCGGGACCGAATGCCCGCCGCCCGATCAACCGGCCCACTGTATCATACCCGTTGGTGATGGTGACGGCGTTTTGGTCGATGCGGGTGAGCACATGCCCGTACTCGTCGTACGTTTGACCGAACAGTTTGCTGCCTCCCCTCGCATAAACATTGGCGAGCAAAAAGTTGAGTCCAAGCGGGACATAATCGATATCGATGCTACGCCCGCCGCTGTCGCTGATGCTGCTGGGCATACCTGTGGTGGCGTCGTAGGCACGATTGATCTGGTAATTATCCGAGTAGATCGTGTTCGTAAGCCGGCCGCGGATATCGTAGCTGAGTACCGTCGGCAAGGACTGGGCCCCGAGGTAACGGGTAATGGAGCTGGGAGCGCCGCAGCCGCAGTAATCGTAGCGGGTGATCTGGCCGTTCACATTGGTGATCGAAGTGAGCTGGCCAAGCGAGTTGTGGCCGTACCAGGTCCAGTGCCCGAGGCGGTCTTTGGCCCCGGTGAGATCGAGTTTGCTGTACGTATTCGAAATCGTGGTGCCGTCCGGGAAAGCCACTGACAGCAGGCGCCTGAGGTTGTCCCAGAGATTGGTTGTCACCAGCCCCAGTTCATTCGTATGGATCCAAACATTCCCGTTGGTGTAGGAGAATGAGTTGGTGCGGATACCGATCTCGATTTGCGTTTGGAGGAAGCCCTGGCTTGGGCCGCTGGCGTAATAAATGTTGGTCCGCACCAGACCGCTCGGGAAGGCGATGCTGGTAACCTTGAGCGTGTTGGTGTCGTGCGTGTAGCGGATCACATCGCCGACCGCGTTGGTGACCGAGGTCAAAAGGTTCGTGTAAACGGCGTGATAGCCGTATCCGCGGACCAGTTCGCCCCGATTGCCCCATTGCCGCTGGACGATGCGGCCGCTGGAGTCGAAGACGTTGGTGTAAGCTGCGGGGTTGCCGTTAAAGTAATTGGTGACAATCTCTGGCCGGCCACGGCTGTTGCGCGTAATTGTGACCATCGGGCCTGGTCCTGTGCTCCAGACTTGGGTGACGCGTTTGAGGGTGCCGACCACCCAAGGAGTTAAGGGGTTTTGGCCCTGGTAAGTGAAGGTCCAAACAGGATTGCGGCTGCTCGAAGCCGGGTCCACAGGGCCGGCCATGGCATCCAGGGTGTCGCTGAGGGTGGCGCCATCGGCGCCATGGAGCCAATGCCTGGTCTCGGCGAGATCGTAATCCGCATCCGGCATAGCGAGGAAGTTGGTTTTTCCCTGAGCGCTGATCGCGGCATACTGCGCGCGGTCCCAGTGGAAGCTGTTGCGGTACCCTGGAAAGCCGTCACCGGCGACCCCAGTAGCCCCTCCGCTGCAAAAGGCATAAAGTTGATGATCGCCGCTGGGTTCGGTCACCAAAAGCGAGCGATTCCAGGAACCGTATGTGGCGTTGGTGCCCTCGAAGATCTGAAAGCTGGTTTCGCCGTAGGGCGTGGTCAGGTTCGTGATATTATTGCTGGTGTCATATTTGAACGAGGAGGAAAGTCCCTGCATATCCGTAACGTTCGTCAGCCGGCCCAGGTTGTCATAGACGAGCTGGCACGTGGCGTTGTATGGGTTGGTGACCGACGTGATGAGATTGGGATAGCTGGCGTTATTGTACCCGAGGGTGTTGGTCCGGCCGTCCAGGTCGACCACGTTCTTGAGGCGGACCACGGCGCCAACCTTCTCATAATTGAATCGGATTCCCCGTCCGTATTTGTCGACGCGGTAGCTGCGAAAGTAGTTAGTCTCCTTGGTGGGAAAATCGACAACGTAAGAGTAGCAATTACCCGAACCGGTGGAGGAACCGAGGCCCACCGGAGCAGCCTGGCCGTCCAGAGTATAGCTCCAGGTGCCGCCGCAGAGGGTGGGCGTGCGCAAGGTAGGCAGCTCCTGCGAAGTGCAGACCTTGCGGGCGGAAGAGTATTCAGGTGACCCGTTCCGGTTGAAGGTCTGCTGGCCACCGCCAGCCAGATGATTGGTGAAGTAGTTCAAGCCGTCTTTTCCGTAAAGCATGCCCAGCCAGTTGCATTCCCATTTGGGACCGAAGCCGCCGATGCCGCTCCCGCGGTCCTCACCCCGTTGCTTGTAGGTAAGCTTGAGCGGCATCAGTTTCCCATTTGAGAGGTGGTAAAACAGCGGCGAATCATGGAGCCACAGGCTGATGTAGGGCTCGGATATCCGCCAGCGGGGCATGCCGTGGCCGGCCAACATGGCGCCGCTGCCGCTGTCTATGGCCCGCAAATAGGAGCCGCCGCCGCCGTGATCATACTGTGGCTGGTCCCATCCAGTTTGATGCCCCGTCTTCGGTGTGTCATCTCCGGAACCGGAATCCGAATCGTCTGACGGGTCCCCGCCGCCGTCGCAGCATGGTGGGGGTGGATTCGGCGGCCCGCCGCCGTCCCCGCCGTCATTCGAGCTGGGCGGGTCGCAGTCGGCGTCGCTGCCGTCGCCGCCGTCGCAGTCGTCGGGCGGCGCGTCCTCCCAATCGCTAAAACCGCTGGGATAGCCCTTGCCGAAGATGGCCGCGCACTCGGTGGGAGTGAGCCTGGGCCAGGAGCTTGGAGCCTTCCCCGCAGGGACTATAAAAACCCCGCTGGCCTCGGCCTCGATGGTCTCCACATCCATCCAGAGCTCGCCATTAAAGGATGGATCCAGCACCAGGGTGCGTTCGGCGCTCTTGTCCATCACCACAGCGTAGTGATTGAGCTTCCAGTGAATTATCGAAGGCACGACAAGTTCGGCTTGGGCGGGCCGCCGCACCGCTTCCAGTGGAATGCCGTTGGTTCTGCCCAGCTCCAGCAACTCGGCGACGCTGAAGCCTGTCAGCGGCGCGGGAGTTCGCAGGAGCTGCCGCTTGAGCAGCTTGTTCAACTGCAAATTGGCGCCAAGGCGGTTCAGAGCGAGCAAACCGCACGCGTTGGCCGTGCCGGGCTGCGAGCGCATCGCGTGCAGCCGGGCTTTGTTGGCCATGACGGCCGTGCCGTAGGAATAAAGCGGGATTTGAAGTTCCTCGAGTTCCTGAAGCAGCGCAGCCAGTTCATCCTGGTGGCCTAACCCGGCCAGAAGGCCGCCCCAGCCCGCGGCTGTGCGAGCCGCCAAATGCTGATGCGGGTAATCAGGATAGTATTTCGTCAGTTCCCAGGCGGCTTGCCAATGCCCCAAAGCCGCCGTCAGCCGGCCCCGCCCCCCGTAGTACTCGGCCAAAAGCACATGAAGTGAGGCGGCCCAGCCGGATTGAGGGTGCGCCGTGAGAAAGGACTCGAGGGCATCAAGGCCAGCCGGCAAGCCATTGGTTTGAAATGTATCCATCGCGGCGAGCAGTTCAGAGGCTTCATCTTTCTGGGGCTCCTGCATGCCCGCCCATTCAAGCGGCGAGCGGAAGATGTGTTTGGCCTCGATTTGCGTGATGTACTGATTCCCGATGAGGCCGCCGGAGGCCGCAGTTGAAGCCAAAGGCGTGCAGAGGGCCAGGAAGCAAAGTGCTAATGGAGTTTTCATGGTGCGTGCCTGTTAGATGTGAAGAGTGGTTCGCCTCGAAATCAGGGCAGGTTTGAGTTCTTCTTGGGTTCGGTAATCCAGATTTGGAGGCCGAGATCGGACGCGCTCTGCCAGTCCGTTTCCCCCGAGTCCACGGCGCCGTTCCCGTTGAGATCTTCTAATGCATCGCATAAGCCGTCGCCATCCTGGTCATGGAAGATGTTGGCGGTTTTCTTGCCGGCGTAGTCCCAGGTGGCGCGGCCGCCGTAGAGGGTGAAGGCCATGCCGCTCAGGGTGGTGCCTTCGAGGCCGACGAGGCTGGCGGGCACTTCGAGGCGTACCCACTGGCCGGTTGCGGGCAGGGCGCCGATGGAACGGCGGCTGGGAGTGCCGTTGACGCCCCAGTTGATGTTGTTGGCGCCCCAGTAAGCGCGGTGGTCCCAGCTCCCGTTGAACCATTGGAGCATGACCTCGGCGGGGACGTTGGCGGGATCGAGGAAAACGTAGGCGATCAGGCTGTCGCCAGCGTTAACGGCCAGAGTTTCGGTGGCATATTGGAAGTAATGCTGGTGCTCGTAGGGGTAGACGTTTGACTGGTTGGCCCGCTGGCCGGAGAAGGGAGTCGGATTGGCGGTGATCCAGGTCCAGGAATCGCCGCCGTCGGC